>NZ_JBQEQA010000019.1:0-123003 GCF_052045815.1 Pseudomonas sp. 22085
CCAGCGATAGCGGTGGTCCAGTCCAAAATTTATTGACTGACCTGACGCCATCGCTGGCAAGCCAGCTCCCACAGGAATTTCGGGATTATGTACTTTCGCGGATTTTCAATTCGAAGCCCATATCCTCGACCGGCCGCGCCACGCTGTTGCCGGCCATCAGCGTCAGCATCTGCTCCGCCGCACGCTTGCCGATCGCTTCGCGGGGCGTATTGATGCTGCTCAGGCGCGGCACCATGTGCTCGGACATCGGCAGGTCGTTGAAGCCGAGGATCGCCACTTGCTCGGGGATCCTGATCCCGTTGCGCAGCGCTTCGAGCAAGGCCCCCTGAGCCAGGTCATCGTTGCCGAAGAAGATCGCATCGACATCCGGATGCGCCGCCAGCAATTGCAGGAACAACTCGCCACCCAGGCCCACGGACGATGAGCGCGGGGTCAGCACCTCCAGATCCGGGTCGTAACGGCCGGCCTTCTGCAACGCCTTGCGAAAGCCTTCACCGCGCAGCAGGGTGCGCTGATCAAGCTGTGCGCCAATGTAAGCCAGACGCTTGCGGCCACGGGACAGCAAATGTTCGGCAGCCGTTTCCCCGGCGCTGAGCTGCGAGAAACCGACGCAGTTCACCCCGGCGGCGCTGTCCAGTTCCATCATGTACACGCAGGGAATGTTGCTGGCCTCGATCATCCGTCGCGAGCTTTCGGTGCGGTCGAAGCCGGTCAGCAGCAAACCGCGTGGCTGATAGGCCATGTAGTTGCGCAGCAGGTTTTCTTCTTCATCGCGCGAATAGTGGAAGTTGCCGATCAGCACTTCGAAGCCTTTGGGCGTCAGTACCCGATGAATGGCTTCCAGGGTGTCGATGAACAGCAGGTTGGACAGCGAAGGCACCAGAACCACCACCGAATGGCTCTGGGCCGAGGCCAGGGCGCGGGCGGCGGGGTTGACCACATAGTTGAGTTCCAGCGCGGCTTTCTGGACTTTTTCCACAAGCTCGGTGGCAACCGTGCTGACCCCACGCAGGGCGCGGGAGGCGGTAATCGGGCTGACGCCGGCCAGACGGGCGACTTCATTAAGGGTGGGACGGCCGGTGGTGCGGGTGTTTTTATCGTTTTTAGGGGTGGTCATCGGGCGGCTTGCCAAACAAAAATCAAGGCACTAAGGTAGCGCTGTCCTTATGCAGCTGCAAATGCGTAAGCGAGGTCCTGCCTGATCCTCGCTTTTTGGCGTACGGACAAAACCTGCTGCAACCCAAAAAAACGACAAGAAGGCGTCGGCAACTTCTGCCTGTGCACTAGAGTCATAGCTAGCAAAGGTAGCGCTGTCTGCGCGCTGAGGTGTTACATGAATCATCCCATCACCGCCCTGGTCATCATGGGCGTTGCCGGTTGCGGCAAGACGTGCGTCAGCGAGGCCCTGTGCCAATTGAGCGGCGCCACTGCCATTGAAGGCGATACTTTCCATCCGGCCGCGAACATCGAAAAGATGAGCGCGGGGATCCCCCTGAACGACGAAGACCGTGCCGGCTGGCTCGACAGCCTGTGCGATGAACTGCGTCGCGTCGATGCCCTGGGCGAGCGCCCGGTGCTGACTTGCTCGGCCCTCAAGCACAGTTATCGCGAAGTGCTGCGCAGCGCCTTGCCGGGCCTGGGCTTCGTGTTCCTCGAATTGACGCCTGAAGTGGCCGCCGAACGTGTGTCCCACCGTCCGGGCCACTTCATGCCGGCCACCCTGATCGAAAGCCAGTTCGCCACTCTCGAGTCGCCCAAGGGCGAGCCGTTGACCCTAGCCCTGAATGCTTCGATCCACAGCGTTGAAGAACTGGCGGCGCAAGCCCACGTCTGGTGGCAGGCCCATGGCCTGAAACAGGCGGTATGAGTGTGATTGTGAAGACAGCGCTGTCCTTTCGACTTCTGATTAACCCGCTTTAATAACAACAACAAACCAGGAGACACCCCCTCATGTTTGGCATGTCCCATGACGCCTACCTGCTGTTCGATGCAGTGGTTACGGTGATCGGACTCATCGTCCTGATCACCAAGTTCAAGATTCACCCCTTCATTGCCCTGACCATCGCCGCCGCGTTCCTCGGCCTGACGTCCGGCATGCCGATCGGCACCATCATCAAGGCGTTCCAAGACGGCTTCGGTGGCGTGCTCGGTTTTGTCGGCATCATCCTCGCCCTGGGCACGATGCTCGGCAAGATGATGGCCGAATCCGGTGGTGCCGATCAGATCGCCCAGACCCTGATCCGCGCGTTCGGCAAGGACAAGGTGCAGTGGGCGATGATGTTCGCCGCGTTCCTGGTGGGCATTCCGCTGTTCTTCGAAATCGGCTTCGTGCTGCTGATTCCGCTGGTGTTCATCGTCGCTCGCCGCACCGGTGTGTCGATCATCAAGATCGGTATCCCGCTGCTCGCCGGCCTGTCCGCCGTGCACGGCCTGGTGCCGCCGCACCCGGGTCCGCTGCTGGCCATCGGCGTGTTCGGTGCCGACATCGGCAAGACCATTCTCTACGGTCTGATCGTCGCGCTGCCGACCGCCATCATCGCCGGTCCGATCTTCGGTACGTTCATCGCCAAGCACATCCCAGGTACCCCGAACCAGGAACTGGTCGATCAACTGGCCCGTGAAAACGATTCGGCCAACCTGCCGAGCTTCAGCATCACCCTGGTCACCGTGCTGCTGCCGGTGTTCCTGATGCTGCTGAAAACCTTCGCTGATGTGGCCCTGCCGGACGGTCATTTCTTCCGCACCTGGATGGACATGATCGGTCACCCGATCTCGGCACTGCTGCTGGCATTGCTGCTGTCGCTGTACACCTTCGGTCACAAGCAGGGCATCGGTTCTCAGCAGATGCTCAAATGGCTGGACGCGAGCCTGGCGCCGACTGCCGCGATCATCCTGATCATCGGTGCCGGCGGTGGCTTCAAGCAGATGCTGGTGACCAGCGGCGTGGGCGACGTGATCGGCCACATGGCGGTCAGCGCGCAGATCTCGCCGATCCTGCTGGCGTGGCTGGTGGCGGCGGTGATCCGCATCGCGACGGGCTCGGCTACTGTGGCGACCATCACTGGCGCGGGCATCGTGGTGCCGGTGGTGGGGATGATCCCGGGCGTGAACCGTGAGCTGCTGGTGCTGGCCACCGGTGCCGGTTCGCTGATCCTGTCCCACGTCAACGACGCCGGTTTCTGGCTGGTGAAGCAGTACTTCAACATGACCGTGGCCGAGACCTTCAAGACCTGGACGGCGATGGAAACCATCCTGTCGGTGGTGGGGCTGGGCTTTATTCTGTTGTTGTCGCTGTTCGTTTAACGTCGAACGCAAGACACAAAAAAACCGCAGCGATGCGGTTTTTTTGTGGGTGCAATTCGCGAGTGATCGTTCCCACGCTCCGCGTGGGAATGCCTCAATGGACGCTCTGCGTCCGCTTTCGGCAGGGACGCGGAGCGTCCCGGGCTGCATTCCCACGCGGAGCGTGGGAACGATCAGGTGGGGAGGAGGCAGTTACTTAGTGCCCAGGCCATCCGCCCGGAACATCCCGCGAATCCCGCGTACCGCCTGGCGAATCCGGTCCTGGTTTTCGATCAATGCGAAGCGCACGTGATCGTCGCCGTACTCACCAAAACCGACACCCGGCGAGACGCAGACCTTGGCCTCGGCCAGCAGCTTCTTGGCGAATTCCAGCGAACCGAGGTGCGCGTAGGCGTCGGGAATCTTCGCCCAGACGTACATCGAAGCTTTCGGGTTCTCGACCATCCAGCCCAGTTCATGCAGGCCTTTGACCAGCACGTTGCGGCGCTGGCGATACTGTTCGGCGATGTCGCGCACGCATTGCTGATCACCTTCCAGCGCAGCAATCGCGGCTACCTGCAGCGGGGTGAAGGTGCCGTAGTCGTGGTAGCTCTTGATCCGCGCCAGGGCGCTGACCAGTTCCGGGTTGCCGACCATGAAACCGATGCGCCAGCCCGCCATGTTGTAGCTCTTGGACAGGGTGAAGAACTCCACCGCAATGTCCTTGGCGCCCGGCACCTGCATGATCGACGGGGCTTTCCAGCCGTCGTAGACGATGTCGGCGTAAGCCAGGTCGTGCACCACCAGCACGTCGTACTGTTTGGCGAGGGCGATCACCCGTTCGAAGAAGTCCAGCTCCACGCACTGCGCGGTCGGGTTCGACGGGAAGCCGAGGATCATCATCTTCGGTTTCGGGATCGAGCCGCGAATCGCCCGTTCCAGCTCGGCGAAGAAGTCCACACCCGGCACCAGCGGCACCGACCGCACCTGGGCGCCGGCAATCACGGCACCGTAGATGTGAATCGGGTAGCTGGGGTTCGGCACCAGCACGGTGTCGCCCTGATCCAGGGTCGCCAGCATCAGGTGCGCCAGGCCTTCCTTGGAACCGATGGTGACGATGGCTTCGCTTTCCGGGTCGATCTCGACCTCGTAGCGTTCCTTGTACCAGTTGGAAATCGCCCGGCGCAGGCGCGGAATGCCCTTGGACGTGGAGTAACCGTGGGTGTCTTCGCGCTGTGCAACCTGCACCAGTTTTTCAACGATGTGCGGCGGCGTGGCGCCGTCGGGGTTGCCCATGCTCAAGTCGATGATGTCTTCGCCGCGACGTCGGGCGGCCATCTTCAGCTCGGCGGTGATGTTGAAAACGTAAGGGGGGAGTCGATCAATGCGCGCAAAGCGGCGCGGCGAACCTTGTTCAGCCATTGTTGCCTCGGATAACGTAAGCGCCCGGAACCGTCCGAGCGACGCTGGTCACTGCGGTGACCTGTGGCGGACGATAAGGGCAGCGATGGCAGACTGTCCAGCGCCTTTGTAAACAAATTTTTCCCAAGGAAATCGGTTAATGGAATTCACCAGCGGCTTCTTGCTGAGCCTTTCGCTGTGCCTGGACATCGGCGTGGCCAACATCGCGATGATCACCCTGGCGATGCAGCGCGGCTATTTTCAGGGCTTCGCACTGGGGCTCGGCACCTGCGTCGGCGACCTGATCTACGCGGTGCTGGCGCTGGCCGGAATGACCGTTCTGCTGCAATACGAAACCGTGCGCTGGGTGTTGTGGATCGGCGGTTCGGCACTGTTGATCTACTTCGCGGCGAAGATGATCTATTCGGCGATCCATCACGAAGCGCAATTGGCGGCGACCGCCGAAGTGGACCAGAACTCCCATCGCAAGGAATTCTTCCGTGGGATTTTTCTCGCCATGTCGTCACCCAGCGCCATCCTCTGGTTCGCGGCCGTGGGCGGCACGTTGATCGCCCGCTCCGGTGGCGGCGGTCCTTTGAGTTCGGCGCTGTTTCTCGGCGGTTTCCTGTGCGCCGGGCTGTTGTGGTCGGCAGGCTTGTGCTTCGCCGCGAGCCATGGCGGCAAGTTGCTGGGCGACAAACTGTTGCGCTATTCCTACATGGCATCTGCAGCGATCTTCTGCTATTTCGCGGTCTACGTGATCGTATCCGGCTATAACGAATTCGTCGCCTCGGGCGCCGCCGAGGCCCTGCATACGCTGTAAATGTGCGAATCGGGTTTGGCTTCTATACTCCCAGCCGAACCCACTTTTTTCGTTCAAGGAGTCGAGTCATGGATGAGCAAAAACGCGTCGAAGTGGCTGAACCTCGCTTCGAACATGGACACTTCCTGCTGATTGCAGGATTTCGCGATCGCTTCACCAAAGAGACCGTTCGGGACATCTCTGCACTGTGGGAAAAACTCATCCCGCACATCGGGCATATTCCGGGGCAGAAGAGCGAAGTGACTTACGGTGTCTGCAGCAATTTCGACGGCAATGGCGGTTTCGATTACATGGCCGGAGTCGAAATCCGCAAGCTGGACGACTTCCCGCAGGAAAAGTATCCGTGGATCGAAATCCTCCCGCGCCAGTACGCGGTGTTCGAACACAAGGGTTCGCTGGATCAGCTGCCGCAGACCATTGACTACATCTACAACACCTGGCTGCCGAATTCCGAATACAAAGGGCTCAACGCCCCGGAGCTGGAACGCTACAGCGCCGATTTCAATCCAAAAACCAATACCGGCAAGCTGGAAATCTGCGTCCCGGTGGAAAAGAAAACCTGATTGCTGACCGGCAGCGCGAACCCGCTTCGCGCTGCCGGTCAGGCTTTATTTGCCCTTGATCCGTCGTGCCCGCAACAGGTCGATGCCCAGAGTAATAAAGCCGAAGAAGCTGATGCCCAACACCATCAACAAACCGATTTCCACGCTGCTCATAAACGGTTCCCTCCTCGGGTGATAAGAGTCAGGGCTCAGAAATAGACCGTCCCGAATCCGAAGAAAAGCGCTTATACGCAGGCTTTACGCCCCCCGTGCGGATCGATATGAACACCTTATTCCTTTATCCTTGGCGGCCTTGTTTCCTCTGATTTCGAGCCGCCATGAACACCCTCATCCGCCACGTCACCGCCGCCGACCTGGACCGCTGCTACGCCATCGAAACCCTCGCCTATGAGGGTGACGAAGCCGCGACCCGCGAGAAGATCGCCACGCGCATCGCCACCTGGCCGGACGGTTTCATCGTCGCCGAGGTGGACGGGCAGGTGGCCGGCTTCATCAACTCCGGCGCAGCGTTTGACGTGCAGATGTCCGATGAAGCGTTCAAGGAACTGATCGGCCACGACCCGGCGGGGCCGAACGTGGTGATCATGTCGGTGGTGGTGCACCCGGATTATCAGGGGCTGGGCGTGGCCAAGCGTCTGCTGGGCGAATTCATCGAACGCATGCGCGAGCAGGGCAAGGCGACGATTCACCTGATGTGCAAGGAGCGGCACATCCCGCTGTACGCCGGATTCGGTTTTGCCTACATCAAACCGTCCGAGTCCGACCACGGCGGGATGGCGTGGCACGAGATGATCTTCACTCTGTGAGCTAACGCTAAACCCCTGTGGGAGATTGGTTACTCATTTGTACGTGTCATGCACTCACCCGGGCAGGCGGGATTTCTAGTTTTTAATGAGGATTTTTTGTACCGCGCCTACCGCTCTATCAAGTACTGCCTCTTCACTTAAATCGGTGGTGTCAATCACCACCCAATTTGCCAAACCACAGCGCTCATAACTGGATCGGACTCGGTTCTGATATGCAATGAAACTTTTAAGGCGATCCTCATTGCCACCGTCATAAGCTCCGCTCTCGCTAAGACGGAACGATCCCTTTCTTTGTGCCGCGAGAGCCGGGTCAACATCGAGAAAAATCACGAAGTCTGGCTTTCTAATTGTTGAGAATACTGTTAGGGCTTCTTCTGCTAAATCTATACTTTTAAGCAAGAAGCGCGCTAGGTATTTGTGGTACCAGCCATCTGCGATGCAATTTTTGCCAGAGCTAACTATCGGAGATATAGCAGCATGGTCTGTCGCTTGAAACCATGCGGTTATAAGGCTCATCCAGTGTTTGTCGCCTAATTGCTCAAGAGGTGCGTTGTCCGGATAGTCCCAAAGAACTTCCCGGAGTCGTGACATGTGGAATTCGGTATATCCTGAAGAAACGGGTGGGCGGTTTTTGTCGACGTAGTGCAAATCTATATTCGATTGTGAGAGGATTTCGTATGTTGCTCTTGCGATAGTCGACTTTCCTGCACCATCCGTTCCTTCAAATGTGATAAATATTCCTTGCTCAGAGGTGTAGTTCATGCGAAAGCTCCTAGGTAAGCCTCAGTATCTAGAGAGTTTCTACCGCTACCCTCTATCAATGGTCGAAATCCTTCTCTTTGATAAATTTCTGACATCTTTTTACCAATTGCACTCAGAAATTCTACGGAAGGTCGTTCTCTCGCACTGTATTGCGAGCCAGCATCTGGGTGAAATGCTGCCACTGCTGGAACTACGCCCATCTGACCAAAGTATTCGATACCCTCTATGATTGACTCTAATGGCTCCATTCCGGCAACGAATCCGGCATATACGTTGCCGCGCCCGAGAGTTTCTACAGCGGCTTCAAAAGCTTCGAGGAACCGATCCCGAGTGTAGTCACGAGATTTGCCTGGGCACACTTCTGAAAAAAGGCCAGGGTCGAATACTTCCAAGCTCATTGACATATTATTGCCGACAGTCTTGAATTTTTCGAAAAGTCGGAAGTCTTTGGGCGGCATAGAAATCAAGTGGTAGTCCAAGTGGTTATGCGCATTCTTTTCTTTTACTCTATTCAGCAAATCGATATGCATCCCATACCCTTTGTCGTAGTTACGGATTGTACCTCCGTTTAATAATACCCTACGGTATCGGCTACTCTCATCTTTGACAGCCATCGCTACTGCTTCTCCAGCAATGTCACCTTTAATTCGCATTCTATGATCTGACAGGCTTTCTCGAGCTGAACCCAGAGAGCAAAATTTACATTCATGACCGTCATTGAAGTAGTAGCAATGGCCGGGGGAGAAAATTCCAAGCGTAGAGTTTCCGTATATAGTCAGATGTTTTTCAAATAACTCGCCATTACTTAAAATTTTTCCGTAAGATTTAGGCCTGGCTGGAAAAGTAATTTTAATGATGTTTTTATTGTGGCTTAGTGCGGGAGCGTTTCGCTCTAAGATGATTTTGTATTTTGAGTGTGGGTTGTAGTTGGCGGCAGTAATGATATCGCCATCAAGAACAATTTCTTGTGGGGTTCGGATCGTTGGGTTGATTATGACGCTGTCACCTGTTCCGTATGCACGTCTTTTTTCAATATGATTCACCTCTGTTTGGAAATGCTCTAAGAAATCCCGGCTGAAATTAACGCCGTTAGCCAGTAGGGCGAGTTTCAATTTTACTGTATCGAATAGCATGATTCGGCTTCCAGTTAATTGCACTACAAAAATATTTTTATTAGATCTTCTGAAGATAAAGCAATCAATGTTCCATTATCCTTCAGGGCTTCTATGGATGGCGGTAAGCAATGCCTTGAGTGACCTTTTTCATCGAATAATGCTCCGCCTGACTCTCTCAAAATAAGTTCTGCCGCCGCAATATCACAGCTTCTCTCATGTCCAGGTGAGCCGATATCAATAAACGCATCAAGAACCCCAGCAGCAATCAGGCAGATTTCCAGCGAAGAGCAAGAGTAAACACGAACTTTGTCCGCTGACCATAAAAGCCGTTCTATTTTATGTCTTTCTTTACTGCCACGAGGACGGTGAAATGAAAGTCGCATTTGTTCTAATGATTCGGTTTTTCTTGTGTTTAACCGTTTTACAATTATTGCGGACTGAAGATACGCTCCTTCACCAAGTGAAGCGGTATAGACTAAATCTCTAGAGATGTCGTAAATCCATCCAAATACGTACTCATTACCATGATAGATGGCAACACTAGATGTGTAGTTCGGGAAACCCATAAGCGCATTGTGTGTGCCATCTAGGGGGTCAATAAGAGCGTAAAGGTCACCTTGGTCTCCAAGTTTTATTGGTGAAGTGCTTTCTTCTGAGTAAATTGTCATTTTGATACGAGATTTTGACAGGCAACTAAAGAGTATGTTCTGGCAATCTATGTCGTATTGTGTTTGGTTGAAATGCTGGTCTGCATTGGTTTTGTTAAAATCTGGAAGGCTGGACAATGTGCCGGCCCAATAGCGCCGCAACTGCTTTCTGGCTTCATAAAGACTTACTTCCAGTTCTGGAATGTATTCGCGCTTGAATAGAGCTCTCATACCGACTTCTCAGATATTAATTGCGTATGCCAGTTTTTCCGGTTGAGTTTAGATGCGTAGACTTTTACGTCGAATAGTTTTCCTGCGTAAACGGCGTAGTCTGCACTCATAAAGGCGCTGAACGTTTTGGGGAAAAGTGCTAGTGTTTTAACTTCGAAATTATAACCAAGTTTCTTTCTGATCATGTTCGCCGCTTGCCTGAGGCTTCCACCGGTATAGGCCTTGTCTATAATCAGCCATGAATCATTCGACGAAGTTGTATGAGGGAATATGTCTAGAAAATTTTCATCTCTAGTTAAAAGGCTCGGGTCATTTTGGCGATGAATTTCAGAGAAAAATATATCTGTATCTTTGGTAGCTGCCAAATATCCAAGTGCAAGCGGTAGGCCGGCTGACAATAAAAAGAGCTTATTTTTTGATATGTTTTTGATTTTCAGCCAGATAGAGTGGTCGTCATAGATGTATCTGGTATTGAGAGCAAGACTGCTATCCCAGTGTTCATAAGAAATGTATTTGCTGTAGAAAGCGCAGAATTTATTGTGGAAATCCAAGGTTTCATTATCAGTATCTATTAGCAGTCTGGTTTTTGTAAGGCCCCTATTCGTTGGCTTTACGCAGGAGAAGGGCTGGTGGGATGTCGCGAGTGCTTCTTTAATCAGGTCGCTCTTGAAATCTAATAGTTTGGTTTTGGAAGGTCCTGAAACGGCTAGTTCTGGTGAGAGACCATCTCCCTTTATCTTGCAAATGTCAGATGATTGTAATTGGGTTGTCCTTGAGTTTAAGTACTCCCATATTCGTATTACCTCTTCGTCTGACATGCCATCATAAATTGGGTCGAGGTTGCTCAAGTCGCAAACCATGACTTCCGGATGGCGGAGTTCAAAGGAGGCTCTCTGGAGATGGCACCCGCTCATTAGCGCTTTGCGGTAAGCGTAATAATCACTGGTTTGTAAACCGGTCAGAGTTCTCCATGCGTGATGTTCGCTAATAATGGTCGTGGAATTTAAGTGCGAGTTGTAGAACAAAGGTAACGCGCTAGCATGATTCATGTTTGGAGTCTCACGAAAATGCAATCGGTTAGGTGTTTTAACTTGCGTTGTCAATTAGTAAAAACGCGATCAAGTATCTAAAGTTTACCTATTGGCTGGCTGCTGTGTATTTTCAATAAAAATGTTAATCGCCAAAACATTGTCAGCATCAGAATGAATGAACAGATTGTTAAGGTTATAAATATAGAATGTATGTTGCGGTAAAAATTTAGAAGAATTGCGCAAAGGGCGATGCCAAAAATGTTCAACGTCAGAATGGTTAAAAGTGTGGGAGCCCAGAAATCGTCCATGCTTCTCAAAATCGTCCTGGTTAAAACATAGACGAACTCAAAAGTTAAAAAAGGAATCGAGTAAAGAGTATTGGTTTCAATTAGTTTCCTGATCGTTGAATCTGATGTATAGGTCATGGAAATGTTTTCTTTCCAAAGGACACTGGCTAGCAAAAAGGGCGCTAGTGTTAACAGGCCTGATTTTAGACCTTGGATATAAGTTTTTTTTAGTGAACCTAAATCCCTCCTGGTAAAGTGACGGGCGGCGATAAGCCCCGTCGCATTCCCTATTCCAATTGATATCATATATATGATGCTTATAAAGTGTAGTGATGCTTGGTAGGCGGATAAATTGTTTTCACCTAAGTTTTTTGAAATGAATGATAAGATGAAAAATAGAAAGCTTTCACCTCCAAAGCATAAGGCCATTGGCAAGCCTCGAGCTATATACTTAAGATACTGTTCTTTCGGTATTTGTATGGATTTTTGAGAGTTGTTGATGTAAAGGTGGATTTTAGAGTTGAAGTAGAAGAGTGCGAGAGTTGCGAAAGCACATCGTAAGCAAGAATATATGAGTATGAAGTCAGGTAGCGTGATTGCCGAGTTCGTGTTAATCAAGACTATGCAGGCGGAAGTGAGGCAAATATTAAATGTCCACGTATAAATTACTTCATAGTGTGTTTTTTGAACTCCATTAAAAAAATTGAATATTGTAACCTGTAGATATATGGCTGGAATTGATAGGGATATCAGCAACAGTGCTTGGATGTCTTCCGTGTTGGTTAGGTTTGTGATTGGCGTGAGTGCGATTTTGTGCACAAAAAAAATTATACATATGATCAAGACTCCAAATAAAATCGAAAGCCTGAGTGATATTGTTATTTCGGATTTTATGTTGTTTGTGTTCAGATCATTTGATCCTGCTATCTTAATCAGTGTTGGAGAAAAAAATCCGATACCGATGACAGTAATAAATGATATTGATGCCAAGGCAAATGAAGCGGAATCAAGTGAGTCAACAATAAAATGGCCAGCGAAGGAAAAGTAGATCAATGAAGCTGTCATGTCGCCCAATCTAGAGAATATGAGCGGAATTGCTATTTTGTAAATTTCCATAAGCGGGCCGCCAGCAAGTAGCACCAATTAACAAGCATAGTGTTGTAGAAGCTCTTTATTCCCACTCTTTCAGTAAACTCAAAAGCGGCGGAGTGTCCTTTGCGGCAAAGTATTTTTTTCTGAAATAGTATTCGGACTTTGAAACTTTGTGCGTGGTCTGCTTGCGCTCATTGAATTCATTGTCGAGGGCGGCAAGAGACTGTTCTGCAGTTGGATAAATTTTTGAGCTATTTAGAATTTTTTCAATTTCTAGAAATAGCAGATCCATATATTGGAGGGTTTCTTGAATGTACGACCTGCATTCGTCTCTTGTGCTGGCGCCTTGTCTGGCTAGTGTGAAGAATTTATTCTTGATCTCATCAAATCCTTCAATGCGGTACATGTTTGAGTATACCCACTTGTAATGCTTGTTTGTTGTGCCCGTAAGGTAGGTGAAACTCATCGCGGTTTTAAACATCATGTCTCTAGCTATCTCGCAACCCATCCATAAATTTTCTGATTGCCAGCAACCTTGAACATCCTGGAAAGCATAAAATACTGGAAGTTTCTCTCGGTGAGCTAAGTAGATATGTTTCTCTACGGGGATTCTTGATTTAAGTTTAAAGAATTTTTCATCGTTATTCAGAGCATGCCCGATTATTAGTCTATGGATTACATTGTTTTCTGTGTTCGTCAAAGCAGGGGCGTAAAGAAAACGTTGGTCGGAGGCAATTTCTTCAAATGTTTGTTCAATTTTGAAAAATATATTATCTATTTCTGAGTATGTTACATAGTCGGCATCGATGTGAATGCTGGTATCACCGTAGAAGTCTGTTGTATTGTGGACTTCTTCATCTTTAGTGATGTGGCGATAATTGATGTCGGTAACAAACGCATGTCCGATGTGTTTCATGTTTTGCGCTTTTGGACGTTTTTCGCAAATGATAATGCAGTCGATGTCAGAATGAATTGTTCCGATCCCCTCAATTAAAGAGCCTGAAACAATCAGAGTGCTTGTGTGCTCCAAGTGTGCTTTATCGAGTAAATAGCTTTTTGGTAATGATAATTTCCCATCCAATATTGTTACGTTGTTCTCCGAAATTGAGGATTTTGATGTTTTTATTAAGGTTTCCATATTGGATGTCCTGTGTATTTAAATTTTCTGTAAACCTCGCTCATGAAGAAAGCCTAGTTTTTACTCGAGTCTTCCGTCAATATTTGGATCCAGAATCAGAAGAGCCCTACAAGTTGTTGAAGGGCGAGAGTGTTTTTGGTGAAGGAAAATTCTTTTTATTTAAGTTAACTCCTACAGATAGTTTCCGCAGAATCTGTAGGAGCTTGGCTGAGATGTTTTCTTAATAAAGACTGTCGTGCACTCTGGCCGGGGCCTCGCGATCATAGGCCTCGGCATCAAACTGCCCATCATTCAGCCGCTTGTGAAACGCACCCGCCGTCGGCAGCGCCGAGCGTGGCAGATGAGTTTGCGGATTCCACGCATCCGAACGCACGAATGCCTTGGAGCAATGAAAGAACGCCACCTCCACCGTCACCAGCAGCACCGTGCGCGCCGGTTTGCCGTTCACCGCGAAGCTTTCCAGTAACTCGGGGTCAGCGCTGATGGTCGCCGTGCCGTTGACCCGCAACGTCTCGCCTATCCCCGGAATGATGAACAGCAGCGACACTCGCGGATCGTGCAATACGTTTCGCAAGGTATCGATGCGGTTGTTGCCGGGGCGATCCGGCAGAGCCAGAGTGCGCTCGTCGATGATCCGCACAAACCCCGGCGCGTCGCCTCGCGGTGAACCGTCGATGCCATCGGCACCCACCGAGCTTACAATCGCCAGCGGCGAAACCCGGACCATCGCCTGATAGTCCTCGTTGAGAAAACCGATCTGTTTGCGCACCGCCCGTTCGTGGGGCAAGCCGTAGATGGCTTCCAGCGCTTCGATTGAATCGATCATCGTTGCTCCCCCGACGATTAGAAGAACAGCCCCATCCGCCGCTCGTAACCGATACGGCCCTTGTACGCTTCGCCGCTGTCGACGAAGCCGTACTTGGCGTACAGCGCAATCGCGGCGTCGTTGTCGGCGTCCACCGACAGTTCCAGTCCTTTGATTTCAGGCCAGGCCTGGCGCGCAACTTCCGGCAACGCCAGCAGGCAGGCCTTGCCATAGCCCTTGCCTTGTGCGCGGTGATCGACCTGCAATGCATGCAGGGTGGCGCTGTGTTCATCGGCCCATTCCGGCAGAACCGGCGGGCGCTTGAGCAGCAGGAACGCCACTGGCTCATCGTCTGCCAGCAGGGCAAAACCCTTCACGCCAGGACCGGGTTTCGACAGCAGCGTATGCAGGGCGCCGTGGATATCGCCGGAGAACTTGATCTGCTCGGCGTGGATTTCAATCGCTTCGACTTGCTGACGCTGCAAGGCGTTAAGGCTCTCGTACGGTACGAGTTTGGCTGACACGGGAATTTCCTTTTTCCTGCAAAGATGAACCTCGGATTCTAGCGATTTTGTCTTCTCCGGAAATTTTTTGTTTCGGTTGTCGATCCTGCCAATCGCCGAACGACTAAGAGTGTCTTCACAACAAAAACTACGGAGAACATCATGAGCGCACAAAGCGAGATCCAGAGCCTGATCAACACCTACCGCGAAGCCGTCATGACCAAGGACGTCGAGAAAGTCATGGCGCTGTACGCCGACGACATCCTCTCGTTCGATGCGATCAAGGCCCTGCAATTCAAGGGCAAACCGGCCTACCGCGCGCACTGGGTGGATTGCATGCAAATGTGCCCCGGCCCGCACATTTTCGAGTTCCACGAAATCGCCATCGAGACCGCCGACAACATCGCCTTCGCCCACTGGGTCGCCAACTGCGGCGGCACCAATGAACAGGGTGAAACCCAGAGTTGCTGGATGCGCGTCACCGCCTGCTACCGGCAGGTCAGCGGGGCGTGGAAGATTGCCCATGAACACTGGTCGGCGCCGTTCGACCCGATGAGCGGCGCGACCCTGTTCGATGTGAAACCCTGATCTTCAGCCATAGTTGATCCGTCCGATTCAGGAGAACGCCATGAAGTATTTATGCCTGGTCTACAGCGATGAGCGCCTGCTGCATTCGTCGCCCGACAGCCCGGAAGATGCCGAGTGCTGGGCCTACGCCGAGTCGATCCAGGGCAGCGGCCGGATGGTCGCCGCCGAAGCACTGGAGTCGGTGCAGACCGCCACCACGGTACGGATGCGCAACGGCAAACTGTCGATCACCGACGGCCCGTTCGCCGAGACCAAGGAGCAGTTGGCCGGTTTCTACCTGATCGATGCGCGGGATCTCAACGAAGCGATTCAGGTCGCCGGCAACATTCCGGCGGCCCGGGTCGGCAGCGTCGAAGTGCGTCCCGTGCGCCAGTTGAATGTCTGAGGTCAGGGCGCGGGTCGAGCAGGTCTATCGCGAAGACTCGCGGCGGATCCTCGCGACCCTGATCCGCCTGCTCGGCGATTTCGACCTCGCCGAAGAAGCCTTGCACGAGGCGTTCTTCGTCGCGGTCGAGCGCTGGCAGCGCGATGGCGTGCCGGACAATCCGCGGACCTGGCTGGTGTCCACCGGGCGCTTCAAGGCGATCGACGTGTTGCGCCGTCGCGCACGGTTCAAGGCCTCGCAGCCGTTATTGCTGGCGCAACTGGAAGAACTGGAACAGTCCGAATGGGACGCCGAAGACGTGGAAGACGATCGCCTGCGCCTGATCTTCACCTGCTGCCACCCGGCGCTGGCGGCGGATGCGCAAGTGCCGCTGACCCTGCGTGAAGTCTGCGACCTCACCACCGAGGAAATCGCCCGGGCATTCCTCTCGGCCCCGGCGGCGATTGCCCAGCGCATCGTGCGCGCCAAGGCCAAGATTCGCGATGCGAAAATCCCTTATCAAGTTCCAGCCCTCAGCGAATTGCCCGAGCGCCTCGACAGCGTGTTGCGGGTGATTTATCTGGTGTTCAACGAAGGCTACTCGGCATCCGGCGGCGCTCAGGTGACCCGCGAGGATTTGACTCGTGAGGCGATTCGTCTCGGGCGGTTGTTGCTGGAGTTGTTGCCGGATCCAGAGGTCATGGGGTTGCTGGCGTTGATGCTGCTGCATGAATCGCGGCGCTCGGCGCGCTCTTCGCCGGATGGGGAATTGATTCTGCTGGATGATCAGGATCGCGGATTGTGGAATGCCGAGCTGATTGCCGAAGGCTGCGAATTGGTGGAAAAAGCGCTGACGACGGGACGCTTCGGGCCTTACTGTCTGCAGGCTGCGATAGCGGCGGTACATGCCGAAGCGCCGACGGCAGGGGAGACGGACTGGGCGCAGATCGTCGGGCTGTATGGCGTGTTGCTGCGGGCGGTACCGTCGCCGGTGATCGAGTTGAACCGGGCGGTGGCGGTGGCCAAGCGTGACGGGGCGCTGGCGGGGTTGACATTGATTGAGGGGATTCTGGGGCGTGGGGATTTGCAGGATTACCACCTGGCGCATTCGGCGCGGGCGGAGTTTTGCCGGCAGTTGGGACGGGTTGAGGAGGCTAGGGCGGCTTATTTGCGGGCGCTGGAGTTGACGCGGCAAGAGCCGGAGCGACGGTTTATCGAGGGGCGGCTTAAAGCATTGGACTGACCCGAACTGGTCGTTGGCAATATTGGCCTCTTCGCGGGCAAGCCCGCTCCCACAATTAAATGTGGGAGCTGGCTTGCCAGCGATGGGGCCAGTAAGGCTAGCGACTATCGATCAGGCTTGCTGCCGAGTAGCAGCCATCACAATCTCGCGAATACAAACCCCCTGCGGCTGCCCATACGCATAAGCAATCGCCGTCGCCACATCCTCGGCACTCAGCACCGTGCCGCCCATGTCCTGCTTCCACGCTTGATACCCGGTCTTGATCGCCTCATCCGTGGTGTGGCTCAGCAACTCGGTCTCGACCGCACCCGGCGCAATCGTGGTCACCCGTACGTTGTGCGGCGACAACTCTTCACGCAGGTTTTCCGACAAACCATGCACCGCAAACTTGGTGCCGACATAGGCCACATGGTTCGGGAACGTCTTGCGTCCGGCCACCGAGCTGACGTTGATGATCGTGCCGTGCTTGCGCTCGATCATCCCGGCGACCACCGCGTGCACGCCGTTGAGCAGACCTCTCACGTTGATATCGAGCATCTGGTCCCACTGCGCCGGGTCCTGCTTGCTCATCTCGCCCAGCAGCATCACCCCGGCGTTGTTGATCAGCGCATCGGCCGGGCCGAACTGCGCTTCCGCCTCGGCCACAGCGGCCAGCAACACGGCGCGGTCGGTGATGTCGACGCGGCGGCTGAGGGTGTTCGGCAGGGCCAGTGCTTCGAGGCGTTCGATGCGCCGGGCCAGCAACAGCAGCGGATGGCCGGCCGCGCTCAAGCGGCGGGCGGTGGCTTCGCCGATGCCCGAGCTGGCGCCGGTGATGATGATCAATGGCTTGCCCATGGTTGAACTCCTGAGATAAGAAAAACAAATAACCAGATTCGGGGCGCAGTATATTTAGCCCGCTGGAGGCTGAAAAATGCCTTATTCCTCTGTCTGCTATCGGAATCTCCTATGGATATCCGCCATCTCAAAGCCTTCCTCGCGGTGTTCGAGGAACGTAACATCACCGCCGCCGCGCAACGGCTGTTCGTCAGCCAGCCCACGTTGTCGGTGACCATCAAACAGCTGGAAGAAGAACTCGGTGCGACGCTGTTCGTACGTCAGCCCCGTGGTGTGGAGGTTAGCGACGAAGCGCGTCTTCTCTACCCGCAGGCGCGGCGGATGGTGGCCGAATCCGAGGCGCTGAGCCGGATGTTTCGCGGCCGCGAAAACCGTGCGCCGCTGACTCTCGGCATCGAAGGCGACATCGCCGCCAGCCACATCGAAGCCTTCGTCCGGATGGCCCATCAGGCGTTGCCCAATCTGCTGCTGACCCTGGAGGAGGGCTGTCACGGCGATGGTCGATTGGCCGTCGAGGAAATGTGCTGCGAGGACGAACTGTTCCTGCCGCTGTGGGAAGAATCCTATGTGATGGCGCTGCCCCTCGATCATCCGATGGCCAACGCGCAAGAGGGCTGGGCGCCGATTGAGGACTGGATCACCTGCCCGCAACATCCTTCGCATCAGCGGTTGATGGCGCTGTACGGGCGTTCGCCGGAAGCGGTGGCGGGGCACGCCGGTTCACTGCAACAGGCGTTGCACATGGTGGCGGCAGGTGTCGGTGTGGCGATGTTGCCGCAGTCGCTGGTCAGCGGGCATGAGCGCATCGTCGTGCGGGCGCTGCACCTGCCGGCACCGACCCGGCGGGTGGGATTGTGTTACGCGGCGCAGGCGCTGGAGTTGCCGACGATGCGCGGGTTGCACGCGTATTTTCAGGTGAATCGCCCGGCATCGATCGAGGCGGCCTGAGCTATTCCAGCATCTTGCTCAGCAACCAGCTCCCCGCCGGCCCCGGCGGGTACAGCCGCGACCACAGCGCATCGACGAACACCGGTTTCGGCCAGCCGCGCACTTTCAGCTCCACCAGCAAGTCATTGCCGAAACGCTCCACCAGCCAGCGCGGCAGCGGTGCCCAGCCGAAACCTTTTTCGGCCATTTCCAGCAGCATCAGATAACTCGGCGCCGACCACACCCGGCCTTTGCCGCGACTGTCATAGGGATTGACGATGGTGGCCAGGCGCAGCTCGCGATGCTGTTCAAGGACCGTTTGATCGATGGAGTCGTGAGTCGCCAACGGATGCCCACGACCCACGAACAAGGCGATTTCCGTACGCTCGGCGACGGTCGCGCTCGCCAGATCCGGTGGGTAGTTTTCCTGCATCTCGGCGAACGCGAGATGCGCCCGCCCGCGCTGCACCAGTTCGATCAAGTCATCGCATTCGGCGATCAGGCATTCCAGCTCCAGATCCGGGTAACGCTGCTCGAAACCCACCAGCGCCGCTTCGAAACGGTCGGACTGATAAGTGTCGGAAATCGCCACCGTGAGTTTCGGCTCCACGCCCTGAGCCAATTGCCGGGCGGTCATTTCCAGGCGGCTGGTGGCCGCCAGAATCGCCTCGGCCCGTTGCAGTATCACGTGCCCGGCCGGGGTCAGGGTCGGTTTGCGGCTGCTGCGGTCGAACAGAATCAGATCCAAGTCGATCTCAAGGCTCGCCACCGCCGCGCTCACCGTCGACTGACTGCGCCCGAGTTTGCGCGCCGCCGCTGAAAACGAGCCTTGAGTCGCCGCCTGGACAAATGCCAGCAACACTTCCTGAGATGCCATGAACTATCGCCTTGATCGATGGTTATTGGTTATGAAGTATCGGTGTGGTGCTGGATCATGGCAACCATCTTCACAGAGGACTTCGGCCATGACTGCCAACAAATCCATCACTGAACGTATCTTCCAGGCCATCGGTTTCGAACTGCTGGCGATCCTGATCTGTACCCCGCTGTTGGCGTGGATCATGGGCAAACCGCTGGTCGAAATGGGCGCCGTCACAATCGCCATCGCGATGCTGGCCCTGGGCTGGAACGTGGTGTTCAACGGCTTCTTCGACCGCATGCTCAAGCGCTGGAATATCGCCCACAATGCCTGGGTGCGAGTGGCGCACGCGGTGCTGTTCGAGGGCGGGTTGATCGTGATGGGCGTGCCGCTGATTGCCTGGTGGCTGTCGGTCAGCCTGTGGCAGGCGTTCCTGCTCGACATCGGCGTGCTGCTGTTCTTCCTGCCGTACACCTACGTCTACCACTGGGGTTATGACGTGGTGCGCGAGCGACTGGTGATGCGCAGCGTCTGCCAGAGCTGAAAACAAAAAATCGCCGCCTGTGAGGGCTGCGATTTTTTTTGTCCGGGATTTTTGCAGGGTTTAGAGAAACATCCCGCCCGACGCTTCAATCCGCTGACCGTTGATCCACTGCGCCCCCGGCGACAGCAGCAGCGCCAGCGCACCGCCAATGTCATCCGGCTGCCCGGCACGGCCCAGGGCGGTGTTGCTGGCGACCATGGCGTTCAGTGCCGAATTGTCGCGCACCGCGCCGCCGCCGAAGTCGGTTTCGATGGCCCCCGGTGCCAGGATATTCACGGCGATCTGCCGCGCGCCCAGCTCCTTGGCCTGATAACGGGTCAGCACTTCCATCGCGCCTTTCATCGCAGCGTAAGCGGCATAACCCGGCAGGGTGAAACGGGCCAGACCGCTGGAGATGTTGATGATCCGCCCGCCATCGTTGATCAGCGGCAGCAGTTGCTGAGTCAGGAAGAACGGCCCTTTCAACTGCACGTTCATCAGCAGGTCGAACTGTTCCGGCGTGGTGTCGGCGAAGGACGCATGCACACCAATCCCGGCGTTGTTGATCAGGAAATCGAAGCGCGGACGATCAAGTTGTTGCAGCGCTTGCTCGACCCGCACGGCGAACTCGGCAAAACCTTCGCTGCGCCCGACATCCAGTTGCAGCATCACGGCGTTGGCGCCGAGTGCTTCCAGTTCCTGCACCAGCGCCTGGGCTTCATCGGCGCGGCTGTTGTAGGTGCCGATGATGTCCACGCCTTGCGCGGCGAGGTGCAGGGCGGCGTTCTTGCCGAGGCCACGGCTGGCACCGGTGATCAATGCGATTTTGCGGTTCATGGGTTTTCCTCGATGGCGGTGACGGTTGATGGGGCAAAGTTTATTTATCCGCCATGAGGTGATAAACAGACTGAAACCGGAATCACTGGTCGGATTGTCCGAACAATCAATGGGTGGCCCATGAACAAACTGGAACTGCTGCGCACCTTCGTCCGGGTCAGCGAATTGTCGAGTTTTACGATGGCGGGGGAGAGTTTGGGGCTGCCGCGCTCAACGGTATCCGAGCAGGTGCAGGCGCTGGAAACCCTGCTCGGCACGCGCCTGCTGCAACGCACCACGCGCAAGGTCCAGGCGACTCAGGACGGCCTCGCGCTGTATGAGCGGAGCAAGGATCTGCTGTCGCACATGGACGAAATCGAAAACCTGTTCCGTCAGGACGAAGCGTCGCTGTCCGGGCGGATCCGGATTGACATGCCGAACATTCTGGCGCGGCGGCTGATCATGCCGAAGTTGCCGGAATTCATGGCCCGTCATCCGAACCTGGAACTGGAAATCAGCAGCACCGATCGCCGGGTCGACCTGCTCGCCGAAGGCTTCGATTGCGTGGTGCGCATCGGCGCGCAGCCCGATCAATCGGTGGTGGCGCGGCACCTGGGGGACTTCAGCATGATCAACTGCGCCAGCCCCGCGTACCTGGAGCGCTACGGCGTGCCGCAGACCCTTGAAGATCTGGCGCAGCATCGACTGGTGCACTACGTCGGTGTGCTGGGTTCGCGTTCGGAAGGGTTTGTTTACGAGCAGGACGGACAGATCCACCGGGTGCCGATGGCCGGCAGTGTGACGGTCAACAGCACCGATGCCTACGAGTCGGCGTGCCTTGGCGGGTTTGGTCTGATTCAGGTGCCGCGTACCGGCATGAACACCTATCTGGACAGCGGCGAGATCGTCACCGTGCTGCCGCAGTACACCGCGCCGGCGATGGGCATTTCACTGCTGTACGCGAGGCAGCGGCATCTGCCGTTGCGGGTGCGGGTGTTCATGGATTGGCTGGGGGATTTGATTCGCTCAACGCTGTGATTACTGCCGCAAACCCCTGTGGGAGCAAGGGCTCTCACAGGGATTCCGTTGGATCAGAAGATCTGGGTAAACAGCCAATACAGGCTGCCCGACAGCACAATCGCCGCCGGCAAGGTCAGCACCCATGCCATCAGCAGATTGCGGATGGTCTTCATCTGCAAGCCGCCACCGTTGGCGACCATGGTCCCGGCCACGCCCGAGGACAACACATGGGTGGTCGAGACCGGCAGGCCGAACATGTCGGCGGCGCCGATGGTCAGCATCGCCACGGTTTCCGCCGAGGCGCCCTGGGCGTAGGTCAGGTGGGTCTTGCCGATTTTCTCGCCGACCGTGACCACGATCCGCTTCCAGCCGACCATGGTGCCCAGACCCAAGGCAATCGCCACGGCGATCTTCACCCACAACGGAATGAACCGCGTGGCGTTGTCGATCTGCTGTTTGAACAGTTGCAGCTTGCCGCTGGTGTCGGCGTCGAAGCTGCCGACCTTGTTCTTGTCCATCAGGCGAATGGTTTCGCTGGCCAGGTACATGTCGTTACGCACGTTACCCATGGCCTCGGCCGGGACTTTCGCCAGCGAGCCGTAGCCTTTGACTTCTTCACCGATGTGCCCGGTCAGGGAGGCGAGGGCAGGAATCAGTTGCGGCGTGGCTTGCTTGCTGCGCATGTAATCCGAGAGCACGGCGCGTGGATCGGCCGGTGTCGGCAGTGGCGCACTTTTTACCAGCGCTTGCTGGGTCACTTGGGCGACGGCGGCGAATTGCAGCGACTGTTCTTCCGGCATGGTGCGATTCAGCGCATAAGCCATCGGCAGGGTGCCGACCAGAATCAGCATGATCAGGCCCATGCCTTTCTGGCCGTCGTTGGAACCGTGAGCGAACGACACGCCGGTGCAGGTCAGAATCAGCAAACCACGAATCCACCACGGCGGCGGGGTGTTGCCTTCCGGTGCCTTGTACAGCGAACGGTTCTTCACGAACGCGCGCAACGCCAGCAGCAACAGCGCTGCACAACCGAAACCCACCAGCGGCGACAGCAGCAGTGCGTAACCGATCTTGGTCGCCTGGGCCCAGTCCACACCGCTGGTGCCGTCGCGACCGTGCATCAGCGCGTTGGCCACGCCGACGCCGATGATCGAACCGATCAGCGTGTGCGACGACGAGGCCGGCAGGCCCAGCCACCAGGTGCCGAGGTTCCACAGGATCGCCGCGATCAGCAGGGCGAAGATCATCGCGAAACCGGCGGACGAACCCACTTGCAGAATCAGTTCCACCGGCAGCAGGGCGATAATGCCGAACGCTACCGCACCGCTCGAAAGCAGCACTCCGAGGAAGTTGAAGAATCCCGACCACACCACGGCCACATTCGGTGGTAGCGAGTGGGTGTAGATCACCGTGGCCACGGCGTTGGCGGTGTCGTGGAAGCCGTTGACGAATTCAAAACCCAGTGCAATCAACAGCGCCACGCCGAGCAGCAGGAACGGCGTCCAGGTGGTGACCACCGTGCCGAGTTCGTGCATGTCATGCATCAGACTGTAGGCGGTGAACAGCATCCCCATCGCCAGCACGGCGAAGAACACCACGTAAGTAAAGGGGCCGGTTTTTTTGTCGAGCGCCGGCCTGCCACTGGCAGTGGGGGCCAGGCTGGCGGTCAGGGAGGGAGTAGCCATGGGCGGACAATCCTGAACGGGGGAAGGAGTGTCGCCCATGATCGTTGCTAAATATTACAGAGAGGCTGCGGCAGATCAGTGTTTGGGTTTTTAGCTTCACCGTTGATCTGAAGGCGGTGATCGCTCTCACACTTACGGATGATCGTTCCCACGCTCTGCGTGGTAACGCCGCCCGGGACGCTCCGCGTCCCTGTGACGCAGAGCGTCACCTGATGCATTCCCACGCGGAGCGTGGGAACGATCTCGCAAAGTAAGTCAGTAGTCCCGGCGCTTGCGAAACGCCCAGCGCCCGGCGATCACGGTAAACGTCGCCACCAGCGCTACCAGAATCCAGAACCCCTCCGGATCAGTGGCCAGCGGTACACCGCCGACGTTCATGCCGAAGAAACCGGCAATGATGTTGATCGGCAGCGCCAGCACCGTGACCACGGTCAGGGTGAACAGCGTGCGGTTGCTCTGTTCATTGAGGTTGGCGGCGATCTCTTCCTGCAACAGCTTGATCCGCTCGCCGAGGGCGGTCAGGTCGTTGATGATCAGCGCGAACTCCTCGGTGGACTTGCGCAGCTCCTTAACGTCCTCCTTCTGCAACCACGGTGGCGGCCGGTTGAGCAGGCGCAACAGCGAACCCGGTTCCAGCGCCAGCAGCCGTTGCAGGCGCACCAGCACCCGCCGGTTGGCGCCGAGTTCGGCGCGGTTGGTCGACAGTCGCGAGGACAGCAATTCGTCCTCGACCTGATCGACGCTCATGCTGGTCTTGCGCACGATCTGCGTCAGCACTTCGCCCTGATCGCGCAGCAGGTGCACCAGCAGTTCCGATGGCGAGCGAAAGCACTCGCCGGCCTTCACCGAAGAACGCAGCTTGTCCACCGAATGCAGCGGTTGCAGACGCGCACTGACGATCAGTTTGCTGCGTACGCAAACCCACAGCGTCGACACGTCCGACGACACCATGCTGCTGAGGTTAAACACCACGTCGTTGACCACCGCCAGCAACGCCGAATCGACATGCTCGATGCGGGTCGAGCGCGAACCTTCGTGCAGCGCCTCGAAAAACTCCTCGGGCAATTGCAGATGGCTTTTCATCCAGCGCTCGCACGCGGCATGAGCCAGGTTCAGGTGCAACCAGAGAAACTCATCGCCCTCGCTGTCGTCTTGCAGGCAGCGCAGGGCGGTCGCCGAATCCACCTCGCGCCCGCGTTCGCCGGGGCGAAAGCGAAAGCCGTAAAGCAGGCCGAACAGGTCAGGATCACGATGACTGATATCGAGGCTGTGGTTCATGAAGGCTCGCTGCGAGAAGGCGTCTGTCGCGGGATTTGCAGATTCACCTGAGCCGCATCATCGCAATGTCACATGACGCTTGTGTGACAGCAAAATGATGTCAAATCAACGCGTTACCGGCGGTCGGATTTTTCTCAAGAAGGGCGCTGGAACGCCGATCACGCATGAGTTAGGTTGCGCGCCTTCGGCCATGAGCCAAGGTCCGCCGACACGGATGTCCGGCAACAATTCACGTCTTACCGGGCGTGCCTCATCCCTGTCCTGAGTACCTGTGATGCTGCAAAAATCCCTGAGAGCGCAAATTCTCGCCCTGCTGAGCGGCAGCCTGCTGGCGATGCTGTTGATCGCGCTGGCCTGCTTTCATTTCCTGTCCAACGGCGTGCAGAACTACAGCCAATTGATTGCAGGTCCGTTGCACACCTCACAACTGATCGATGAAGCCAACCTGCAATTCAAGGTGCAGGTTCAGGAGTGGAAAAACGTTCTGCTGCGCGGCAAGCAACCGGCGGATCTGGCCAAGTACTGGGGCCAGTTCGAAGACCGTCAGCGCGATGTGCAGGGCATCCTCGGTGAGCTGGCCAACCAGAAAGGCCTCGATCCTGCGCTGAAAACCCGTATCGAACGCCTGCGCGAAGAACATCGTTTGCTCGGCGCTGCGTATCAGAAGGGCCGTGATGCCTACGTCGCCGCCGGTGCCGATCCGACTGCGGGCGACGCTGCTGTCAAAGGCGTCGACCGTGCCGCCAGCGATCAGATGAGCGAGCTGGTCGCCGAGTTGCGCAAGCAGGGCACCGAGCAATCGGCGCAGATCAGCGCCAGTGCCGATCGCACCGTGTGGCTGGGTCTGCTGGTGATGCTCGCGTCCGGTCTGCTGATTGGTTTGCTCAGCCTGTGGCTGGTCAACCGCAACCTGGTCGAACCGATCCGCAAACTCATCGACTACGTCACCCAGTTGAGCAAGGGGCGTCTGGTCGAGCGTGTGTCCAGCGACCGTCAGGACGAGCTGGGTAACCTGGCCGCAGCGGCCAACACCTTGCGCGATTTCCTCGCCGAAACCTTCAACCATCTGCAGCGCAGCGCCAAGGATCTGGACAGTGCCAGCGGCGAATTGAACGCCATCGCCACCGTGATGGCCGGCGGCACCAACGAGCAGTTCAGCCGCACCGATCAGGTGGCCACGGCGATGAACGAAATGTCCGCCACCGCCCAGGAAGTCGCCCGTCATGCGGCTGACGCTGCACGTGCGGCCGACGATGCCGACCAGTCCGCGCAGCAGGGCGAGAAGGTCATGCAGAGCACCATCCACAGCATCACCCAGATGCGCGGTGAAATCGCCAACACCGCCACGGTCATCCGCCGTCTGGAAGCCGACAGCGGGCGCATCGGCAAGGTGCTGGAAGTGATTCGCGGGATCGCCGAGCAGACCAACCTGCTGGCGCTCAACGCCGCCATCGAAGCGGCCCGCGCGGGTGAGGCCGGGCGTGGTTTTGCGGTGGTCGCCGATGAGGTGCGCAACCTCGCGCAGCGTACGGCGGAGTCAATCATTGAGATCAACCAGATCATCCACAGCGTGCAGACCGGTGCGGTGGACGCGGCCCAGGCCATCGATAGCGGCCAGACCCGCAGCGATGAAAGCGTCGAGCAAGTGACCCAGGCCGGCGCCATGCTCGAGCGCATCACCCACGCGGTGGAAGCGATTCGCGACATGAACCGTCAGATCGCCACGGCGGCCGAAGAGCAGACGTCGGTGGCCGAAGACATCTCGCGCAACCTGACCGAGATCACCTCGATCGCCAGCACCAACCTCGACAACGTGCAGCGCACCGAAAGCGCCAGCCAGAACCTGCACGGCCTGTCCGGCCAACTGAACGACGTCACCGCTCGCCTGAGCGTCTGACCGGCCAGTGACTGTGTACCGGTTCGGATACCGAGTCGGTACACAGTCGATCTCAATTCGTACAGACCGCCGCCGATGCCCGGTTATCCATAACCGGCATTGGAGATTTCCCATGGTCAGCATCACGTCTGTTTCGATCAATCAGACCGTTACCACGCCTACCAGCAAAACCTCGATTGCCGATACGGCCGACGACACCTCCACCTCAGCGGCGGCCAGCACCGGTGTGAAGGCCGATACCAGCAAAGTCGCGGCGGGCGGTGGCGCGGCGCCGGCGGGGGACAGCAGTTCCAGCAGCGATGAATCGGATACCGTGAAAGCACTGCGCAAGCAGATTGCCGAGTTGCAAAAGCAATTGCAGGAACAGCAGCAGGCGCTGCAGGCGGCTCAGGCCAAGCAGGAAAGTCAGGATGCCAAGGCGGCGGATGTTGCGGCTGCGCAATCGCAGATCGCGACGACGTCGGCTTCGTTGCAGACGGCGACGGCGGCGTTGTTGGCGGCTTTGCAGGATTCGGACAGCGGTACTTCCGGTTCGTTGGTCAGTACGACCGCGTGAAGCCTTTCCCCCTCACCCTAGCCCTCTCCCAAAGGGAGAGGGGACTGACGGAGTTGAATGTTCGAGTTGCGCCGACCTGACAGTTCTGAGTCGAACTCAGGTTTGAACAGCATGAAGATCGGCTCCCTTTCCCCCTCGCCCCCTTGGGGGCGGTCCGACGTTTCGGGAGGGCTGGGGTGAGGGGATGGTTCTCACAGGCGAAACCGGAGTTTCGTCAAACGCCAGACACAAAAAAGCCGCACAACCCAAAAGTCGTGCGGCTTTGTCTTATCAGCCAATCAAGTGTCTTGCTTGTTGCTCAGCACCTTGCCGGTGGTCGCATCGAAGTCCACATCGAACTCCTTGCCATCAGCAGCACGCAGTTCAACTTCATACTCATAACCATTGAAGTGGTTATCCAGGTCGGTGTCGGTAATGGTCGCGCCCGGATGCAGTTTCAGCGCTTCTGCGTTCATCGATTCCAGCGACTTGATCTTGCCGGACTTGACCAGTTCAGGGATCTGGTCAACGCGAACGTCAGCCTGGGCCAGGCCAGCGGTGAGTGTCAGGGCGGCAGCGGTAAACAGGGCAGTCAAGGTTTTCATCGGTTATTCCTTTGGGTGATTCGTTTAAGTGGGTTCAGGTTAATCGCCGCAACTTAACTCACCCTTAAAACGCAGCGAGCAGGCCGGACTTCCGAGGGAGCGAGCCTGCTCGCGATACTGACTGACGCGCGGATTTACAGATCAGAAACCGTTGTTCTTCAACACCTGATCCACACTGGCGGCGGCCGGGCGTTTGTAGAACTTCAGCAGCTCGCTGGCGCGGTTGGTGAAGATACCGTCGACGCCAGCGGCCATGACTTTTTCGAAGTCCACCGGCTCATCCACGGTGTAAACGTGCACCAGCAGGCCCTGATCGTGGGTGTATCTGTTCATCCATGGTTGCACCAGATCCGAATAGCTCTGATCGCCGCCGTGGGTCAGCTTCGCCGAAGGGCCGGTGCCGATCGCACCCTGAGCCTTGGCGTAGTCGATCCACTGCTTGAACTCGGCTTCGGATTTCGGCTCTTGCTTGCCGTAGAACGCGTTCTTGTCCTTCTCGCCGGAGTCGGCAAAGGTCACTTTGGATTTCGGCTCGATGCTGCCTTCGCCGACCCACAGCAACAGGATCTTCGGCACCTGCGGCATTTCCTTTTGCAGCATTTCCAGGCTGCTCTTCTCGAAGGTTTGCAGGATCACCTTGCCGTTGCTCTCGCCGACGCTGGCGACGTTTTTCGCCGGTTTGGCGTCCGCCGGAATCAACCAGCCACGAGCCTGGAGTTTTTCCTTCAGGTCATGCTCGATCCCCGGGAACAGCTTCGGCTCCTTGGTTTCGATGTACAGGCCCGGCTTGTGCTTCGGATTGGCCTGGGCGATGTCGATGATTTCATCGAGGGTCAGAATCTTCAGGCCGACGTAGGACGGGCGGGCGCGATCCGGGTACTTGGCGTTGTACCAGCTGCCGGCGTCGAGGGTTTTCAGTTCGGCCATGGTGAAGGCATTGGCCGGGCTGTCCTTGCGCTCCGGGAACTTGGTGGCGACGTCGGTGGTGCGCTGCAGGTTATCGTCGTGCAGGGCGAACAGCACGCCGTCCTTGCTGCGCTGCAAGTCCATTTCCAGGTAATCGGCGCCCAGGTCGCGGGCCAGTTTGTAGGACGCGGCGGTGGATTCCGGGGCATCGAAGGAGGCACCACGGTGGGCGATCACCGCCGGGTGCGGAATGCCCTCGGAGGCAGCGAGCGCAACCGGGTTTGGCTGGCTGGCGGCGTGAGCCTGACCGAGGCCGAGCATCAGGCTCAGCAGCAGTGCGCTTTTGGTAAACGTGGCGGGCATGTCGAGGTCCTTTCGCAGGTATTTTCGAAGATGTCCCTTTTAGCAACTCAAACGAAAACCTGCTATCGCGAGACCGACATAAACGTACTGAAAGCGAAAATTTGCGCACTTTTGTGCGTTCGTTTGCAGTACGCTTGGCCACGGCAACCGCCCCGGCAGAGGGCTGGCCTCTATGCCCTGCGTGTAAACCTTCGATCACTTTTGTGAGGTTTACCATGCGCATCACATCGCAACTCATCTGCCAGGCCGCCGACGACCTCAAGGGCTTTGTCGGCCTCAACCGCAAGACCGGCCAGTACATCGTGCGCTTCAGTGAGGATTCGTTCGGCATGGACGTGGCCGATGACGGCATCATTCCGTGCAGCGAATTCGTCTGGGCGCCGGCCACCGAACAGACCATGACCCTCAAGCGCGAACGGATCCAGTTGCTGCTCGATCAGCACATCGATGACCGGATCAACATCACCGAACCGTTGCGCGTTTACATGAATAAACGCGAAGTGCCGGAGATTGAGGCGGTGCGTAGTCTGGTGAAGGGCTGAGATACTGCTGCGATTGTTCCCGCCCTTTCGTCGGAACGCCGCCCGGGGCAAGCCCGCTCCCACAGGTACAGTGTGATCTTGAGAGCAGCGCACTACCTGTGGGAGCGGGCTTGCCCGCGAAGGGGCCAGTGAATACACCTCAATACTCACTGGCCGAACCGATATTCCCGCTCCACCCGACACACCCGCGTCTGAAACGCCGAATACCACTCGGCCCGCCCGCGCGCCTGAATCACCCGGTGCTCCGGATGCTCGCGCCAGGCGAGAATCGCCGCCTCGCTTTCCCAGTACGAAACCGTCATCCCCACTCCGTCTGCCCCCCGGATCGAATCGATGCCGAGAAATCCCGGTTGCTCTTTCACCAGTTGCATCATGCGCTCGGACGCTTCGGTGTAGCCGTTGTCGCCTTCGGTGCGGGTCGAAGTGAAGATCACGGCGAAACACTCAGTGTTCGGACTCATCGAGATTGCTCCGAGCAGGCTTCAACAAACGCCCGCACCAGTGGCGGCAATTGCCCCTTGAGCGCTGCGCGTTCCGGCTGGAACAGTGTGGCGACGAAGAACACATGGTTTTTCAGTTCAATGGCCCGCAGGGCGCTGGCTTCACTCTTGTAAGGGCTGGCCGGAAAGCACCAGAAACCGTCGAAACGGTCGAGCGGTGTATCGGGGTGAATCCCGTCCGTGGCCAACCATTCGAAATCGACCGGACGGCGAAGGCGTTCCGCCGTCATTCCAAGGGCGACCGGAATGGCCTGGTGGGCAGTGACTTGCGGGTCGAAGTCACCGATCAGGGCGATGCGCAGGGCTCTGTATTCCATGAGTACTCGCTGTGCTTGTTGAGGGATGACGCTCACTATAGATTGGCGTTCACGCACTCAATATGGGCGTTTCCCCAAGTGATTAATGCAGCGACGCACTATCGGCTCGACTTCCCGGATCTGGCGCTGATTCTCGCCCTGGTGCGCGGCGGCTCTCTGGCCCGGGCCGCGCAGCTGTTGAAGGTCGATGTGTCGACGGTGTTTCGCGCCGTTCGCCGACTGGAAGCCGCGCTCGGCCAGCAATTGTTCGAAAAAAGCCGCGCCGGTTACCTGCCCACCAGCCTCGCGCAGACCCTGGCCGAGCAGGCCGAACGTGCCGAGCAGGCACTGGAAGCGGCGCGAATCGGCGTGGAGCAGGGCGGTGAAGTGGTCAGCGGCACGGTGCGCCTGACTTGTACCGACTCCGTGCTGCAAGGTCTGCTGCTGCCGGCGCTGGCGCAGTTCATGCCGAACTACCCGGCGCTGACCATCGAACTGAGCACTTCCAACGATTTCGCCAACCTCAGCCGCCGCGATGCCGACATCGCCCTGCGCCTGACGCGCACACCACCGGAGCATCTGGTCGGACGGGAGCTGGCGAAGATTTCCTACCGGGTCTGCGCCAGTCAGCGTTATCTACAAAATGTTGAATCGGCCGATCTGGCGGCGCTGACCTGGATCGCCCCGGACGACTTTCTGCCCGATCACCCGACCGTCGTCTGGCGCCGCCAGCACTTGCCTGGCGTGACGCCGGGCTATCGCTGCAACAGCATGCTGTCGGTGACGGAGCTGGTGCGCGCCGGGCTTGGCGTGGCGGCGTTGCCGGACTTTCTGATAAACGAAGGGCTGCAGGCCCTGAGCGAACCCTTGCACGGTTACGACACCGCGCTGTGGCTGCTGACCCGCCCGGACTGCCGCGCGTTGCGCTCGGTGGTCACGCTGTTCGATGAACTGGGGCGGGCGCTGAGGCTTTCGTGATCAGCCCTGCTGGGTCTGGCGCATGTGATCGTGCAGTTCGCGGGTCAGGCCTTCGATGCGCTCGGTCAGGTTCTTGGTCATCTCCGTGAGTCGGGTGTTCTGCTCCAGCAGCTCAAGCAGTTGCGCGGTGTTCTTCGCCGCTTGCGCCTGGCGTTCGCTGTTGGCCACGGCCAGGGCTTCGCGATGTTGCGCGTCAGCGTCCGATTGCGCTTTGTCGCGTGCAGCCTGACGAGTCTGTGCCAACAGAATCAGCGGCGCGGCGTAGGCGGACTGGAGGCTGAAAGCCAGGTTCAAGAGGATGAACGGATAAACGTCGAAATGGGTCACGCCAAAGATGTTGAGACTGATCCACAGCACCACGATCAGTGTCTGCGCGCCGAGAAAGGTTGGCGTGCCGAAAAAACGCGCAAACGCCTCGGCCCGCAAGGCGAACTTGTCGTTACCGAAGGTTGTGTTGAGGTGGGCGTGGGGGCGATGAAAGCGCAGGTGATCGACAGGGGCGGTGGAGGATTCGGTTTTTTCGGTGGTCATGACGGACTCGGCAGGGCTTGGGACGTTGAGTCACTATAGCCCTGCGTCGCCCGTGTTGGCCTTATCCCGGCGCACGCTCGTTGGCAAACATGCTCACCGCTTCCACGGCTTCGCTGGCGCCGTCCCGAATCTGCAGAATCACCGTACCGGCCTGATCCGCCAGCTCGACGCCTTGCGCCGCTCGACCACGGGTGCCGTCCATGCTCTTGATCGCCTGACGGGTTTCGGTCTGGATCAGGCTGATCATGTTGGAAATTTCCGCAGTGGAGCCGCTGGTGCGCGCTGCCAACTGCCGCACTTCATCGGCCACCACGGCAAAACCGCGACCCTGTTCGCCGGCTCGGGCGGCTTCGATTGCAGCGTTCAGGGCCAAAAGATTGGTCTGATCGGCAATCGCGCGGATGGTGTTGACGATGGCGGTGATCTGCTCGGAGCGCTCGCCGAGCTGCGCGATGAGGGTTGAGGATTCGGCAATATCGTCGGCAATCTCGCGCATTTCACAGGCGGCTTGCTGAATCACTTGCGTACCTTGCTCGGCGACTTTTCGGGTGGCCACCGAGATGTGATAGGCGGCGCTGGCACTGCGCGCATCCTGCTCGTGCTGTTCGACCCGGGCGGTCACGTCCGACGCGAACTTCACCACTTTGCACAAGCGGCCGGCGGCGTCGTAGACCGGGTTGTAATTGGCTTCCAGCCATACGGTCTGACCACGTTTGTCGACGCGTTCGAACTGGCCCTGAAACAGTTCGCCCTGATTCAACCGGCGCCAGAAATCCTGGTAGGCGCTGCTGTTGACCAGTTGCGCGGGGCAGAACAAGCGGTGATGTTTGCCTTTGAGTTCGGCAAGGGTGTAACCCATGCGCGTCAGGAAATTCTGATTGGCGGTGAGAATATTGCCGTCGAGATCGAATTCGATCACCGCCATGGCGCGGTCGATCGCCTGCAATTTCGCATTGGCTTCGCTTTCCTGCTGCACTTTCGCGGTGACATCCATGGCGTACTTGACCACTTTCACTACGCGGCCCGAGTCATCCTTGATCGGGTTATAGCTGGCTTCGAGCCAGATCGGTCGGCCCTGACTGTCGATGCGTTCAAAGGTGCCGGACTGGAATTGGCCGCTTTTCAATCGCGACCATAATTCGGTGTACTGATTGCCACGGGCAAACTCTGGAGAACAGAAATGGCGATGAGGCTGCCCGACCACCTGTTCGCGGGTGTAACCCATGGTTTTCAGGAAGTTGTCGTTGGCGCGCAGAACGACACCGTCGACATCGAATTCGATCACTGCCATGGAGCGGTTGATCGCTTCCAACAGGCCGGCTTGTTGGTTGATGGTGTTTTGAAGATCGACGAGGGCGGTCTTGTGACGATTGAAAATCATGCTCGTGGCACTCTGGAAATAGGGCTGAAGGTGGGGTCCCTGTTTCCGCGTCAGCCAGCCAGATAGCTCGATGGCTGGAAGCAGTGTGCCAGCATCCTGGCTGGCGGATTAACTTATACAAAACTTTATAAACTTGTACAAGAAATCGATTTTTCTCAATTTTGTACAAGTTTTTTCAGGCGGGTGATTGGCTCAACGCTACGCTGATTGTGTTACGTCCCGTGTGCTTGGCCGTGTACAACGCCTTGTCGGAATCTTCGAACCACTCAAGGGCATCGGCGTAAGAGGTTTGATAGCGAGCAAGCCCGATACTCAGGCTGACCCGCAGTTCGGAAACGTCGGGATGGCGGTATCGATCCAGTGCCTGACGCAGTTGCTCCATCAGCGCTTCAGCCTTGCTCAGGGGCAGGTTGGGCAGGATCACGCAGAATTCATCGCCACCGTAACGCCCGGCCAGCTTGCTTTCGTCGAGTACGAATTTCAGCTCATGGCTTAACTGCCGCAGCACCGCGTCGCCGACGATGTGCCCGTAACTGTCGTTGATCGACTTGAAATGATCGATGTCGATCAGCGCCAGGATGGCTTGGGAATTGTGCTGGCGGCACTGTTGGAACTTGAGGTGCAACAGGTCTTTCCAGGCGCCGTGGTTGAGCAGTCCGGTCAGGCTGTCGGTACGGCTCAGGGCGCTCAGGGTGCGTTTGTGTTCGGCGAGTTTGATCGCCAACCGGTAACAGACCATGCCAAGCGCCAGCGGATAAAGGGTCAGCATTGGCAGGCAGGCCAAGACCTGAGTCTGTGTAGCCGTCAGGGTGAAATGGATGCCGAACACTGACCAGCCCAGCAGCACGCCGATCACCTGGGCGAGGGCGCCCAGCCAGAACAGGCGCACGCCACCGGCGGCCACGTTGTTCATGGTCATCATCGACAGAATGGTCACCGTGGTCAGCGGATTGAACTGGAAACAGGCGGTCCAGAAACCACCGAATACCGAATCATAGAGCAGGTTGCGGCGTTCGGCGCGATACGGAAAGGCCGAGCGGGTCGACCATTGATAGGCCACATGCGGCCAGAGAAAGCCGTTAAACAGCAACACGGCCCAGAGCCAGGACGGCATGTTCAACGGATACAGCGCGGCACCCACACTGAAGAAGCCGATGCCTAATCCGATGGCCCGCGGCAAGTAAATGCGCCTGGCGAATGACAAACCTTTGCCGCGTTGGTTTTCCATGATGTTCTACGCCAGATTCATTCTGAAACACTTTGCAGTGTAATTCTTCAGACAGACCGTTCATCGGCCAATGACAGACATTGTCATTTATTCCAGCGGGAAAATTCAGTGTCCTTGTGAGCCATTTACCATGGCGCAGGCCTGAGCTAGAGCTGATAGCAGGTCAGGAACATATCGAGTGCAGAGTCGACCACGGCATTTTGCGTAGTGCTGTCGAGCGAGGGTTGGCCCAGGGAGATCTGTGGCCAGAAGGCAAAGGTTTTCAGCAGCCCTTGCACTTGATGGGCGGCGAACGCCGGATCGACCGGTTTCAATCGACCATCCGCTTGGGCGGCGCGAATCCACACCGTCACGCTTTCCTCACGTTCGTCCATACGCGCGACCATGTTCTGCGCGCGCTCCGGCGAATGGATCGCCGCCGCGATGGCGACACGGGCCAGATTCATGAAATTGTCGTCCGCCATCATTTGCAGTTTGGCCAGCAGCATGGTTCGCAATTGATCGCGCAATGGCTGATCGGGCTGATACGAGACGGTTTGCTCGGTGCTGATCCGTGCCCACAACTGGTTGAGAATTTCGGCGAACAGCTCTTCCTTGCTCGGAAAATGGTTGTACACCGTGCGCTTCGATACCCCGGCCGTGGCCGCAATCTTGTCCATGCTGGTGACCTCGAAACCGTTGGTACGAAATTCGGTGATCGCAGCCTGGATGATGGCTTCGCGTTTACGGTCAGTGAGGCGCTGAGGAGCTGTCATAAATTCGATTCGGCAGAAAAAAGGGTGAAGTTACACTCGGCAGTTTACTTGTCATCGGGTTTGATGCAACCTAGAAAGTACACCGGTCAGTGTAATGTTGCGTTAATCGGTGCAATCTAAAACCCGATGTCCGGCTGATGCGTGCGTGCCTTGGCCATTTATCGTCCCACCGTGGAAAGCCGTGAATTGCGCGGTGTTTCCGGAGTCATTCAGTCATGGCCAAATCAAATTCTCCCGCGGTTAGTCCAGCACCTGAAGCTTCGCGCCAGGCCGAAGGGACTTTCCGCAACCACGCGCCGGTGCAGCGCGAAGGTTTGCGCAAGATGCTGCGGATCATGTGGAACATGATCTTCCACAAGCCACGTAACACCCGTCCTGCGTCGGCCATCCCAGTGCAGCCACTGACCCGCGCCGACCTGATCGCGGCACCCAACCACAGTGTTTATCGCCTCGGCCATTCGACCTTGCTGCTCAAGCTGCAACACAAATTCTGGATCACCGATCCGGTGTTCGCCGAGCGCGCCTCGCCGGTGCAATGGGCCGGGCCGAAACGCTTTCACCAGCCACCGATCAGCATCGATGAATTGCCGCCGATCGAAGCGATGATCCTGTCGCATAACCACTACGACCACCTCGACTATGAAGCAGTGCTGAAACTGGCGGACAAGGTCAACGTGTTCCTGACCCCGCTGGGCGTCGGTGACACCCTGATCAAATGGGGCATCGATGGCAGCAAGATCCGCCAGTTCGACTGGTGGCAGGGCACCGAAGTCGCCGGCATCCGCTTCATCGCCACCCCGTCGCAGCACTTTTCCGGTCGGGGCCTGTTCGATAGCAACCAGACGCTGTGGGCATCCTGGGTCATCATCGACGGTGACAAACGCATCTTCTTCAGCGGCGACAGCGGCTACTTCGACGGGTTTAAACGCATTGGTGAAGAGTACGGACCGTTCGACCTGACGCTGATGGAGACCGGCGCCTACAACGTCGAATGGCCTCACGTGCACATGCAACCTGAAGAAACATTGCAGGCTCACCTCGACCTCAAGGGCCGCTGGCTGTTCCCGATCCACAACGGCACGTTCGATCTGGCGATGCACGCCTGGCATGAGCCGTTCGACCGCATTCTTGCGCTGGCATGGGAACGCAGCGTGTCGATCACCACGCCGAGAATGGGCGAGGCTTTTAACCTGATGCAACCGCAGCGTGGGGACGCGTGGTGGTTGGAAATGGAACAAGAGATGTCAGAAAAAGGGAGCATTGCTTGTAGCGGCTACAAGGCTGGGTGAGTTTTCCTACCGGTACTGGTTCTTGTTGCTGACAGCCGATTCCTGCGGCTTCGGTAGGCTTGGTCGCGAGTGAAATGACTCACTCGTGATTGGCTTAAACAAGGATTAGAAAATGAAATTCCGCTTTAACGGCAGACAGAATGCGCTCGCGCAGGCCTTCCTGCTTTCGCTCACCAGCAGCGGCGCCTTCGCGGCGCCCTCCAGCGCACCCCTTGAGTACGCAAGCGCCAGCGAGCTGAGTGCAATGATGGTCAGCAACGAACTGACTTCAGTCGCGCTGGTTCAGCACCTCATCACACGCATTGCGGATCTGGACAAGCAAGGTCCGACCCTCAATGCCATTATCGAAATGAACTCCCAGGCTCTCGACATCGCAGCCGCGATGGATGAAGAGCGTGCGCAAGGCAAGATCCGTGGGCCGCTGCACGGTATTCCCGTGCTGCTGAAAGACAACTTCAATACCGCCGACAACATGCAAACCAGTGCAGGCTCACTGGCCATGGTCGGGCAACCGGCGGCTCAAGATGCGTTCACGGTTAAACAACTGCGCGATGCCGGCGCCATCCTGCTGGGCAAGGCCAACATGAGCGAGTGGTCGGGGATGCGGGACTTGTCACTGCCCTTGGGGTGGAGCGGGCGCGGTGGTCAGGGGAAAAATCCTCATGTCCTCAGCGAAAGTACCTGTGGATCCAGTTCAGGTTCGGCGGCAGCGATTGCCGCAGGGCTCGCTCCACTGGCTCTGGGAACTGAAACCAACGGCTCGATCAGTTGCCCAGCGTCGGCCAATGGTGTGGTTGGCGTCAAACCGACGCTCGGATTGTTCAGCCGCTCCGGCATCGTGCCTATCACCCGCTTGCAAGACACGCCGGGCACAATGACCCGAACCGTGCGGGATGCCGCGCTGTTGTTCAACGTCATGCAAGGCGTTGATGCCTCTGACAGTGCCACTGCCGACGCGCCCACTGGCGTCGACTACACCGCATTGCTCTCCAGTGAAGCGCTGCAAGGCAAACGGATCGGTTATCCGGTTGCATACACCGGATCCCACGCTACGGTACTGAACCCGAGTCTGGAGATGCTTGCTGCAATGGCCACGCTGGAAGAGCAAGGCGCTACGCTGGTCCCGCTGACTGTGCGTCTGCCGGACATCGATGACTACATTAACGGTCTGATGGGCGCGATGAAGCATGAGCTGCCCGAATATCTCGCCAGTCGCCAAGGCTTGCCGATTGACTCCTTGCAGGCACTGATAGATTTCAACCAAGCCAACCCCGTTGACGATTCATTCGGCCAGCAGACGCTTGAGGCCATCAACGCATCGGCGCTTTCCCGCCAAGAGTCGAGCACACTGCTTGCTACTATCAGTCAGAACTTCAAAGACGCTATCGATGAGCAGGTGCGTGAGCACAATCTGGATGCGCTGTTCGCCGAAGCGGACGGCTTTTCCCAGTTCTCCGCCGCCACCGCAGGCTACCCGGCAATCACCTTGCCCTCGGGCATGAACGATGACGCCACGCCGACCTCCGTGACCTTCTACGGCCAGCAGTGGAGCGAGCCACAGTTGTTTGCCATGGCGTACAGCTACGAACAGGCTTCGATGGAATTGCGTCATCCGGGTTTCAAGGAGTAAACACCTTGTTGGCAGTGCGTTGTCTTCGACTATTTCAAGCACTGCCGTATCAAGCGAACACCACCTCAATTCGGCCCTCTTTGCGAGAGCGGGGGGCCGGTTTGACCACAATCTGCACATCTCGGCCGAGGTGGGAAAGGCATTCCATCATCTTGGCCTCACTGATGCCGCGGAATTTTCCTCTCAGCATTTCGGATAGCTTGGGTTGTGATAACCCCAAGATTTCAGAAGCTTGAGATTGAGTGAGATGACGCGCTTTGATGATTTCACCGATCTTTGAGGAAAGCTGTGATTTGATCCTCATCTCATTGGCGTTTGGTATCTCTAGATCCTCGTAGATGTTCCCTCTGCTTTCTTCGATTCCAATCAATTTCGAGTTCCTTCCGCGTGTGGGCCGACCTCAACGGGTCTTTTCAATCAGCCATTGCATAAGTTTCGCGATCAACCGACGTGGGCATCGCACCTCCGACATTCCCCCCACGCCCCGGCGCAAACCCCGGAAAGAACACCAACCCCTGCGCCTCGAACCGATAGGTCAACGCCAGCCGCACCGCGTCCGCCACGTCATGCTGCGCCTCGAACCGCTGAATGTCGTCTGCTGAAACCTTGGCCTCCCGCGACAACTGTTCGATGCTCCAGCCCAACATCCCTCGGGCCTGGGCGCAATGGGTGGGGGTGAACTGGAAAAGGGCGATACGTTCGAGGATGAGGTTCATCGCTGAAGAGGCCATGGTGTGCTCCGGGCTCGAGAGTGCTGATGGAAAATGTACTGTGTTTTTGTACAGTTGTTTTCGGCCGGGATCAAACGCATTTTTTGATTTGCCCTAGTTCGCCGCCTCCAACCAGACGGACGGTGCCTGACCGAGGATCCGGCGGAACATCGTCGAGAACGCCGCCGGGCTGTCGTAGCCGAAATCCAGGGCAATCCGCGTCACCGCTTCACCCGCCGCCAGACGTGCCAGCGCCAGTACCACGCAGGCGCGCTGGCGCCATCGACTGAAACTCAGGCCGGTCTGTAGACGAAACAATCTGTTGAAGGTGCGCAAGCTTACGTGCAGTTGATCGGCCCATTGCTGGGGGGATTGATGGGCATTCGGTTGATGCAGAAAGGTCTGACACAGTTCGAGCAGTCGTCCGTCAGAAGGCAGCGGGATATGCAACGGAAGTGGCGCACTGCGCACCAATTCATGCAGCAACAAATCGATCAACACGCCGTCGCGCCCGGTCAAGTCATAGGTCAGCGGCAGTTCCACGGCTTCCATCAGCAAGTGCCGGATCAATGGCGACACACTGATCACCTGACAACGTTCGCCCAGATCCACCGCCCCCGGCTCGATATACAAACTGCGCGTGCTGACCCCCAGCATCAACACCTCATGCGCCACCCCCGGCGGAATCCACACCGCCCGCTGCGGCGGCACCACCCAGTTGCCATCATGCGTGCTGACCTGCATCACCCCGGTCGCGCCGTACAACAATTGCGCCCGCCGATGCGTATGACGTGGCAACAGATAGCCGTGGGAATAATCCGTACCGATCGCCACCACCGGGCGCGGCGTGTCATCCAGCAGATTGATCGAAACATTGCGCATCGAGCGGCACCCAGCAGTTGGCGTAAACGCAAACATTATTGGCTGACTTGCTGAAGCAGGCCAAGCGCAGCGGCTCTATCGTCGACGGCTCCCCCATCAACGGACGACGCGCCATGTTCTACCTCCTGCTGACACTCTTCGGCTGCCTGACCGGCGTCACCGCCGTGCTCTTCGGCTTCGGCGGCGGCTTCATCGTCGTGCCACTGCTGTACCGCATGCTCACCGCGAGCCACGGCGCCGACGACCCGATCAGCCAATCCGCCATGCACATCGCTGTCGCCACCTCGACCTGCGTGATGATCGTCAACGCACTGGTCGCCACCGACAAACACCGCCGCGCCGGCAACCTCATCCGTGATTACCTGTGGCCCTTGGGCGGATTCATCGGATTGGGCGCGGTCGTCGGCGCAATCGCCGCGGTGTGGGTCAGCGGCGAAGTCATTCGCTATGCCTTCATCGCCTACCTCGGCGTGACGATTATCGATTGCCTGCTGCGACGCAGCTTTCTTACACAATCCCAAGGCGCCGTCCCACGTCGACTGGGAACGGTGGAAACATCTGGCGGCGGTGTAGGCATTGGCGCCATCGCAACCTTTCTCGGCGTAGGAGGAAGCGTCATGACCGTGCCGTTGTTGCGGCGTTGCGGGTTGAGCATGTCGCAGGCGACGTCCATGGCCAATCCGCTGAGCGTGCCCGTGGCGCTGGCGGGGACGCTGACCTACATGGTGATGGCTGGATTTAGCGAGACAGACCTCGGGTCATGGTTTGTCGGATATGTGGATCTGCTGGCGTTTGCGGTGCTGACGCTGGGCTCGATGCTGGGGATTCGACTGGCCACGCCGTGGATCGGACGGATACCGGATCGGGTGCATGCTTGGGTTTATATTGGATTGTTGGTTATTGTGATGTTGGGAATGTCGGCGAGGTAGTTCGCAAGTCGACAGTCCATCAATCGACCACTTCCAGTATTTATTAGAGATCAAGGATGCTGATCTTCAATTGCACCGAAGCCGCCAGCAAGTTCTTCAGTCGTGTCCACCAGGGCAAAAATATCACCCCGGTGGATTTCGCCCCGCCATCATCAACCGTCGAAGATGATGAGATGGACAGTGGTATCGAACAGTGGCTGGTGCATGCGATCACTGTGCAACGAAAGCATGTACTGTTCGCCATGCATATCAAGACTCGCTATTGCATGGTTTTCGCCGACATGAAAAAGGCCGATCTGGATGTATTTGTGGGGCAATTCGCTGATCGCTGGTTCAACGGTGTAATGCTTCATGCAACCCATCACGGGCTCTCCGAGTGGATTGATATCGAACCGTTGATTGAGCGATTCCAGTGGATGTGTCGACCGCAGCAGTTCTATCGCCGCAGCCATCGCAGCGCACAAAAACACATCGATGAAATTGCCTGGGTCTTCCAGGACAAGGCCGCAGGAACCGGTTGTTTACCGCCTGATGAAGTCGCAGCCATGGTGTTCGACGCGCAGATGAACGACACCCCGAGAAACAGTAAGGGCACAAAGGGTTATTACTACCCGGATGAGGAGATGACCGTTCATTGGCTTCGTCGTTATTGCGCTCTGGATGAGGACGAAGTTCAAGCGGCCAAGGACCGGCGCAAGCAAGTGTATCGGGAGATCGCAGCAGCTGAGCACGAAGCCTGGCTGAAGGAATACAACCGACAAAACTCGATTACTTAAACAACCCCCGCCATAATCCGCCCCGATTTTTCCAGCGCCGGCACCCACGTCCCGGCGCGACCTCCGACTCACTCAGGGATCGATCCATGCTCAAGGGACTGTTGCGCCTGGCGCCATACGCCGTGGCGTTGTTCACACTCATTTCCACCGCCCATGCCGAAGATGTCCGGCGCGTGTTCACCGGCACGCTGGGCAAGACGCCGATTGTGGTCGAGATCAATACCCAGAACCCGGATGAAGTGACCGGTCGTTACTTCTACGAAAAATACCATCGGGACCTGCCCCTCAGCGGGTCATTGCAGGACGGCACCCTGACGCTGGTCGAAGGCAACAATCGCTACAGCGACGACAAGCCACTGCCAACTTTGAAACTGGAAGAAACTGCCACTGGCTGGCAGGGCGAGTGGCAAAGTCCGAAGGGCAAGAAGCTTTCAGTGCAACTTTCCGAGGCCAGGCTTCCAGCGCCGACAACTTCTACGCTGCCCTTCATCGCCGCGCTGCCAAACGGTGAGCCGTATGAATATTTGCGACTACAGGGACTCAAGCTCAAACCGCTGAAGAAACAAGACTTCATGGGTTACACCCTGCAATGGTGGACAGAGCCCGAGTCGAAGATTTCGTTGTTCAGCGTAGAGTCCGGTCTGCCAAAAGATGATCTGCAACGGGTTAACCAGCAGTTGCTTGGACGATTGTGGAATGAAGTCATTCGTTATCACGGTTGCCAGCTGCAGGGTGGGGAAAACGTCGACTTCATGCAGAACGCAGACCCCAAAATGATTTCTCCAGCCGTGGTCAGCCTGAACATCTCGACCAGTTATTACTGTGGTGGCGCGCATCCGGACTTCGGTGATTCACCCCTTAACATTGATGTAAGAACAGGCCATCCGTTGTCACTCGAAGATGTGTTGTGGGTAGGTGAGGGCAAGCCACTTCTGCATGCCGAACGAGACAGTCTGGGTGACAAACCCTTGAGCCAAGCCGAAAGTGACGCGCGTTATCAGTATGAAAACAAAGAGCTGGTGCCTTGGCTGATCAAGCAATTCACCGCCCTGTACCTCGCAGAAATGAAGAAACCGACGCAAGATGATGATTGCGACTTCACGGAAGAAAGCGTTTGGGGTTCTTCGCCGTGGTACTTCACTGCGAAAGGTTTGTACCTGGGCGCCTATTTCGCCCGCGTACAACGTTCTTGCGATAGACCAGACTGGTCAGTCCTGCCGTATTCCCTCATCAAACAACACCCCGGCGCCGTCAAACTGCAACTGCCCCAGGGCTAACCATCACGCCAGACCCGGCGCTTCACGAATGATGAAGTGATCCAGATTCTCGATATTGGCATTGAAAACCTCGAAAGGCTTTTCGGGGTTCTTCTTGCCCGGCACCTGCTTCAACTCCGGCGTCACGCCATAAAAGAAGCAGAACAACTCCTTGTCGCTGTCGATCGCGTGCTTGATCTCTTCCAGAAACGCCTTGCGCTTGCGGTAGTTGTCGATCAGCTTTTTGTTGAGATAGACACTGACCGGATAAGGCTTCTTCTTGCTGTCCTCCGGCTTCTTGAACCAGACCTTGTCCTCGAAATCGATCCGGAAACTGGCGCTGTGAAAGTCCTCGATCTTCTTGATCCGGCCCCAGTAAATCAGCCCCTTGTTGTCCATCAAATACTCAATCTTCTTGAAGAACGAACTGTACGGCGCCGTGTGTTCGCCAATCTTCAACGGCATGCGCTTGAGCAAATCCTTGTCCGCGAAGTTCGACACAAAACACTCCACGGGGTGAGCGAAGACGCTGGTCTTGTCGGGCGCCGTCTCACGACTCGGCGATTCTTTTGAGGGAGTAGCCGCCACCCGCACCGGATCATCCCGCAACGCATCCGCCGTCCCCGCTGGCGCGGCAGGCTTGCGCACATACTCACGGCGCGTCAGCAACAACTCCGACGGAAAATGCTCCTCCCGCCCGTCATCCGTTTCCCCATCCGCCGCCTCAACCCCTGACGCCGACGTTTTCACACTCACATACGGACAACCCGCCACATGCTGCGTACCGGGCAGATTCTTGAAGTGCGGCGTGCGCACGTAATTCACGTTCTTGGCGTTGAACGTGCCCAACTCGTTGGAAGCATCGAATGCCGAACGACAGGCGTCGTTGGGGCACTGGAAATGCTCCTTCGCAGAATCGAACGCCACCGTCTCATCGAAATTGAGATCGCGAACGTCATAGATCGACAGTTTGTCGTCGAGGCTGAGGCAGTAGGCGAGGTCGAATTTCATGGTGGGGCTCGGGTCCTTGAGTGGGGGAGGGGTATTAATAGCGGGAGGTGGGGTGGGTTGCACTGATTGTTTTCAGAATGATGCAGAACCAGTCTGCTGACGATTGTCCTCCCAAGAACTCCGAGCCATAAAAAAACCGCTGCTTGAAAACTCAAGCAGCGGTTTTTTTATGTCAGTAACTACGCAGCATTCGTGAAGCTTTACGCCACCAGGATTCCTGCCGATTGAACGGATCCTCCGCCAGCAAACAGGGCATGTCCCGTAACCGAATCCACGGCTCATCCTGCCAGTGCAATGTGCTCAACGACATCTTGGGCCAGCTCAAAACACTCAGTATCGGACGCTCAACCGAGCGCGTCGGACGGGCATCTCGCAGCGCGGGTACAACCTGATGCGTCACCCACTCGCGAAGCTGCCGATACTCGGGGCAGTAGTGATAGACCAGCAGCGCATATACGCCTGACTCGCTCACCATCAAGTGTTCTCCGGCTTCGCCATAGGTCTCCACACACATCATCTGCCGCTGATCAGCATCGAGTTTGCGCAGTTGTCGCTCATCCAGATATTTGCCCATCAGACGCCCCAGTTCATGGACGCAGAACCAGGCTTGGTTCTCCACAAGAAGGGCATGCAGGTGGGTTTTGTTACGGACAAATCGAGTTGGACGAAGAGGTTCAGACATGACGTGCCTCCCGAGTCGGGAGCACGGGAATCGAATGGCGGGTACAACGATTCGCCTTCATCGTGAAGGCTGAATAGTCAGGCATTTCCATTTACCTCTGGCTGCTTTCTTAGGGCATTCGTTAAGGGTGTCGGGAGCTAAGAAACCCACCAGAGACGGGCCGGACATATTCCCCTTTCGGGTCTTGTATTCGCCCACTCCCGACATAACGGGATTTTTCGCAGGCGTAGAGAAACCGCAGACGAAAAAAAGCCGCATGACTGTCGGGTGCGGAGGACCGCTCTGGTTGAGGCGTTTCTTAGGCGCCGGGTTTAGAGGGTAGGGGGGCTATTACCTTGGGTCAACCCCCTAAAAGCTATCTGAGGTATATGAAGCTACCCTCAAAAACGGGCATACCGACGCTGAACTGATTATTGAGCCTGTAAAAAGGCCATTTCCCGATCCTGGTAGATAAAATCTATCAAGAGCCGGTCTGATTAGCTCAGAACGTATTGTCATGCACTGTAACTTGCTAAATCGAAGTACCTCATCCATGTGTGCCAGTTCTTAATGGTGGTAAGCGGGAGTTGTTAGCGTTTTTGGTTGTCAAGGAATATCGATTTTTTGTGCCATGTTTGATTATTTTGAAATCGTTCTGTTGTTTTTTGGCTATTATGTACGCTAATCTTGAATTGTTTGAGGTTTGCGTCAGGGACTGGATAGTGCAGTTTAAAATGGCGTACGTTTAAGTATGGAATATAGGGGGGAAGATGAAGATAGATTTGTTTGGGGCTCCATTGCGGGATGAAGTGCTTGGGGCAACTTATTTTGTTGGTCAGACAATGTATGGATTAGCTATCGAAAGATTGTATCCCTTGGTCCAGCGTCTAGATATTCAAAGGAATCTTCAAAATCCTTCGTTTTATAGTAGGCTTAGAAATGACTTGAAGATAGGTTGTATTATTCCTCCAATAACAATTGCTTTTGTTATTCAGGATGGTGCTCAAGTTGTCGATGAGGCATATATTAATGAAAATATATCCGAAGGATTTATTCTTGACGGTATTCAGCGTCTTAGCGCAATTCATCGCGCAAATAATGAATTGGAAGGCGAGGCTCAAACGGCATTTCATGAGCGTATTCTCCATTTAAATATAATTGTCGCACCATCAATGGATCGTTTGCTTTACAGGATGATTACGTTGAATAATGGGCAAAAGCCAATGTCTCCCCGTCACCAAATTGATATCTTGTCGGAGACTATGTTCGACTTTGAGAATTTGTCTCTTAGAAATCAGTCTCATAAGTCAAAGCAAGTGTCTTCTAATAAGCTATCTGTGCACAGATCTGACATCGTGAAGGGATATATTGCTTTTCTAGCGAATACCACTGCGATAGACAATAAGCTTATCATTGAAGAAAAAATGGATGAGCTAATTGCAGAGCGGATTATCGCAAGTGATATAAGCTCTGATGGTTATGAGTTTACTGAAATTTTAGGATGGGTTGCTGATCGATGTGTGGATGCAGCTATAAGCAAGTGGTTCTTATCTGGGAATAATTTCATTGGTTTTTGCGTTGCTGCAAGAAATAATTTTAATGAAATAAAAGATGAGACTATTGAGACGTTAACTGTGCAAATAGCTAGGTTTGAAAGTGTTTTTCTGAATTTTGATAAAAAGAAAATTAAGGTTGGAGACTATCGTCGTAGAATGGTTGCGGAGTACTTTGGCGCTTTAGCGCGGTTCAAGGTGTCGCCAGATAGTGATGTTGTAATTGAGTTGAGTCAGAAATAATGCCGGCATTTGACTTTTTTTTGCCAGCGAAATTTCATAATTCTATTTATGGGTGTGCAACTCCTTCTGAGAACTTTAGATTAAAGTCTCTTCTATTGCTTGTCGGAATTGGACGGGTTGGTAGGGTCGGTTCGAGAGAACCGAGGAAGCTTGAATTTGATTTTATGCTAATACCTCATCAAATGGTGGCGAAAAGATCGATTGCGCAAGCTGCATCAAAATTTCCGAACTATACCCGAAAGCAGCTGGATACATTTTTTCGCTCGGCAAATGTAAAAAACATGGTTATCCATAAAAATATTTGCAATGAGCTAAAGAGTTTGTTTGGGTATAAGGTTGAGGGGAATGATATTGGTTGTTTCTTGCATATTTATAGGATAATTGAACAGATTGCACTGTGTTTGCCAATGGTGTCGATTATAAATAAAGGAGGGTTTAATAATACTTTTTCAGAGTTTAAAGGATTGATCGAGGGAGGAGCTAAGTCTGATTTGGCTGTTCTCAAGAAATATTCAAGAAATCATCTGGATGGCTCTGTTGCTAGTTCTGTTGCGAGGTTTTCATTTTCTAGGACTGGTAATCCTCAGCAGAATGTATCTGTTGTTAAGCGCTTCTTTAAATCTGAGGATATCGTCTCTGAGACTGTTGATTCTATTGAGATAAAATATAAGCATATAGATACCTTGATTATTGGCTTTAGAAATCAATTCTTTCATTATTTGTTTCATGATAAAAACTTGTCAATGAGCGATTTGGATTGTCCCGACGAGTTTCTTGAAGTGTGTAATCCTATATTTATTAACTATTTTGCTTTTTTGTATCGCGAGCTTCTTGAGTCCGAGCTAATGATTTGGGGGTGAGTTGGGAATTATGATGAGAGGCTGAGTGGCGCTTGTTTGAGTGATGTAGGTTTTGTATCTGTGTGGGTTTTTGGTTTTTAAGTTGGTGTGGTGGGTTTAAGATCGAATGGTCTGTGATGCTATTCTGTGTCGCGGATTTTATGTTTTATTTTATTTGCTAATCCTGAAATATTTAAAAAGTTGATTTTTTCGTCAAACAGAAACTCTTGGAGAATTGATAGAATTTCGTCGGTGGTAAGTTTTGAGGGACCCTTGGTGCTGCATTCCCAGATATTTGCAACTCGCCAGCCGAGTTTTAATAGTGTTTCAATGGCTAGGTTGTCTCTGGCGCGATTAGACTCAATTTTACGCAGCCAAAATTCTGGGCGAGTCGATGGAAGTTTGAACATGGGACAATTATGCCCGTGCCAAAAGCACCCGTTGACGAATATAACAGCGTGATAACGTGGAAGTACAAGGTCTGGACTGCCCGGTAATTCGCGGTCATGTAATCGATAACGAAACCCTCTCGCATGTAAGCTCCTTCGGATCAGCATTTCTGGCTTAGTGTCACTGCCTCGGATCCTACTCATGTTGAGCTTTCGCTGTTCTGGGCTGAGTACGTCAGTCATCAAAATTCTCCCTTCGCGTCCGCGACAATGGCCTTTAGGCTATTTCGGATTTCATCGTTGCTCATCCCAGGTCGGAGAGTAATGGCTCCAAAGCGAAATTTATCTCGATATTGAGGGTGAAAAAGCCTCCCCGGTACAGGCGTATTTTTGAAATCAGAGTTGAGTGCAGGTGTGTGGGGCGTTAACAGATAGGCGGCTTTAACAATTCCCTCAACTTCCCCGCTATCTGTCTCCTGTACCAATGCGTCGCGATACATATGAATTGAAGTCAATGCATCATTCAAACTATCACTGATACGGTACTTCGCATCCAGGACAATTACCTGTCTGTCAGGAGTGCCAAACCCAGTGCCTGCCAGAACCACATCTGGCACCATGACCCGGCTGAAGCTGCCTTTGCCGTTTGGTTCCACCCAGTATTCACGGTATTGACGCTGGAAGCACAGGACCTTGTCGGAGCTGATTGAGACGGTAATTGCACCTGCGGAAATTGTTACGCCACCGGCGGCATCAGTTACGAACAGATTGTTCAGGTTCACATCGGTAGAGCCATACTCTTGAACTGCTGCGCGAAGGAGGCGGAGGAAACACCATAGTTCGTACAGCTCGTAGGTTCTGGCCAACGGCATTTGCAAAAAATCGCCAAATAGTGCAGCGAGCCCTAAGTTCATATCTTGCCAGAGGCGGTAAAATCGGTGGTAAACGGGATCGTTGCGAAATAGTGAAGACATCTTCAGTATTGGAGGGCTGTCAGTAACCTCTCTCATAAAGCCTGAATCTGCAGCTTCGTTTAACTGGCGAGCAATTCGCCGCGTGCGTATAGCCCAATTTCCATTTTTAGAAACTATATCCGAGTCGTCGCTACGATTGGTCCTAGCAAGTACATCTGCAACGCCAGATAACCAAGCTGCCCAAGATTTAAGGCATGCTTTGATCTGCCGGTGCTCCGGAATATCAACACTGTTGCGACGTTGTCGGACTATGATTTGTGCGGGCAAGCGCCCACCCAGCGCAGTTGGTAATCGGGATTGGCTATTGGTCTCCGTCCGGATAAGTCCGGATCGAAACGATTTTATGATTTCTGGCCCGGTGGCTCGCACGGCACGATGAGAGGGTAAGGTGATCTGCTCGGCGCGGAGGAAATGCCTGGGAGCGCGGTTGATCGCCTCAATCGTTCGCTTAATTTCCTCGGCCCGAGAGCGGAGGAATTCTAGGCGCGCCAACGGTGGCGGTTTACTGCCTGATTGACGTGCGATTCCTTTGCGAAAAGCACTAAGGGAGAAGAGGGCGAAGGTATCTTCCAGAATCTCTCGCACCATAGAATCAAAATCATCACGAGTCAGCTTGCGAAGATCAGGATCAGTGGTGATATCGAAGCGACGCACTCCCATACCTGAGAGGTGCAGAGCCACTTCTACAGAGCCAGCATGGAAACCCGGCGTCCATCGCCAGCGTGCAACACGTGGCTGGCGAGAACGCAGAGCCTCGATCGGCATGTCGTCAATCAAAAGGTCGGCATCAAGTGCATCTTCGCTATCTCGTAGCTCAAATAGATAAGAAGACGCCTCCTTGATTGAACCGCTAGGAATTGCATCCTGCTTCGGCCAAATCTGCCAAGTAGGGCCTCCACTTTCACTTTGAATGTGTAGCGTTGACATTTTCAGCGCATCGCCTGGAAGGAGCCGAACTCATCCAGATCACTTATTAGCCTGCGGACATATTTTTGTGCACTAGGTAGGCCATTGCAGGCTTTTTCTAGAGCATTTAGCAGTGGGCGCTGGCGCTCTGCACCACGCAGCTTAACCAGAACCTTTTGTACCAATAATTGATCTGTGACACTGTCAGTAGGATTCTGCAAGTGCTCGGCATCGAATGCGTGATATCGCACAAACTCCTCAATCACGCGGTAACCAAACCCTAGACCGTAGTGTTCCAAGAGCCTGTGGATTTCTGTGAGTTTCTCTTCAGAGTCATTCTTCGCTTTCTCCAGTTCGGGGTAACGTTCTGTGAGCGAGGTCATGAAACCCGGTACATCCACCGTCGACATATCAATTACTGATGCCCGATCAAGAACTTTGTCGCTGACAGGGTTGGTTGTTTCATCAATGTTAATTGTGCCGATGATGAAGAGATTAGTGGGTAAGGGGATTTCGGCTCGGACAGTGGCGCCGGTGGTGCCCTCTAGCGGCACGCTATTCGAGTGCAGCTGCAGGGAACCCTGGGTTTCTATGGCTGATAATATATCGGAGAGATAGTACTCAATCCGAGCGAGATTCATTTCATCGAGGATAACAAATACCGGAGAGTCTCGGTGCGCTGTAGCGACTAGTACGGCTTCTAGAAAGGTCGGTACAACGTAGCGATTCGTTAATACGTCGTAGTACCCAGTAAGCCCGGTCGGGTCAGTCCACTCTGGGCGAACAGGACATTCAAAAAGCAGCGGGTCAGCAGCTGTATTCGAGGTTAACCCATGAACAGCTCGTGCATATTTCAACGCTAGTTGCGTCTTTCCTGTGCCTGAAAGTCCAGAAAGAATTACAAAGTGCTTATGGTCAAGAAAGTTAAGTGCGGCGTGAAAACGCCGGACTTCTCCATTTGGATAATGACCACCCAGTGTCTTGATGGCTTTCTCGATTTCCGCAATCGGAAGGCTTGAAGGCATACGTAGCATGTCTGGGCTAAGCGTCGCGGTATCAGTCCAAACAGGAAGTTCATGAATTTTCTCCCTGCCGACCAAGCTACCTAGCCATCCGATGAATTCGCGAGCCAGCAGGCTGCGTCTTGCGGAAGCGGTCGGCGGATACAGTGCGACAACGATTTCGTCCGGCTCAGTTGAGGGGCCGAAAGGTGAGAGATCGAAAGCAAGGCTGTCCCAGAATTTAGCGTTGCGGAGCCACAACCGCCCATCTCTAGCCAAATAAATGGGTACGAGATTATTTCTGGCGCTGTACTTGATGGTGGCGCCTGGGAGTTCCAATTGCCCATCGTTTTCAGCGGCTTCCAGTGCAAACTCTGAATCATTTCCTGAGGTTTTTTTAACCAAGCCTAGGCGTTTCATTTTTGCCAAGCGTTCTAGGAAATTCGCCTTGTCTTTGCGAACTAGAACTGCGAAGTAAACTTCATCTTCTGGAGGGAATCGGAGAACGCAACCAAATATCAGTGCCTCAGTGTCTTCTCTAACGTTATCCAGGTTTACTACACCGAGCTGAATACCACCCTCAACAATCTTGGCACTATTAGAGACGCCGAACAGTTCTCGCGGACGAACTGTTTTTGATGTGCCGAAGTGTTTTTGGGCGGCTTCAAGAAACTGCTGTTGCCGCTCGACGAGGCTCATCTGCCATATCCTTTTGTGTGATTGCCTTCTTGAGTGTTTGCATCATATGAGTAGCTAGCGCCTTCGCCAACAAAGGAGGAACTGCATTGCCGATCTGTTTGAAGGCGGGGTTCATAGTGCCGCTGAAGCGAAAACCATCCGGGAAAGATTGCAAGCGAGCAGCCTCGCGTACCGAAATTGTCCTAGCTTGATTACTGTCGTAATGAATATGGCTATAGCCATCCTTTCCCAGGTGGGCCAAAAGTGTGCGTGCTGGTTGGTCGCGCCACATCTTTCGCCATTTATTTGGAAATTTGCTTGCATCGTAGGGAGGCACAATCGAATCCTTCAGAGCTTTGTACTCAAATGATTCGTCAACGATAGTTTCTCCATTGGCGCGAGCCACTGCCAGACGTTCCTGGAACATATTCATGGCATGTGCATATGCCTCAGGATATTGATCCCCAGGGTTCATGCGGGCAAACAGTTCATAGTCACGCGGGAGATATCGGATGACATGGTCCGTTAACCCGTTTTTGGGCGCTTCATGACCTAGCCAAGTACGCATCAGTTCTGCATATGCAGAAGGTTTTCTGCCGCTGTAGCTGACAGGATTATCAAAGCGGCGAGCACCGCGAGTGATCTTCCCTGCTGCAAGCAGTTCACGAGCATTGATTGTTGGAAGATCGCGTAGGGCGTCTTCCGCTGTAACTGCCGGCGGGAGATCAGGATTTGCTGCAGGCGGGTCTATGTAGGAGTGCGCCTGATCGACTAAATTTCGCAACGACTTCAGTGCAACAGAGCGAGTGCCTTCATATCCAGGTGGCAATATCAGCCAGTGGCTAGGGGAGGGAAACGAAACTTCTACATCTAGCTCTCGTCGATAAGCAATCAGGAACATACGTTCCCGCATCTGTGGGACGCCATAAAAAGCGGCATTGAGCAAGGTATAGCCACAGACATAGCCTTTGGCTTCCAGAACTTCACAGGTTTCCTCAGCGATGTTTTGGCCGCCATGATTCAGAATATCGGGCACATTCTCCATAAGCACGGCGAGTGGCTGGAACGCGTCCACGTACTCCAAGTATTTTTTGTAGAGCTGCGCGCGCGGATCATGGATGAATGCTTCGGGATGCTCTTCGATCTCGCGAAGCTTGGACCTGCCAACCCGAGCAAATGCTTGACAGGGAGGGCCACCTACAACGATATCGAAAGCATCAGCAACGTTGCCTAAATCAAGCTTATGGCACAGTTCAGCTGGAGAGGTTTTTGTGATGTCAATTGGTTGACTGTGAGCTTCTGCTCCGCCATGGAAATTCAGACCATGCGATCGTGCAGCATCAGGATCAAACTCAACGGAGCCTCGCATCTCGAAGCCTGCGGACTCAAAGCCAAGGGAAATTCCGCCACATCCGGAAAAAAGATCCAGTACGCGGGGTTTCGCAGAGGTTTGCAGGCGCGCTAGTTTACGAAGAATGACATCTTTACTCATGAATCAGATCCTTGTCGCGAAGACAGGCGAATAAGCAATTGCAGTTGTCCCCGGTACTCGCCAAGAAGCCTTGTACTCCATGCGCAGGCGACGCGTGATTTGCGTCTGCTGCAGCTGGCACTTGGAAGTGAGCATTCTCAGGCAGCATGACTAAAGTCCCGACGGTCTTTCGTTCAGGAGCAATGAGGAAGTGAGTCATATGCTTGGGGGCCAGGGTGAAATGGTGCCATTGTGCACCATAACGCACACCCTTTCATCAATCCCCTGACAGGCTGTTTTAGGGGGATTCATCGTCATCCGGCGCTGCCTAAATTGGTTATTTATGTTTAGGGGCATTACTTTTCAGAGACTAAAAGGCCCGGATTGCCTTAAGCATTCCGGGCCTTTTCAAGCGGCTCAGTGAGGTAGGCGTTTAAAGATCAATCCCAGCTCAACGCCCCACCAGTCTGATACTCAATAACCCGAGTCTCAAAGAAATTCTTCTCTTTCTTCAAGTCCATGATCTCGCTCATCCAAGGGAACGGGTTAGTCGTCCCTGGGTACTCTTCCTTCAAACCAATCTGGCTCAAACGACGGTTAGCGATGAACTTCAGGTAGTCCTCCATCATCGCTGCGTTCATGCCCAGTACGCCGCGAGGCATGGTGTCGCGGGCGTATTCGATTTCCAGCTGGGTGCCTTGCAGGATCATCTGCGAAGCTTCTTCCTTCATTTCGGCATCCCACAGGTGTGGGTTTTCGATTTTGATCTGGTTGATCACGTCGATGCCGAAGTTCAGGTGCATGGATTCGTCGCGCAGGATGTACTGGAACTGCTCGGCGACGCCGGTCATTTTGTTGCGGCGGCCCATGGAGAGGATCTGGGTGAAGCCGCAGTAGAAGAAGATGCCTTCCAGAACGCAGTAGTAGGCGATCAGGTTGCGCAGCAGCTCTTTGTCGGTTTCGACGGTGCCGGTGTTGAATTCCGGGTCGGAGATGGCGCGGGTGTATTTCAGGCCCCAGGCGGCTTTTTTCGCGACCGACGGGATCTCGTGGTACATGTTGAAGATCTCGCCTTCATCCATGCCCAGCGATTCGATGCAGTACTGGTAGGCGTGGGTGTGGATCGCCTCTTCGAACGCCTGGCGCAGGATGTACTGGCGGCATTCCGGGTTGGTGATCAGGCGATACACGGCCAGGGCCAGGTTGTTGGCAACCAGGGAGTCGGCGGTGGAGAAGAAGCCGAGGTTGCGCATCACGATGCGGCGCTCGTCGTCGGTCAGGCCTTCCGGGTTTTTCCAGAGGGCGATGTCGGCGGTCATGTTGACTTCTTGCGGCATCCAGTGGTTTGCGCAGCCGTCCAGGTATTTCTGCCAGGCCCAGTCGTACTTGAATGGCACGAGCTGGTTGAGGTCGGCGCGGCAGTTGATCATGCGCTTTTCGTCAACGGCGACACGGGCGGCGGAGCCTTCGAGTTCGGCGAGGCCTTCGGCAACGTCGAGGGAATCCAGTGCAGCCTTGGCGCGGGCCACGGCGGCCGAATCTTCGGCGGTCACGGCGCGGGCTTCGAGGGCGGCGGCGCCGCCGGCGCTGTCGAGGCGGTCCATGTTGGCTTCGCTAGCGTGGCCGGCGTTGGCGCCTTTCACTGCTGCTACTTCACTGTCTTCTTTGTCGAATTCGTCCCAGCTCAGCATGACGTGTCGTCTCCTGCGTGAGGGCCTGTGCCCGTGTGAAAACTGATTGGTTGGTTTTTCACACGGCCGTACAGGCCGCGTTGGATGTCGTTTTTTGCAGCGGTGCTACGCAGGCAATAAACAGAAAATTTTTACGGGTTTCCGAGAGCCTCTGACGGGCGCAGGTCAGCGTTGTCGCTGCTGCGGGGCTTCAGAATGGCTTTGATCCCTGTAAGGGAATATTGCTGACCCGATTAGGGCGGCATTATAGGGAAAAAAACACGGGCGTGGGGGAGGGCGAAACAGCGCAGGGCGGTCGAGCGCGCGGGTGATTTCGATCGGAGCGAGGGTTTACAGGGCTTTCGCCGGGATTGGCCCCGGAGAAAATTTTTTCATTAATTTTTTGGCGTGTGATTGATTGCTCAAAAAACGAGCAAAAAACCGCGTTTTTCACTATATCTTGTGTTTTGCAACCCTTTTGCGCCGCTTCAAACACAACTGAGCCCGACCGAAGCCGGGCTGGAATCGACCCTCGATGTTGCGCTGAGTGATCCGATTCGGTGCAGTCTCAACGCATCAATTGGTGCAGCCGTTGCCCATGATGCTGTAACGCAGGATGTGACGCTGACCCTTGGAGTCGTCGTATTCCATTTTCGCCGGAACAACTTCGCAGACGTTCGGAACTTCGCTCATGGAAACAACTTTGGCGATGTCCAGGTGAGTGGAGTAAGTGTATTCCTCGATAGCCGGTTGTTGCTGGGCGACATCAGTCGGAACCTCGTCTGCCATGGCGGTTGCGCACAGACTGCTGAGGGCCAGAACCAATAAAGCTTTCATTTGACATTTACCTTCTTGAGGTCGAGTGGGGTCACGCAACCTTTTTGGGGTTGCGTGTGGAACTTCATCGTTTTGCTTTGTTACTTCAGAACTGGATTAACGGCCTTCGTGGGGGCTGTAACCTTGTTAATCGCTTTGCCTTGTCGGCGAGGTGAATTTTAGGGAGGCGGGGCAGGGGTAAACAGACCCGGTTTTGATAAACACCTTTGGCAGATTTGGTAACAATCCGTGGAGAGCGTGTTGCCGGTGCTGCGGTTTTCCCGGGAAAACGAGGCGTCTGAATCGCTGGCAAGCCAGTTCCCACAAGGGTTGCGGGGTTTGCTTCAGGGGTGTTCAGGGCATTTCTGGATATTTTGTAGGGGCTTGTTACTACCATCGTCGAATGGTTCTATACGGGCGCCCCGGCTACAACAGGGTCATACAAAAACAACTATTACACCGAGGTAGGAAAGATGAGTGCGGCTTCCCTGTATCCCGTTCGTCCCGAGGTTCTGGCCAATACGCTGACCGATGAGGCGACCTACAAAGCCATGTACCAACAGTCGGTCGTCAACCCTGACGGCTTCTGGCGCGAACAAGCCAAGCGCCTCGACTGGATCAAGCCTTTCACCACGGTGAAACAGACTTCGTTCGACGATCACCATGTCGACATCAAGTGGTTTGCCGACGGCACCCTGAACGTTTCCTACAACTGCCTCGACCGCCATCTGGCCGAGCGCGGCGATCAGGCCGCCATCATCTGGGAAGGCGACGATCCTTCCGAAAGCCGCAACATCACCTACCGCGAGTTGCACGAACAAGTGTGCAAGCTCGCCAACGCCCTGCGTGGCCAGGACGTACACCGCGGCGACGTGGTGACCATTTATATGCCGATGATTCCCGAAGCCGTGGTCGCCATGCTGGCCTGTACCCGGATCGGCGCGATTCACTCGGTGGTGTTTGGCGGTTTCTCGCCGGAAGCCCTGGCCGGTCGCATCATCGACTGCCGCTCGAAAGTGGTGATCACCGCTGACGAAGGCATCCGTGCCGGCAAGAAGATTTCCCTCAAGGCCAACGTCGACGACGCCCTGACCAACCCGGAAACCAGCAGCATCCAGAAAGTCATCGTGTGCAAGCGCACCGGCGGCGACATCAAGTGGAACCAGCATCGCGACATCTGGTACGAAGACCTGATGAAAGTGGCAGGCACCGTCTGCGCGCCGAAAGAGATGGGCGCCGAAGAAGCGTTGTTCATCCTTTATACCTCCGGCTCCACCGGCAAGCCAAAGGGCGTGCAGCACACCACCGGCGGCTATCTGTTGTACGCGGCGATGACTCACGAGCGCGTGTTCGACTACCGTCCGGGTGAAATCTACTGGTGCACCGCCGACGTCGGCTGGGTTACCGGTCACAGCTACATCGTCTACGGCCCGCTGGCCAACGGCGCGACCACGCTGCTGTTCGAAGGCGTGCCGAACTACCCGGACATCACCCGGGTGGCGAAGATCGTCGACAAGCACAAGGTCAACATCCTCTATACCGCACCGACCGCGATCCGCGCGATGATGGCCTCCGGCACCGCCGCTGTTGAGGGCGCGGACGGCAGCAGTCTGCGTCTGCTCGGTTCGGTCGGCGAGCCGATCAACCCGGAAGCCTGGGACTGGTACTACAAGAACGTCGGCAAATCCCGTTGCCCGATCGTCGATACCTGGTGGCAGACCGAAACCGGCGGCAACATGATGAGCCCGCTGCCGGGCGCCCATGCGCTCAAGCCAGGTTCGGCCGCACGTCCGTTCTTCGGCGTGGTGCCGGCGCTGGTGGACAACCTCGGCAACATCATCGAGGGCGAGGCCGAGGGCAATCTGGTGATTCTCGATTCGTGGCCGGGTCAGGCGCGCACCCTGTACGGCGATCACGACCGTTTCGTCGACACCTACTTCAAGACTTTCCGTGGCATGTATTTCACTGGTGACGGTGCTCGTCGCGATGCTGACGGTTACTACTGGATCACCGGTCGCGTGGACGACGTGCTCAACGTGTCCGGCCACCGCATGGGTACCGCCGAGATCGAAAGCGCGATGGTCGCTCACCCGAAAGTCGCCGAAGCGGCGGTGGTCGGTGTGCCGCACGACATCAAGGGGCAGGGCATTTATGTCTATGTCACCCTGAAGAACGGCGAAGAGCCGAGCGAGCAACTGCGTCTGGAGCTGAAGAACTGGGTGCGCAAGGAGATCGGACCGATCGCTTCGCCGGACGTGATCCAGTGGGCGCCGGGGCTGCCGAAGACCCGTTCGGGCAAGATCATGCGCCGCATCCTGCGCAAGATCGCTACCGCCGAATACGAAGGGTTGGGCGACATCTCCACCCTGGCGGATCCAGGTGTGGTGCAGCATCTGATCGATACGCACAAGACCATGAACGTCGCGTAAGCGGCGGGTCTGAAGGCTGAGAAGCCCCGTCCGGCATTGCGCCGGGCGGGGCTTTTTGTTGTCTGGAGTTTAGGGGTTGTTAGTGCTGGCCCCTTCGCTGGCAAGCCAGCTCCCACAGGGATCTCCGTTGCTCCCGCAACCTCCAGCACACCACAAAACCTGTGGGAGCTGGCTTGCCAGCGAAAGCGGTTTGTCATGCAAAGCTGCAACCCTCTGATGGAACAAAAAATCGGCAGCCAATAATTATCGAATTGCTCCGTCAGCCCATTCCCACTGTTACCCGTCCGCGTTCAAGTAACTGAATGTGTAACCGCCCGCCCCGCAACGGGGCAATGAGAAACGCATCGCCCCGTTGCGGGGCCTCAAAACCCCCGGTGAAAAATAAGACATAACCCCGCGCTTGCCGGATTAGAAGGGTTTGCGAATAATAGGCCCGCAATTTGCAGCATAGATCGGTTCACTGTCTTTCGCTCTTGCATGAAATTGCAGGGCTGTCAATGTGCTCAAGCGGGTTTCTCGGTGCATCTGTAATTAGTTGTCGCATTGAAGAAATATCGGCTTCGGGCCTGTCGTTAGAATGCCGATCACTCGCTCGTCGTGGCTTGCGTTGAAGCCTTCGCGGTTTTGACTGGAATTGTCCCACGCACGCAGCAACCGATTTCGTTACACCCATTCGCATATTGGGCTGTCGCTCACTCTGCCGTTTTTGCCCTTTACCGATGGAGTCCCAAGATGAAGAAACTTGTGCTGCTTGGCGCCCTGGCACTGTCCGTGCTGTCCCTGCCGACATTCGCCGATGAAAAGCCTCTGAAAATCGGTATCGAAGCGGCTTACCCTCCATTCGCCTCCAAAGCGCCGGACGGCAGCATCGTCGGTTTCGACTACGACATCGGCAACGCGCTGTGCGAAGAAATGAAGGTCAAGTGCCAGTGGGTCGAGCAAGAGTTCGACGGTCTGATCCCGGCACTGAAAGTGCGCAAGATCGACGCGATCCTGTCGTCCATGTCGATCACTGAAGATCGCAAGAAGTCCGTGGACTTCACCAACAAGTACTACAACACCCCGGCCCGCCTCGTGATGAAGGAAGGCACTCAGGTCAGCGAAGGTCTGGCTGAGCTGAAGGGCAAGAACATCGGCGTGCAACGTGGTTCGATCCACGAGCGTTTCGCCCGCGAAGTCCTGGCCCCGCTGGGTGCCGAGATCAAGCCTTACGGTTCGCAGAACGAAATCTACCTCGACGTGGCCGCCGGCCGCCTCGACGGCACCGTGGCGGACGCTACGCTGTTGAATGACGGCTTCCTGAAAACCGACGCCGGCAAAGGCTTCGCGTTCGTGGGCCCGGCGTTCACCGACGTCAAATACTTCGGCGACGGCGTAGGCATTGCGGTACGCAAGGGCGACGCCCTGAAAGACAAGATCAACACCGCCATCGCGGCCATCCGCGAGAACGGCAAGTACAAGGCAATCCAGGACAAGTACTTCGACTTCGACATTTACGGCAAGTAAAGACGTCGCTCGACCCGTCCGAAATGGCGCAAGCAACAGGATCTCTGCGGTTTGCGCCATTTTTTCATCCCAACTTTCGAGGACCTGAATCATGTTGAAAGGCTACGGGGCTGTCATCCTCGATGGCGCTTGGCTGACGCTTCAGCTCGCCTTGTCGTCCATGGCCCTGGCCATCGTTCTCGGGCTGATCGGCGTCGCGTTGCGCCTGTCGCCGGTGCGCTGGCTGGCGTGGCTGGGCGATCTGTATTCCACGGTGATTCGCGGGATTCCCGACCTGGTGCTGATCCTGCTGATCTTCTACGGCGGTCAGGACCTGCTCAACCGCGTCGCACCGATGCTCGGCTATGACGACTACATCGATCTGAACCCGCTGGCCGCCGGTATCGGCACCCTCGGTTTCATCTTCGGTGCGTATCTGTCGGAAACCTTCCGCGGCGCGTTCATGGCGATCCCCAAAGGTCAGGCCGAAGCGGGCATGGCGTACGGCATGAGCAGCTTCCAGGTGTTCTTCCGGGTGCTGGTGCCACAGATGATTCGTCTGGCGATTCCGGGCTTCACCAACAACTGGCTGGTGTTGACCAAGGCCACCGCGCTGATTTCCGTGGTCGGTCTGCAAGACATGATGTTCAAGGCCAAGCAGGCGGCCGACGCCACCCGCGAGCCTTTCACCTTCTTCCTCGCAGTGGCGGCGATGTACCTGGTGATCACCAGTGTCTCGTTGCTGGCGCTGCGTCACCTTGAGAAGCGCTACTCGGTAGGCGTAAGGGCGGCTGATCTATGATCTTCGACTACAACGTCATTTGGGAGGCCCTGCCGCTGTACTTCGGCGGTCTGGTCACGACCCTCAAGTTGCTCGCGCTGTCGCTGTTCTTCGGTCTGCTCGCGGCCCTGCCGCTGGGGCTGATGCGCGTATCCAAGAACGCTGTGGTCAATGGCGCAGCCTGGCTCTACACCTACGTGATTCGCGGCACGCCGATGCTGGTTCAGCTGTTCCTGATCTACTACGGTCTGGCCCAGTTCGAAGCGGTGCGCGAGAGCTTCCTCTGGCCGTGGCTGTCCAGCGCAACGTTCTGTGCGTGCCTGGCGTTCGCGATCAACACCAGCGCCTACACCGCTGAAATCATCGCCGGCAGCCTGAAGGCCACGCCGAACGGCGAGATCGAAGCGGCCAAGGCCATGGGCATGTCGCGCGTCAAGATGTACAAGCGCATCCTGCTGCCATCGGCCCTGCGCCGGGCGCTGCCGCAGTACAGCAACGAAGTGATCATGATGCTGCAGACCACCAGTCTGGCGTCCATCGTGACCCTGATCGACATCACCGGCGCGGCCCGCACCGTCAACGCGCAGTTCTACCTGCCGTTCGAGGCGTACATCACCGCCGGCGTGTTCTACCTGTGCCTGACCTTCATTCTGGTGCGCCTGTTCAAGCTGGCCGAGCGTCGCTGGCTGAGCTACCTGGCCCCGAGGAAGCACTGATATGGAACGCATCGACCACGTTCTGCCGTGGAGCCACTTGGGCAGCGAGCGCCGGATTTCGGTCTTTCGCTTCGGCAGCGGCGAGCGCAAGGCCTACATCCAGGCCAGCCTCCACGCTGACGAACTGCCCGGCATGCGCACCGCCTGGGAACTGAAAAAACGCCTCGGCGAACTCGAAGCCAAGGGCCTGCTCAACGGCGTCATCGAACTGGTGCCAGTGGCCAACCCGCTGGGTCTTGGCCAGTTGCTGCAAGGCAACCATCAGGGCCGTTTCGAGGCCGGCAGCGGCAAGAATTTCAACCGTGATTTCGTCGAGCTCAGCGCCCCCGTGGCCGCCAGGCTGGAAGGACAACTCGGTGATGATCCGCACGCCAACATCCGTCTGATCCGTCAGGCGATGGCCGACCATCTGGCCGAATTGCCTGAAGCGAGTAGCCAGTTGCAAGGCATGCAGCGCATCCTGCTGCAACACGCCGCCACCGCCGATGTGGTGCTGGATCTGCATTGCGACTGTGAAGCCGCGCTGCACATGTACGCGTTGCCGCAGCACTGGCCGCAGTGGCGTTCGCTCGCTGCGCACCTGGACGTGAAGGTCGGCCTGCTGGCGGAAGATTCCGGCGGCAGCTCGTTCGATGAAGCCTGTTCGCTGCCGTGGCTGCGTCTGTCGCGTCTGTTCCCGGACGCGCAAATTCCACTGGCGTGCCTGGCAACCACCGTCGAACTCGGCGGTCAGGCTGACACCACGCCGGCGCAGGCCGAAGCCTGGGCTGAAGGCATTCTGGCGTTCCTCGCCGAGCAGGGCCTGATCCGTGGCGAGTGGCCGAGCGCGGCGCACGAACCATGCGAAGGCATGCCGTTCGAAGGCACCGAAATGCTCCTGCCGCCGCATCCCGGTGTGGTGAGTTTTCTGCGCAAGCCCGGCGAGTGGGTTGAAGCCGGTGACAAGATTTTCGAAGTGATCGATCCGCTGTCGGATCGGGTCAGCACGGTCTGTGCTGGTACGTCCGGGGTGCTGTTTGCCATTGAGCGGCTGCGTTACGCCCAACCCGGTTTCTGGCTGGCCAAAGTGGCGGGGCGCGATGCGCTGCGCGACGGCCCTTTGCTCAACGACTGACTGTTTTTGTGAGAACCGACCGCATGTACAAACTTGAAGTCCAAGACCTGCATAAACGCTATGGCAGTCACGAAGTGCTCAAGGGCGTTTCCCTGAAAGCGGCCGCCGGCGATGTGATCAGCATCATCGGCTCCAGTGGCTCCGGCAAAAGTACTTTCCTGCGCTGCATCAACCTGCTCGAGCAGCCGCACGCGGGCAAGATCCTGCTCAACAACGAAGAACTGAAACTGGTAGCGAACAAGGACGGCGCGCTGAAAGCCGCTGATCCGAAACAGCTGCAACGCATGCGTTCGCGCCTGTCGATGGTGTTCCAGCACTTCAACCTGTGGTCGCACATGACCGCGCTGGAAAACATCATGGAAGCGCCGGTTCACGTGCTGGGTGTGTCCAAGGCCGAAGCCCGCGAGAAGGCCGAGCACTACCTGAACAAGGTCGGCGTGGCTCATCGTAAGGATGCGTTCCCGGGGCACATGTCCGGTGGCGAGCAGCAGCGCGTGGCAATCGCCCGTGCGCTGGCGATGGAACCGGAAGTGATGCTGTTCGACGAACCGACTTCGGCCCTCGACCCGGAACTGGTCGGCGACGTGCTGAAAGTCATGCAGGCCCTCGCTCAGGAAGGCCGGACCATGGTGGTGGTGACCCACGAAATGGGCTTCGCCCGTGAAGTGTCGAACCAGTTGGTGTTCCTGCACAAAGGCGTCGTCGAAGAAAGCGGCAACCCGCGTGAAGTGCTGGTCAATCCGCAATCGGAACGTTTGCAACAATTCCTCTCGGGCAGCCTCAAGTAATCAGGGCTGCCGTTGCGCACCGAGATAGTGCATGCTTCGCAGCCTTGAGGCCGGTCTCGATTCCTGTGGGAGCTGGCTTGCCAGCGATGGCGTCCTGCCAGATTGCATTTCTGGGACAGACACACCGCTATCGCTGGCAAGCCAGCTCCCACAATTGATCTTTGCTGGTTTCGCGATTTGTGTTCATTTTCGGGCTAGCATTGGCCCTTGCCTTCATCACCGTTATTCGCTTCGGATCGCCCGCCCATGACTGCCCATCGAATTGGTTTCCTGATTTGGCCCAGCACTAAAGCTCTGACTTTGGCGCTGGCAGAGGAGGCCTTGCGTGTTGCCCAGCGTGTGCATCCGGACGTGGTTTACGAGTTGTCGTTTCTGCAGGCCGAAGCGCCGACCGAAGGTGAATGGCAACTGCCCGGCGAACCCTGGGCTGGCAAACTCGAAAACTTCCAGAAACTGTTCCTGCTCGCCGATGAGCCACCGACCACGTTGGCGCCGGCACTCAGCAGCGCGCTCAAGCAATTGGTGCGTGCCGGTTGTGTGATCGGCGGACTGTCGGCCGGTGTGTACCCGCTGGCACAACTCGGTCTGCTCGACGGTTACCGCGCGGCGGTGCACTGGCGCTGGCAGGACGATTTCGCCGAACGCTTCCCGAAAGTCATCGCCACCAGTCATCTGTTCGACTGGGATCGCGATCGCCTGACCGCATGCGGCGGCATGTCGGTGCTCGATCTGTTGCTGGCGGTGCTGGCCCGTGATCACGGTGCGGAACTGGCCGGTGCAGTTTCCGAAGAACTGGTGGTCGAACGCATCCGCGAGGGCGGCGAGCGTCAGCGCATTCCGTTGCAGAACCGTCTCGGCTCCAGCCATCCGAAGCTCACCCAGGCGGTGCTGCTGATGGAAGCCAACATCGAAGAGCCGCTGACCACCGACGAGATCGCCCAGCATGTGTGCGTGTCCCGTCGCCAGTTGGAGCGGATCTTCAAGCAATACCTCAACCGCGTGCCGAGCCAGTACTACCTGGAACTGCGCCTGAACAAGGCCCGGCAGATGTTGATGCAGACCAGCAAGTCGATCATCCAGATCGGCCTGTCGTGCGGTTTCTCTTCGGGGCCGCATTTCTCCAGCGCCTATCGCAACTTCTTCGGCGCCACGCCGCGCGAAGACCGCAACCAGCGGCGCAGCAGCAGTCCTTTTGAATTGTCGTCGGTGCCGCCAGAGCGCGGTTGACCGGTGAGCCGCAGCGCCATGGAGATCGACTCCATGGCGCTGTCGTTTCAGATGTCCTTCAATCTTCGATTTCGGCACTGGGGCGAGTTTGCACCTGTGGATGTTCCATTACGTCGTCAACGTTCAGGGTCATCCCCGTTTCCTGGTAGTAAGCCCGAATTCGCTGCATGGCCTGGGCGGAGAAGGGATTGCCGTACAGGTCGTAGCGATCGCCGACGTGGGCAGGCACCTCCATGAGTGCATCGGGCATTTCAGTGATTTCATTGCCCGACAGATCCACTTCCATCCAGTTGAGATTCTCCAGTACACCGTTGGGAATTTCCCTGATGCCGGTGGTGCTCAGGTCCAGGTCGGTGAGGTTCTGCAAATTGCTGAGGTCAGGTGTCAGTCCGAGCGGGTTATTGTGCAGATGCAGCAGATCAAGTTGGTCCAGACTCGCCAGCCCGGCCACGTCCTGCGGCGATAACGTGAGATTGCAGGTTGGCAGGCTCAAGGTGGTGAGTCGCTTCATCCGGAACACGGCTTCGGGGATGGAGGGCAGGTCGTAACCTTGAATATCGACGCTTTCAAGGTGGGTGAAGGCCTCGAGGAATCGACCGATCCGCGGCGAGTGATTACTGGTGCTGACCAGATAGAGATCCGAAACGTGGCCGAAGTCGGCGGTCAGTGTTGGCAACTCCCCCATGATCGGCAGCCTGAACGCAAACTGGTGGTCACTGGCGTCTGCTCCTTCCACCGGGGTTTTGCGCCAGCAAGTCAGCAATGCTTCTCGCAATGCCGTTCTGATTTGCTCTTGCATCAGGCGCTGGTCTGCTGGGAGTGGCAGCCCGGTGACCGGGTGAACGGGTATGTCGTTTTCCCAGGCGGCAAGATCACCCAGCAGTTGCTCGAGTTCGGCTTCCCGGCGTGCCAGCTCGATCCGGCCATCGGCCAGTGTGCCTTCGAGGTGATAGATGAAATCACTGGCCTGTTTATCGCTCAGGGCCGGGTAGAGCGTCTGGACGCGTGCGATGTCCGACGGCTCGGCCAGCACGCCAAGGTCTTCCCCGGTTCGGCGGAAGTAGTCCTTGATGCGCTCGCGGGTGGCCGCGTCCAGTGGATTGTCGCCCAGGTCAATGCCGTTGCTGGCGGAGGCAGGCAAATCGAAGAGCTCGGCGGGCAGTTCGGTCACGCGATTGCCGCTGAGGATGGCGGTTTCCAGCCAGGGAGGATCCAGCAAACTCGATGGCAGCCGGGTAATCCCGGTGTTCGACAGATCGAGAAATTCCAGTTCCGGCAGGCTGCGGATATCCGGCAACCGGCCCAGCGGATTGCTGTAAAGATCGAGTCTGACCAGTTGCTTCAGTGACGCCAGCGTGGCGCTGCCCTTGTCATCCAGTACGACCCCGCAGTTGCTCAGCACCAGTTGCTGAAGATCCGGCATTGCGGTCAGTGCAGGTGGCACTTCGGTCAATGCCAGATCACGCAATTCGAGCGAGTCGAGGCCGGTGAACCCTCGCAGGAAGCCTGTGCTTGCCCGTAGCTGAGCATTGCCGGTGATCGATAATGTTGTCACGTGAGAAAAGTCGGCACTCAAGTCCGGCAGGTCACCGATGAAGGCCGGATTCAGGTTGAGCACCGTGCTTCGCCGCTCGGGGTGTTCGCGAGACCTTTCGCGCCAGAACGATTCGATCTCCTGTCGGAACATCCTGCGACTGGCCTGCTCTGCGGATCGATCACTGGCGGTCAGCTCGATGCTGCTTGCCGGATAACGATCAGGGACGTCTGTCACCCATTTTTCGAGGTCACCTTCAAGCTGCCGCAGTTCGGTCTCCCAGCGCCCGATCTGTAATCGACCGAAGTCGAGAGTTCCCGGCAGCAGGTACAGCACTCGATTGGCGTCATCATCGCTCAGGGATGGAAACAGCTCACGGATCCGCTCGAGGTCTTCTCGAGGCATTGAAACGCCGAAGTGCTGCCTGAACTGCTGGTAACAGAGCTTGATGCGTTCCCGCGTGGTGGATGACAGCGGGTTGTCGGCGAGGCTGAGTTGCTTGGGTGGGCGGGCGGAAATATCGAAAAGGATGTCGGGCAGATCGCGGATCCGGTTGCGTTCGAGCATGGCGATGAGCAGTCGTGGATGACCGAGCAAACCGTCGGGCAGGCTCGAAATCCCGGTATCGATCATGCGCAGTTGCACCAGGGCCGGCAGCGCTTCGAGGGGCGGGTGGGCGCCCAGCGGGTTTCGGCTCAGATTCAAATACCGAAGATTTTCAAGAGACGACAGGGATGCGCGGCTTTGCGGGGTCAGCGTCAATCCACAATGCTCCAGAACCAGGCGCTGCAGTGAAGTCATGCGCATGGACGTCAGCGGGTTCTGGCCCAGGTTGAAATCGTGCAGTTCCAGGTGGCGCAAGGTGTTGAAGGGTTGCAGGAAACCGTCGACGTTGCCGAGAGCGTCATGCCCTGTGAGTGAGACTTCGCGGATGTGGCTGAAGTCGGTCGTCAGGGTGGGCAATTCGCCGATGAATGTCACACGCGCTACCAGTGAATCGCCCCGCTGCCTGGGGTTTTCCGGCATTCGTGAGCGCCACAGGGTTTGCAACTGTTCGGCAAACGCTGTTCGTGCCGAATGTTCGGCGAGGAACTCCCGCGGTGAGAGGGGTTGATGGCTGAAAGGATGCTCGTGGGGAACTGCCATTTTCCATTGCGACAGATCGGCGGTGAGTTGCTCGAGCTCGGCTTTCCAGTGCCTGAGCTGGCGGCGTCCGTGTTCCAGGTCACCGGGTAACCCGTAAAACACCTCGCTGGCCTCTTCGCCGTCCAGGTCGGGAAACAGCGCCTGGGTGGCATCGATGTCAGCCTGTTTGGCGACCACGCCGAAATCCATACCGGTGTCGCGCGAGTAACGTTTGATCCGTTCCAGTGTGTCGGCGGTCAACGGATTGCCGGAGAAATCGAATCCTGCGCTGGCTTCGGCGGGCAGGTCAAAGAGCGCCTCGGGCAACTCGCTGATCCGGTTATCACTGACAATGGCCGTTTTCAATCTCGGATGTCCGGCCAATCCGGGAGGAACATCGCTGATGCCTGTGCGAGAGAGGTCCAGATACATGAGCGCTGGCAGACTGCCTGCGTCGGGCGCACTGCCCAGCGGGTTGTTGGGCAGTTCGAGTGATTCAAGCTCGCGCATCCCCGCCAGTGCAAGCTGCAGCTCGCCAGTCAAGGTCACGCCGCAGTTGTTGAGAACCAGTGTATCGAGCACGGGCAGGGCCGCCAGGGACTGTGGCAGTTGTTCAAGTGCAAAGTCATGCAGGATCAGGCGTTTCAACCGGGGAAAGCTGCGCAGAAAGGGTGAGGTGGCACGTATTTGTTTGTTCCCGTTGAGCGACAGTGCGGTGATGTGGCTGAAATCCGCCGACAGCTCCGGCATGTCACCGATGAAATTGGCTTGCGCCGATAACACATCCGCTCTCGTCAGCGGATGTGCCGTCGAGCGGTGACGCCACAGCCGCTCAATTCTTCCGGCGAAAACTTCTCGCTCATAAAACTGATTGAAGTGTTCGTTGGGGGTCAGCAGTTCACCCGTGGACGGATCACGATTGGGTGTGTCCCGCGCCCATGTGGCCAGCTCGCTGGTCAGCCGGGTTATTTCGCTCTCCCAGCGATCCAGTTGAAGCCGACCCTGTAACAGCGAGCCGGGCAGGCTGTAAATCAGTTCGCTGGATTGACGGTCATTCAGGTCGGGAAACAGTGCCTTGATCCGGTTTATATCCGTTTGCTCGGGACGAACGCCCAGATCGCTGCCGGTCCGGTTGAAGTAGATCTTCACGTTTTCACGGGTCGCAGCAGAAAGCGGGTTGCCGAAAAAATCGTACCCTGCGGTGGAAGCAGCCGGCTGTTCGAACAAGGCATCGGGCAGTGTGGTGATCTGGTTATCGGTAAGCCATGCGCTGGTCAGGCGCGGGTGATCCAGGACACCGCTGGGGATTTCGGAGAGGCCGGTACTGGAAAGGTTCAGATGCGTCAGGTTCGGCATGAAGGTGAAGTCGAACGTCACGCCCAGTGGATTGCCTTCCAGATCCAGCGCGGTCAGCCCGTTGAGGCTCGACATGATCGACCGGTTTTCCGGTGTAAGGACGACGCCACAGTTTTGCAGTGTCAGCTGTTTCAGACCTGCGAGCGTTGTCAGGCGCGGCGGCAGATTGTGCAGGTCGAAGTCGCGCAGTTCCATGCGTACAAGTCCCGAAAAACTTTCGAGGAAGTGGTCAAGGGCACCCGGCTCGCCGCTGCCGATCAGTTCAAGATTGTCGACGTGGGAAAAGTCGGCCGTCAGGGCAGGAAGGTTGCCCACGATCGGCTGTGAAAAACGCATCTGGTAACCATGCGGGCCATGCATCTCTCTGCGCCAGCAACTGCGCAGGTCGTTGGCGAACGTCTGGCGATCACGGATGGCGGCCATCTGTTGGTCATCCGTTCGACGGAGGCCATCAGCCGGGTTGATCTCCGGCAGGTCGAACAGCCATTGATTGAGATCGCTGTCGAGTTGCGCGTATTCCAGCTGAAGCCGGGACAGTTCGGCGATCGCGCCGTTCGGATGGTTGGCCAGGCGCTGCGCCATGGCGATTCGTTCGACTTCAGGCATTCTCGGGTAGATCTGTCTGATCCGGTTGTCCAGCGTGCGGGGTGCTCGCAGCGCCGGTGGCGGGTTGCGTGAATAGCCGTCCGTGCCCAGCAACCGCAAGGTATCCATGACGGGAGGCGGCACGGGATCGGGCGTGATTGTCAGCCGCAGTTCGGTACGTGGCAGCGGATTGTCACTGATGGCTTGTCTGAGTTTTCCCCCCTCGCCGATCTGCAGGTTCAAGGCGTTTCTTTGCGCGTCCGGCAGGGCTTGCAGGACGGCAGTGTAGAAATCGGTGGAGCCGTGCAGTTGCAGTCCCTGCTCGTCGTACGGCTGCCAGAGCCCATCGGATTTGAGCACCAGCACCTTCTGAATAGCGGCATCGACCGGGCCGGTGCTGTCGATCAACTGTCCCTGGGGATCTTGACCGCGCACTTCAAGGCGTACGTCTGCGGACCAGCCTGGCAATCGTTGCAGGCTGTGCAGCGCCAGCGTATCGGTATCAGGATTGCGCACAGAATCCAGCAACAACCCTTCGAAGGCGCGAGTGACGCGCAGTTCCTGCCTGGCATGTTCTGCCAGCGCCTGTTGCCGTTCGGGCCATTGTCCTTTGCTGATCATCACCAGTTCCGAACCGGTGGCCGTGTTCAGCAACTCTTCAGTCACCCTGGCAGGCAGCTGTGGCTCATGCAGGGCCGCACGCCTGATCAAGGGCTCGTCGCGCTGTTGGAGCGCCTGGTAGCGTTGCTCGAAAAGCGAAGTGCGCTGCTCTCGGGCGATCTGCGCCAGTCTGGCTCTGAGCTTGCGCGTGCGCGCTTCGATAGCGTGCATCTCACCGAAATCCTCTCCCAGCAGCGTATTGATCTCCGGCTCGCTGAGCGTTTGCAGCAGCGTCTTGAGGACGTCGCCATCGGACAGGCTGTCCTGCCGAATCTCGGTCACAGGAAGCTGTTCGTCGGCAGAGGATTGCCATGCAATCTCACCTTGAGCGTTGATGAAACGCAATGTCTTGCGCTGGGGCCAGGGCGTTTGCTCTGCGATAAGCCGGAGCTGGAGCAGCGGATCCGCACCTGAATAATCCTCGGGGCGGTCGCTGGCCATCCGGTCGATGAAGTCCTGCAGGTCCTGATCAATCCGGCAGCGCTGAATGCTGTCGGCCAGCAAGGGGGGCAAGCGCTCCTGGTTGACGTGCATTTTGCGCAGTGCATCTTGCGTATAACCGCTGACCTTGAGGATCTGCTCACGTCGCACCGCAGGGAACGACTCGACGCTGTGACCGATCCGTTGCAATACGGTAGGGGCGTCCCATTCAAGCGGTCGTTCAAGCTCGGTATGAAAGGCGCCTTCGCCGTTATGGCGCACGATGGGGCGGTAGGCATCTGCCCGTGCGGGGTGTTCGATGTAGAGTTTGCCGGGATGTTCATGCGGACTGACGAGGTAATGCGCCTGCTCGAGTGGCAGCAGGCTTTCGCCCTGATAGTGATGCAGGCCCTGGCGGTCGGGCCCGGTCCCTTCGGGTGGCTTGACCTGGCGCTCGTAAGGTTTCAGATCCGGTTTCCAGTAGAGGGTTTTGCCATTGCGCAGTTTGACGGGCTGGAACCGGTCAATGAATGACATGACTTCTGCCGGCAATATTTTTGGAAGTTCTGTCAGGGCAATCCCGCCACCGAGGGCGAAAGCCCCCAGCTGGATCAATGATTCCAATGCGGTGAAAAAATGCTCGGCGGCCTCTGTAATCTGCCCTTCGGCCCAGTCGACAATCCACTCGAAGGCTTCGTCGAGAAATTGGTAGGCCATGTAGGCCATCATGATTTCTCCGAGAAACGGTACGAACGGCATCAGGACGAAGGAGGCGATCTCGAGAATCGATGACGCCACGTTGACGAATGAGTCCCAGAGCGCCCAGCGGGCGTTAGCGTCCGTCGTGGCCGTTGATACGGCGATAGTCGCTGCGTCATTGAGGATCTTGTTCAGCTTGCCCTGGTAGAGGTGTTCCCAGAGTTCTGTGGTGATGGGCGTGACGGTAAGTTGCAGTTTCGGCTTGTTTATAGGGGTGTCTCGCCAGGCAGGCAGCGGGCTTCCCGCCTCAGGCTTGTGCCATGTCACCTTGCTCAGTCGCCGGTTCAGTTCGCTGAAGAAATGACCACGTTGTTCATGGAGTACGAAACGGCTGAAGAAACGCTGATAGTCGGGGGCGCGCAATTGGCGGGTCAGTTCTTTCTCCATTTCGACGGGCGAGGCGTATTCCTTGACGGGGTGCTCGGGATCATCGGGTATGTAAGCAACCACCCGGGTCGAGGCCCTGGCCTGTTCCAGATCCGGGGTGAATATCACGATGCCGGTCAGTGTGGCCGACATCATCGTCAAGTCGTGACAGCGCAGCGGTTGACGGTCGATCCGCATGCCTTCCAGACCATCGAGCAAGCCACCGATCAGTCGAAAATATAACTCTCCGATGTCCTGGTTCATCCGTGCCAGTTGGAGGGCGGCCCTCAGTGCGGCTTTCTGACTGTCCTTGACATCGCGGGATAACACCGCAGCGGCGACCGGGCTGGTGAAACCGAGGTTGTCTTCAAGGTAGGTTTTGTAGCGGGCGCCGATGTCCAGCTCCCGGCAAAGGCTGGTGAAGGCCGGGATAGTGATTTTGCCGTTGACCTGCGGCAGCGGCTCGAACTGCCCTGTCGCAGACGGTCTGGAAATGAAGGATGAGCCACTTTCGTAAGCCCCTTGCCGTGTTTCCTTCTCTTCGAAATTGTGCAGCGCCGCCTCTACCAGCGATACGGTCCAGACCCGGGCGCCGGTTTTGATCGCAAAGCCGGACACGGTCACCGGTATGTAGAGGCGCAGGAAGGTTTCCTTGACGTCCACTTCCACGCCGAACCGGGACTTCAACGCTTGCGCAAGCAGCGGTGTTGCAAACGCGCTGGCGTCCTGCACGCGATCGAGCCTCTGATCCACGGTGTTCTGAGCGGACATGTGGTTGGCGATCGCGGCTCTCAATTCGTCGTGATCCGCCTGCGGTGCAGTCTTGATGGTGTCGGGAAGTGTCTTGCGATTGTTCTTCAGTGCCTCGCGCCTTTTGTCCGAGGCATTGCCCAGCCATGAGGGCATGGCGTTGACGAGCGGTTGATAATGAGAGGGCGGGTTGTGTCGGTCGTCGGTGTCGGCCGTGGCGCTGGCCCGATTGATCGGAGATTGCATGGTGATCCTGCCTTCGGCATCCGGAAAAGGAGCCCAGCAAATCAAATTGCTTTCGACAAAGTGCGGTACATAGATATGACATTGGCGGCTGCCGCAATTGATATCCTCTCAGGCCTGCTGCAATTGCTGGCGACGGTTTAAACTGCGCCTTTGCGACGCTATATGTCGCATTGCCGTAAACCCGGGAAAATCCGGGGTTTGCGCTATAAGAAGTTGTCGCTTGGCGGCAAGGCCGGGCACAAAACTGTCCTTACAATCCCCCCATCGCTCGCCAGTTTCAGGCGGGTGGCCCTCATCAGGAGACTCCGATGTCCGTTGAGCACGCTGCGGTACAACGCGCCGATTTCGACCAGGTTATGGTTCCCAACTACGCGCCTGCCGCTTTCATTCCGGTGCGTGGCGCCGGTTCCCGCGTCTGGGATCAGGCCGGCCGCGAGCTGATCGACTTCGCCGGCGGTATCGCCGTCAACGTATTGGGCCATGCGCATCCGGCGCTGGTCGGTGCCTTGACCGAGCAAGCGAACAAGCTGTGGCACGTGTCCAACGTGTTCACCAACGAACCGGCCCTGCGCCTGGCGCACAAGCTGATCGACGCCACCTTTGCCGAGCGCGTGTTCTTCTGCAACTCCGGCGCCGAAGCCAACGAGGCCGCCTTCAAGCTGGCCCGTCGCGTCGCGTTCGACCGTTTCGGCACCGAGAAGTACGAAATCATCGCCGCGCTCAACAGCTTCCACGGCCGTACCCTGTTCACCGTGAACGTTGGTGGCCAGTCGAAGTATTCCGACGGTTTCGGCCCGAAAATCACCGGCATCACCCACGTGCCGTACAACGATCTGGCGGCACTGAAAGCCGCTGTTTCGGACAAGACCTGCGCGGTCGTTCTGGAACCGATCCAGGGTGAGGGCGGCGTGCTGCCGGCCGAGCTGGCTTACCTGCAAGGCGCCCGTGAACTGTGCGACGCCAACAACGCGCTGCTGGTGTTCGACGAAGTGCAGACTGGCATGGGCCGTACCGGCAACCTGTTCGCCTACCAGCATTACGGCGTGACCCCGGACATCCTGACCAGCGCCAAGAGCCTGGGCGGCGGTTTCCCGATCGCGGCTATGCTGACCACCGAAGCGCTGGCCAAGCATCTGGTCGTCGGCACTCACGGCACCACTTATGGCGGCAACCCGCTGGCGTGTGCCGTGGCCGAAGCGGTGATAGACGTGATCAACACCCCTGAGGTGCTGAACGGCGTCCATGCCAAGCACGACAAGTTCAAGACCCGCCTGCAACAGATCGGCGAGAAGTACGGCCTGTTCACCCAGGTGCGTGGTCTCGGTCTGCTGATCGGTTGCGTGCTGAGCGACGCCTGGAAAGGCAAGGCCAAGGACATCTTCAACGCCGCTGAACAAGAAGGCCTGATGATTCTGCAGGCCGGCCCGGACGTGATCCGTTTCGCCCCGAGCCTGGTGGTGGAAGACGCAGACATCGACGCCGGTCTGGATCGCTTCGAACGTGCTGCGGCGAAACTGCCCCAAGCCTGATAGACCCTTCGGCGCCTGACTTGATCAGGCGCCGAACCCAATTTTGATGCCGGGCAAAATCAAATGTGGGAGCGGGCTTGCTCGCGAAAGCGGTGGGTCAGACANGACAATCCGCTTTCGCGAGCAAGCCCGCTCCCACACTGATCTCTGTGTATGCAGTAGCTGCCCGGTTATTTTTCTGTGAGTTGATGAGAGAAAGGAGTGACACCATGCTGGTGATGCGCCCCGCGCAAATGGCTGATCTGGGCGAGGTACAGCGTCTGGCTGCGGACAGCCCGATTGGTGTCACTTCCTTGCCGGATGACGTTGAACGTCTGAGCGACAAGATCGCTGCGAGCGAAGCCTCGTTTGCCGCCGAAGTGAGCTTCAACGGCGAAGAGAGTTACTTCTTCGTCCTCGAAGACACTGCCACCGGCAAGCTGGTGGGCTGCTCGGCAATCGTTGCTTCGGCCGGTTATTCCGAGCCGTTCTACAGCTTTCGCAATGAGACCTTCGTGCACGCCTCCCGCGAGCTGAAGATCCATAACAAGATCCACGTGCTCTCGCAATGCCACGACCTGACCGGCAACAGCTTGCTGACCAGTTTCTACGTGCAGCGCGAGCTGGTGGGGTCGCCGTGGGCCGAGCTCAACTCCCGTGGCCGTCTGCTGTTCGTCGCCAGCCATCCGGAGCGGTTCGCCGATTCGGTGGTGACCGAAATCGTCGGCTATAGCGATGAAAACGGCGACTCGCCATTCTGGGACGCCATCGGTCGCAACTTCTTCGATTTGAACTACGCCGAGGCCGAACGTCTGTGTGGCCTGAAAAGCCGCACGTTCCTCGCCGAACTGATGCCGCATTACCCGATCTACGTGCCGCTGCTGCCGGACTCCGCTCAGGAAGCGATGGGCCAGGTACACCCGCGTGCGCAGATCACCTTCGACATCCTGATGCGCGAAGGCTTCGAGACCGATCACTACATCGACATCTTCGACGGTGGCCCGACCCTGCATGCACGTGTTTCGGGGATCCGTTCGATCGCCCAGAGCCGTGTGGTGCCGGTGAAACTCGGCGAGCCGGTCAAAGGTGCCGGGCGCCAGTATCTGGTGGCCAATGCCCAGTTGCAGGATTACCGCGCGGTATTGCTTGAGCTGGATTACGCGCCGGGTAAACCGGTGACTCTGGATCTGGAAGCGGCCGAAGCCCTGGGCGTCGGTGAAGGTGCCAGCGTGCGCCTGGTGGCGGTTTAACGCCTTAGCGAGTTTCACGGGTGGCCACGGCGGCCCGTTTGAGGAGATAGCATGATTGTTCGTCCCGTACGCAGCAGCGATTTGTCCGCTCTGATCGACCTGGCCCGCAGCACCGGCACCGGCCTGACTACCTTGCCGGCCAACGAAGAGCGCCTGACCCACCGGGTTGGCTGGGCCGAGAAGACCTTTCGCGGTGAAGCCGGTCGTGGCGACGCGGACTATCTGTTCGTGCTCGAAGACGACAACGGTCGCGTGGTGGGGATTTCCGCCATCGCCGGCGCCGTCGGTCTGCGCGAGCCTTGGTACAACTTCCGTGTCGGCCTGACTGTCAGCGCCTCGCAGGAATTGAATATCTATCGCGAGATCCCGACGCTGTTCCTGGCCAACGACCTGACCGGCAACTCCGAGCTGTGCTCGCTGTTCCTGCACGCTGACTACCGCACCGGCCTCAACGGCCGCATGTTGTCCAAGGCGCGCATGCTGTTCATCGCCGAATTCCCGGAACTGTTCGGCAACAAGATCATCGCCGAGATGCGCGGCGTGTCGGATGACGCCGGTCGTTCGCCGTTCTGGGAAAGCCTGGGCCGTCACTTCTTCAAGATGGAATTCAGCCAGGCCGATTATCTGACCGGTGTCGGCAACAAGGCATTCATTGCCGAACTGATGCCGAAATTCCCGCTGTACACCTGCTTCCTGTCGCCGGACGCGCGCAACGTCATCGGCCAGGTGCATCCGGACACCGAGCCGGCGCTGGCGATGCTCAAGAGCGAAGGTTTCAGCTACCAGGGTTACGTCGACATCTTCGACGCAGGTCCCGCCATCGAGTGCGAGACCAGCAAGATCCGCGCGGTGCGTGACAGCGAAGCGCTGGTGCTGGCCATCGGCACGCCGGGCGACGACGCCACGCCGTTCATCATCCATAACCGCAAACGCGAAGACTGCCGCATCACGGCTGCGCCGGCCCGTCTGGCCGCCGGCACCCTGGTGGTCGATCCGCTGACCGCCAAACGTCTTCAACTCAACGCTGGCGATCAGGTGCGCGCCGTGGCGTTGTCTGCTGCCCGGGAGTCGAAATAATGAATTCGCTATACATCGCAGGTGAGTGGCTGGCCGGTCAGGGCGAGGCCTTTCAATCGTTGAACCCGGTGACCCAGCAAGTGCTGTGGTCGGGGGAGGGCGCCACTGCCGCTCAGGTCGAGTCGGCCGTGCAGGCTGCGCGTCAGGCGTTCCCGGGCTGGGCCCGGCGTACCCTGGAAGATCGCATCAGCGTGCTCGAAGCGTTCGCCGCCGCGCTGAAAAACCACGCCGACGAACTGGCCCGCACCATCGGTGAGGAAACCGGCAAACCGCTGTGGGAAGCCGCGACCGAAGTCACCAGCATGGTCAACAAGATCGCGATTTCGGTACAGAGCTACCGCGAGCGTACCGGCGAGAAGAGCGGCCCGTTGGGCGACGCCACCGCCGTATTGCGCCACAAGCCCCACGGCGTGGTCGCGGTGTTCGGCCCTTACAACTTCCCCGGCCATTTGCCGAACGGCCACATCGTGCCGGCGCTGCTGGCCGGTAACAGCGTGCTGTTCAAACCGAGCGAGCTGACCCCGAAAGTCGCCGAGTTGACGGTCAAGTGCTGGATTGAAGCCGGTCTGCCGGCCGGTGTCCTGAACCTGCTGCAAGGCGCCCGCGAAACCGGTATCGCTCTGGCGGCGAACCCGGGCATCGACGGTCTGTTCTTCACCGGTTCCAGCCGTACCGGCAATCACCTGCACCAGCAGTTCGCCGGTCGTCCGGACAAGATCCTCGCGCTGGAAATGGGTGGCAACAACCCGCTGGTGGTCGATCAGGTCGCCGACCTCGATGCGGCGGTGTACACGATCATTCAATCGGCGTTCATTTCCGCCGGTCAGCGCTGCACCTGTGCCCGTCGTCTGCTGGTGCCGGAAGGCGCGTGGGGCGACAGCCTGCTCAAGCGTCTGGTGGAAGTCAGCTCGACCATCGAGGTCGGTGCGTTCGATCAGCAGCCGGCACCGTTCATGGGTTCGGTGGTTTCCCTTGGCGCGGCGAAAGCCTTGATGGATGCCCAGGCGCATCTATTGGCCAACGGCGCAGTGTCGTTGCTGGCGATGACTCAACCACAGGCGCAGTCGGCGCTGCTGACCCCGGGCATCGTTGATGTGACGGCGGTTGCCGATCGCTCCGACGAAGAACTGTTCGGCCCGTTGCTGCAAGTAATCCGCTACGCCGATTTCGCGGCGGCGATTGCCGAAGCCAACGACACTGCGTTTGGCCTGGCCGCAGGTCTGCTGTCGGATTCCGAAGAGCGCTACCAGCAGTTCTGGCTGGAAAGCCGTGCCGGGATCGTCAACTGGAACAAGCAGCTGACCGGTGCTGCGAGCAGCGCACCGTTCGGCGGTGTCGGCGCCTCGGGCAACCACCGCGCCAGTGCCTACTACGCGGCGGATTACTGCGCGTACCCGGTGGCCTCGCTGGAAACCCCGAGCCTGGTGTTGCCGGCGGCCCTGACGCCTGGCGTGAAGATGGCGTGATGCCAATCGCCAGCAAGCCAGCTCCCGCAAGGACGATGAGATTCCTGTGGGAGCTGGCTTGCCAGCGATGACCGCGCCGCGGTCTCAAAGAATAGTTACTGAAGCCTATAACAACAGATTCTCGTGGAGCCTCGCTGATGAAATCCTATGAAGTCAATTTTGACGGTCTAGTGGGGCCGACCCATAACTACGGTGGTCTGTCCTACGGCAACGTTGCGTCCCAGAGCAACAGCCAGCAATCCTCGAACCCGAAGGAAGCGGCGCTGCAAGGTCTGGCGAAAATGAAAGCGCTGATGGAAATGGGCTTTCAGCAGGGTGTTCTCGCACCGCAGGAGCGTCCGGACGTGGCTGCTCTGCGCCGTCTGGGTTTCAGCGGCACCGATGCTCAGGTGATCGAGCGCGCCGCAAAGGAAGCGATGCCGTTGCTGGTCGCCAGTTGCTCGGCATCGAGCATGTGGGTGGCCAACGCCGCCACGGTCAGCCCGAGTGCCGACACCGCTGACGGTCGCGTGCACTTCACCGCCGCCAACCTGAACTGCAAATACCACCGCAGCATCGAGCACCCGACCACCAGTCGCGTGCTGGGCGCGATGTTCGCCAACCAGCAACACTTCGCTCACCACGCCGCATTGCCGGCGGTGGCGCAGTTCGGCGACGAAGGCGCAGCGAACCACACGCGTTTCTGCCGTGAGTACGGCGAGGCCGGCGTCGAGTTCTTCGTGTTCGGTCGCAGTGCGTTCGACACCCGCTACCCGGCACCACAGAAATACCCGGCACGCCAGACCCTCGAGGCATCGCAAGCCGTCGCTCGTCTGCACGGCCTGCGTGAGGATGGCGTGGTCTATGCGCAGCAGAACCCGGCGGTGATCGATCAGGGCGTGTTCCACAACGACGTGATCGCGGTGGGCAACGGCGAGGTGCTGTTCTATCACGAGGACGCGTTCCTCGACACCGATCAGATGCTGGCCGAGCTGCAAGCCAAACTGGCCAAGGTCGGCGGCAAGTTCCAGTCGGTCTGCGTGCCGCGTTCGGCGGTCACCGTGGATGACGCGGTGCGTTCCTACCTGTTCAACAGCCAGCTGCTGTCGCGTCCTGACGGTTCGATGCTGCTGATCGTGCCGGAAGAGTGCCGTGGCAACGAGCGCGTGTGGAATTACCTGCAAGGCCTGACCAGCTCCGGCGGCCTGATCCGCGAAGTAAAAGTCTTCGACCTCAAGCAAAGCATGCAGAACGGCGGTGGCCCGGCGTGCCTGCGACTGCGCGTCGCGCTCAACGAAACCGAGCTGGCGGCCGTCAACCCAGGGGTTATCATGACCGCCCCGTTGTACGGTTCGTTGACCGCATGGGTTGAAAAGCACTACCGCGACCGCCTGACCGAAAGCGATCTGGCGGATCCGCAGTTGCTGCTTGAATGCCGGACGGCACTGGATGAACTGACGCAAATCCTTAAACTGGGCGCGGTTTATCCATTCCAGATCAATTGATGGCCGACGCGCCGCCTGAACGTGGCGCGCGGCTTGTCTCCCCAACAGAGCGTAAAAAAGACATGAGCGATTCCCTGCGGCTGATCCTTGAAGACACCGACGGCAAGCAACTGGAAACTTCCTGCACCCGCGTCGCGGTCATGTGGCAAGGCAAAGAGCTGTGGATCCAGCAGGACGGCCGCGGCCAACTGTTGATCGGCGTGGACGTCGAAGAGGGCGACGAAGAGTACGCCAACCTGCTGTTGCGCCCATTGGCGACTAATCTGGTAAGTCTGCAACTGGAGATGGAACCGGCTGACCTCGGCGACGATGACGGCCACGTGCACGGCCCGGATTGCAATCACGACCACTAAGGAAACCGCTCTATGCTCGCCCTCGGCAAACTGCTTGAACTGACCCTCGCCGGCCGTGAACCGGCGGAGAAGACTCAACTGACTGTCGAAGGCGTGCGCATGCGCTGGTTGAGCGAGGGTGCGCTGGAAGTCCGGCCACCCGAAGCGCGCGACAATGGCCTGGACCTGCTGCTGTCGGCAGGCATCCACGGCAACGAAACGGCACCGATCGAACTGCTCGACCGGCTGCTGCATGACATTGCTCGCGGCGATCTGAAGCCGCGCGCACGCATTCTGTTCCTGTTCGGCAACCCGGAAGCGATTCGCAAGGGCGAGCGTTTCGTCGAGCAAGACGTCAATCGGTTGTTCAACGGCCGTCACGAACAAAGCAGCGGTTCTGAAGCCCTGCGCGCCTGCGAGCTGGAACGTCTGGCGGCGAGTTTCTTCAGCCTTCCTGATCGTCAGCGCCTGCACTACGACCTGCACACGGCGATTCGTGGTTCGAAGATCGAGCAGTTCGCTTTATATCCGTGGAAGGAAGGTCGCCAGCATTCCCGTCTTGAGCTGGCCCGCCTGCGCGCCGCCGGCATGGAAGCGGTGCTGTTGCAGAACAAGCCGTCGATCGTGTTCAGCTCCTACACCTACGACAAGCTGGGGGCCGAGTCCTTCACGCTGGAACTGGGCAAGGCGCGGCCGTTCGGGCAGAACGCCGGGGTCAATGTGTCACTGCTGGAAACCCGCCTGAAGCAGATCATCGAAGGCACCGAGCCGGAGATGGCCGAGCAAGGGCTGGACGGTCTGCAACTGTTCAGCGTGGCTCGGGAAATCATCAAGCACAGCGATGCGTTCCGCCTGAACCTGCCGGCGGACATCGAAAACTTTTCCGAACTGGATGTGGGTTATGTGCTGGCCGAAGACCTGGCCAATACCCGCTGGATCATCGAAGAGCAGGGCGCGCGGATCATCTTCCCCAACCCCAAGGTCAAGAACGGTCTGCGAGCGGGCATTCTGATCGTGCCGACCACTGACGAAAATCTTGCCTGATGATCGTTCCCACGCTCCGCGTGGGAATGCAGCCCGGGACGCTCCGCGTCCCAAAGCGGACGCAGAGCGTCCATTGAGGCGTTCCCACGCAGACGGTTCGACGCCTCGACGTGGGAACGATCATTGTGGGGTCAGACCGCTACAGCACGCGGCTCGGTACGGCGCAACGCACGCACTTTCTGCAACGTATCGGCGCAGGTCTTCGCCGCTTCCTGACCCTTGTGCGCGAAATGCTCGAAGAAGAACTTCTGGTGCTCTTCGCCGGCATGGAAGTGGTGCGGGGTCAGCGACACCGAGAACACCGGTACTTCGGTTTCCAGCTGAACCTGCATCAGGCCGCTGACCACCGACTGGGCGACGAACTCGTGACGGTAGATTCCGCCGTCCACCACCAGAGCGGCCGCGACGATACCGGCATAACGACCGGTCTTGGCCAACAGCTTGGCGTGCAGGGGCATTTCAAAGGCGCCGCCGACTTCGAAGAAATCGATGTCCGATTCCTGATAACCCTGAGCGATCATTTCGGCGAGGAAGCCTTTACGGCTCTGGTCGACGATTTCCTTGTGCCAGCAGGCCTGGATGAACGCGACGCGCTCGCCGTGGGTGTGTTTGCTTTTGCTGTCGATAGCGGTGGGTTGCATGTTCTGACTCCTGTTTGTGTGAAAAACAGGGCGTTATGAATCGAAAGGGATTCAAGGGTACGCACGCTCGCGCGAACACGGCGGACAGCCCTTTGGCGTCAATCCCGTTCTCTCTTCATCCGGACTATGACCGTCGGCCCCGGAATCACACCGGGTCTGCTGACCTTGTTGCCGCTCACGGCTTATGCCGTGTCCGTCACCAAGCGCTCGCGGGCTATGCGCATTGCGCGCAATTACCGCCGGTGGGGAATTGCACCCCGCCCTGAGAACGTTTCGCCGCCCTTTATCGGGCGGCGCAGCGTTTTTAACACAGATTGCAGGACCGTGCATTGAGCCTTTGTGATGATTGCCATCGGATTATTCGAAGCGTGAAAACGACTTTTCCTTGCGCAAGGGTTGATTAATCCGCGCCATGCCCGCAGTAATTCCTCTTCGAAAAGGGATTTCCCCTGCTGACTTGAGGCCAGGTTCATGAGCGTTATCGATCTTCGCAGCGACACCGTCACTCAACCGACTCCCGCCATGCTCGACGCGATGAGCCGCGCCGACACCGGTGACGACGTGTATGGCGAAGATCCGACGGTCAATCGTCTGGAAGCCGAACTGGCAAAACGGCTCGGTTTTGCCGCCGCGCTGTTCGTCCCGACCGGCACCATGAGCAACCTGCTGGGCTTGATGGCGCACTGCGAGCGTGGTGACGAGTACATCGTCGGTCAACAGGCACACACCTATAAATACGAAGGCGGCGGCGCAGCGGTGCTCGGCTCGATTCAGCCACAGCCGCTGGAAGTGCAGGCCGACGGCTCGCTGGACCTGGATCAGGTGGCCGCGGCGATCAAGCCCGACGATTTCCACTTCGCCCGCACCCGCCTGCTGGCGCTGGAAAACACCATGCAGGGCAAAGTGTTGCCGCTGGACTATCTGGCCCGGGCCCGCCAGTTCACTCGGGACAACGGCCTGCAACTGCATCTGGACGGCGCGCGGCTGTACAACGCGGCGGTCAAGCTGGGGGTCGATGCCCGGGAAATCACCCAATATTTCGATTCGGTCTCGGTGTGCCTGTCCAAAGGCCTCGGCGCGCCGGTCGGTTCGGTGCTGTGCGGTTCGTCGGCGTTGATTGCAAAGGCCCGGCGCCTGCGCAAAATGGTCGGTGGCGGCATGCGTCAGGCCGGACTGCTGGCGGCGGCGGGGCTGTATGCGTTGGACCACAACGTCGAGCGCCTGGCGGATGACCATGCCAACGCGCAGTTGCTGGCCGAAGGCCTTCGCGAGGCTGGTTTCAGCGTCGAGCCGGTGCAGACCAACATGGTTTACGTGCAGATGGGCGACCGTGCCGAGGCGATCAAGGCATTTGCCGCCGAACGCGGGATCAAGTTGAGCGCTGCCGCCCGTCTGCGGATGGTCACGCACATGGACGTCAATCGCTCGCAAATCGAGCAAGTGATCGCGACATTCGTCGAGTTTTCGCGCAAGTGACAGCGTTAGCGGCCCAATTGACCGTTTCTATCGTATAAACACGCTGTACCCCGCGCGCAGGGCCGATATAATGCGGCCCTTTGCCGTCGTTTCGTCTGTTGACGTTTCGTACAGGCCTTTGGCCGCAGCCTCCGTGGAAGAACCTAATGAAAAGCGCAGAAATCCGTGAAGCCTTCCTTCGCTTCTTCGAAGAGCAAGGCCACACCCGTGTAGCCTCCAGCTCTTTGATTCCGGGCAACGACCCAACCCTGCTGTTCACCAACGCGGGGATGAACCAGTTCAAGGACTGCTTCCTGGGCCAGGAAAAGCGCGCCTACACCCGCGCCGTCTCCAGCCAGAAATGCGTGCGCGCCGGCGGCAAGCACAACGACCTGGAGAACGTCGGTTACACCGCCCGTCACCACACCTTCTTCGAAATGCTGGGCAACTTCAGCTTCGGCGATTACTTCAAGCGTGACGCCATCACCTACGCCTGGAACTTCCTGACCTCCGAGAAGTGGCTGAACCTGCCGAAGGAAAAGCTGTGGGTCACCGTCTACGCCAGCGATGACGAGGCTTACGACATCTGGACCAAGGAGGTCGGTGTGCCGGCCGAGCGCATGGTGCGCATCGGCGACAACAAGGGCGCGCCATACGCCTCCGACAACTTCTGGACCATGGGCGATACCGGCCCGTGCGGTCCTTGCACCGAGATTTTCTACGATCACGGCGCCGACATCTGGGGCGGCCCACCGGGCTCGCCAGAAGAAGACGGTGACCGTTACATCGAGATCTGGAACAACGTGTTCATGCAGTTCAACCGCACCGCCGATGGCGTGTTGCATCCGCTGCCAGCCCCGTCGGTGGACACCGGCATGGGTCTTGAGCGGATCAGTGCCGTGCTGCAGCACGTTCACTCGAACTATGAAATCGACCTGTTCCAGAGCCTGCTGGCCGCATCGGCCAAGGCGATCGGCTGCAGCAACGACAATCAGGCTTCCCTGAAAGTCGTGGCTGACCACATTCGTTCCTGCGGCTTCCTGATTGCCGACGGCGTGTTGCCGTCCAACGAGGGTCGCGGTTATGTGCTGCGCCGGATCATCCGTCGCGCCTGCCGTCACGGCAACAAGCTGGGCGCCAAGGGCAGCTTCTTCTACCAGATCGTTGCCGCACTCGTGGCCGAGATGGGCGAAGCGTTCCCGGAACTGAAATCCCAGCAGGCGCACATCGAGCGCGTACTGAAAGCCGAAGAAGAGCAATTCGCCAAGACCCTGGAACAGGGCCTGAAAATCCTTGAGCAGGATCTGGCCGAGCTCAAAGGCGACGTGGTTCCAGGCGACGTGGTGTTCAAACTCTACGACACCTACGGTTTCCCGATGGACCTGACCGCGGACATCGCCCGCGAGCGCAGCCTGACCATCGACGAAGCCGGTTTCGAGCGTGAAATGGAAGCCCAGCGCGTCCGTGCACGTTCCGCCAGCTCGTTCGGTCTGGACTACAACAGCCTGGTCAAGGTTGACGTCGACACCGAGTTCACCGGTTATTACGCCACCAGCGGTTCGGCGAAAGTCGTTGCGCTCTATAAAGATGGCCAGTCCGTGGACGTCTTGAGTGAGGGGCAGGAAGGCGTTGTGGTGCTGAACCAGACGCCGTTCTACGCCGAATCCGGCGGCCAGGTTGGCGATTGCGGTTACCTGCAGGCCGGCAACAGCCGTTTCGACGTGCGCGACACCACCAAGACCGGCGGCGCATTCCTGCACCACGGCGTACTGGCGTCGGGCAGCCTGATCGTTGGCGCACCCGTGGAAGCCCACGTCGAAGCCGACGTGCGTCACGCCACTTCGCTGAACCACTCGGCCACTCACTTGCTGCACGCTGCATTGCGCAAAGTGCTGGGCGACCACGTTCAACAGAAAGGTTCGTTGGTCGACAGTCAGCGCCTGCGCTTTGACTTCAGCCACTTCGAAGCGATCAAACCGGAGCAGATCAAAGCGCTGGAAGACATCGTCAACGCCGAGATCCGCAAGAACTCCGCCGTTGAAACCGAAGAAACCGACATCGAAACCGCCAAGCAGAAAGGCGCGATGGCGCTGTTCGGCGAGAAGTACGGCGACAACGTGCGCGTGCTGAGCATGGGCGGTGATTTCTCCGTCGAGCTGTGCGGCGGTATCCATGCCAACCGTACCGGTGACATCGGTCTGCTGAAAATCATCAGCGAAGGCGGTGTGGCATCGGGCGTGCGTCGTATCGAAGCAGTTACCGGCGCTGCGGCTCTGGCTTACTTGAACGCTGCTGAAGAACAACTCAAGGAAGCGGCGAGCCTGGTCAAGGGCAGCCGCGACAACCTGATCGACAAACTGTCGGCGGTGCTGGAGCGCAACCGTGCGCTTGAAAAGCAGCTCGAGCAGTTGCAGGCCAAGGCCGCTGCTGCCGCCGGCGACGATCTGTCGGCCTCGGCCGTGGACGTCAAGGGCGTGAAAGTGCTGGCCGTGCGTCTGGATGGTCAGGACGGCAAGGCGCTGCTGGCGCTGGTCGATCAGCTGAAAAACAAACTCGGCCGCGCAGTGATCCTGCTCGGCAGTGTCCATGAGGAAAAGGTCGTACTGGTTGCAGGCGTAACCAAGGACCTGACTGGCCAACTCAAAGCCGGTGATTTGATGAAGCAGGCTGCTGCGGCAGTGGGCGGGAAGGGCGGTGGTCGTCCGGACATGGCGCAGGGCGGCGGTGTCGACGCCGGCGCACTGGATGGCGCACTGGCGCTGACCGTTCCATTCGTCGAGCAGGGTTTATAAGACGGCCCGTCGGGCCCGCAGTCTAGTGGCGGACCCGGCGGCTGTTCGAGTGATTATTGGGCGCCCTTCATGGGCAGAGGCGGCTTTGAAATGGCTTTGATCGTACAGAAATTTGGAGGCACCTCGGTCGGCACTGTCGAGAGAATCGAGCAGGTCGCCGACAAGGTTAAGAAATTCCGCGATGCCGGCGATGACCTGGTGGTTGTGCTGTCTGCAATGAGCGGCGAAACCAACCGTCTGATCGATCTGGCCAAGCAAATCAGTGGCGAAGATCAACCGGTTCCCCGTGAGCTGGACGTGATCGTTTCCACCGGTGAGCAGGTGACGATCGCCCTGTTGGCCATGGCGCTGATCAAGCGCGGTGTACCGGCGGTGTCGTACACCGGCAACCAGGTGCGGATCCTGACGGACAGCGCGCACAATAAAGCGCGTATCTTGCAGATTGATGACCAGAAGATTCGCGGTGACCTGAAAGCCGGTCGCGTGGTGGTGGTCGCCGGTTTCCAGGGCGTCGACGAGCACGGCAACATCACGACCCTGGGTCGTGGCGGTTCCGACACCACCGGCGTGGCGCTGGCCGCTGCGCTGAAGGCTGACGAATGCCAGATCTATACCGACGTCGATGGTGTCTACACCACTGACCCGCGCGTGGTATCGGTGGCTCAGCGTCTGGACAAGATCACCTTCGAAGAGATGCTGGAAATGGCCAGCCTCGGTTCCAAGGTGCTGCAGATCCGCGCGGTGGAGTTCGCCGGCAAGTACAACGTTCCGCTGCGCGTACTGCACAGCTTCAAGGAGGGTCCGGGCACCCTCATTACTATTGATGAAGAGGAAACCATGGAACAGCCGATCATTTCCGGCATCGCTTTCAACCGCGATGAAGCCAAGCTGACCATCCGTGGCGTGCCAGACACCCCGGGCGTGGCGTTCAAGATTCTCGGCCCGATCAGTGCCGCGAACATCGAAGTCGACATGATCGTGCAGAACGTCGCGCACGATAACACCACCGACTTCACCTTCACCGTGCACCGCAACGACTACCAGTCCGCGCAAACCGTGCTGGAAAACACCGCTCGCGAGATCGGTGCCCGTGAAGTGGTTGGCGATACCAAGATTGCCAAGGTCTCGATCGTCGGCGTCGGCATGCGTTCCCACGCAGGCGTGGCCAGCCGCATGTTTGAATCCCTGGCAAAAGAAAGCATCAACATCCAGATGATCTCGACCTCGGAAATCAAGGTTTCCGTGGTGATCGAAGAGAAGTACCTGGAACTGGCCGTGCGCGCCCTGCACACGGCTTTCGAACTCGACGCTCCGGCCCGTCAGGGCGAGTGATGCGTTGTCTGAAGGGCGCGGTCTGACCGCGCCCTTTATTTTTTGAATGGCGCGAGCCCCGAACTGTTCTTTTGCTCGCGCTGGTCAATACTCAGGCATGTAGGGCTACGATCGCTCCGGTTGTAGGTCGGGTGCCTTTTTTTTGCAGACTGTTGTCCCTGAAATGATTCGCGTGAGGAGAAAGGTATGCTGATTCTGACTCGTCGGTGCGCAGAAAGCCTGATTATCGGTGATGGCGAAATCACCGTGACCGTGCTCGGCGTTAAAGGAAATCAAGTGCGTATCGGCGTCAACGCCCCGAAAGAGGTGGCCGTGCACCGTGAAGAAATCTATCTGCGTATAAAGAAAGAGAAGGACGAAGAACCAAGCCATTAATTTTTATCGATTTTTATGTTTGCAAACGGGGAAGAAGGTGGTTAATATACGCCCCGTGTTGCGGAGAGCTGGCCGAGTGGCCGAAGGCGCTCCCCTGCTAAGGGAGTACACCTCAAAAGGGTGTCGGGGGTTCGAATCCCCCGTTCTCCGCCATTATTTGCTTAGTACGTTGTAATCTGGCTTTTTCTGTAAGTTGTTGAAATTTATAGAAAAAGTGGTTGGAATAGAGATTAGACGGGCTATAATGCGGCGCAACAAATGCACTCGTAGCTCAGCTGGATAGAGTACTCGGCTACGAACCGAGCGGTCACAGGTTCGAATCCTGTCGAGTGCACCATTTAAGAGTCAGTTGCAGCGATGTAAATGACTCGGCTTCAACCAGTTGTGATCTGGTCTAAAAACACAGAATGCACTCGTAGCTCAGCTGGATAGAGTACTCGGCTACGAACCGAGCGGTCACAGGTTCGAATCCTGTCGAGTGCACCATTTAAGAGTCAGTTGCAGCAATGCGGATGACTTGGTTACAGCCAGTTGTGGTCTGGTCTAAAAACACAAATTGCACTCGTAGCTCAGCTGGATAGAGTACTCGGCTACGAACCGAGCGGTCACAGGTTCGAATCCTGTCGAGTGCACCATATACCGAAAAGCCCGCGTTTAGCGCGGGCTTTTTGCTGTCCGGGATTTGGCTTTTCCCGTCACGCATCCTTTTTCATCAAAATCGATTTGAGCACTGCGGCCCCGCTTGAGGTCGTAACGATAACTCGTTGCCGAATTGCGGATGCTTACCTTGTCGGGTTTGCCGAGGGCGCTTTCCACATCCTGTTGGCTCATGCCGGCGATGATTCGTTGATTGATGATTGCCTCGCGCTTCTGTCGCGCGTCGATCAGATCTCCACATTTATCGTGAGTGCGACCGACGACGGCCATTTCTCTTTTTCTGATATTCATACCCGATGTTTCTTCGTGCCGGGCTTCGGGTATCAGTGTCACGGTCGAGCCGGGCGAATAGGGGTGCACTTCCTGCAATGAAAGGTGTTCATCGTTCGCACAGCTCAATGTGGTGAACGTGACGCTGCCATCAGAAGCTTCGCAGCGATGAAGTGTGGTTGTGCTCCCGATGGTGGGCAGGCAGAGCAGAGTGGTCAGCATGAATCGGGATGTTTTCGATGGCATTCGGCGTCCTCCATGACGATCCTGTTCAAGCGTAGCCGGCAGTTTTTTCACTGGCGGTGTGTTTTCTTTTCAGGATGAGTCGTCGCACTGTGAAGGATCAGGACAGCGCTCAGCTTTGTCTCGCAAGCGCTTGTTTCAGCCACGATTTTTTAACGTTTAAAACCGTCAGGCGGTGTATCATTGCGCCCGTCAGCCCCGCCGGGGCTTATGGAAAACCTCCATGGACTTACCCAGTAGTTATTCAGTAACCCGTTTCACCAATCATGAATTGACTGATTGATCCTTCCGGCGTGCCCCGCTGCTGGGAGTGGAGTTCGCCTATGTCCGAAATCGAAGTAAAGAAAACACAGGAAAGCCTGCAGGATCGCCTGGCTCAGGTGGTCGAGCTGCTGCAGCGCCAGCGGGTCGTCGAAGACCTGACTCATCGCCAGGAAGGCCCGCATCATGACCGGGTCGAGAACCTGGTCCACCGGCAAAACCTCGTCGAGTTGCAACGCAAGCTCGATGATCTGCACTCCGCCGACGTCGCCTACATTCTTGAAGCCCTGCCTCTGGACGATCGTCTGACGCTCTGGCAACTGGTCAAGGCCGATCGCGACGGCGACATTCTTCTCGAAGTATCCGATTCCGTCCGTGAAACGCTGATCGCCGACATGGACGATCATGAGCTCCTGGCTGCGGCCAGGGACATGGATGCCGACGAACTTGCTGACCTGGCCTCCGAGCTGCCGCGAGACGTCGTCCATGAGCTGATGGAGACTCTGGATCAGCAACAACGCGAGCGAGTGCGTTCGGCGCTCTCCTATGACGAGGAGCAGGTCGGCGCGCTGATGGACTTCGAGATGGTGACCATCCGTGAGGATGTCAGTCTCGAAGTGGTTCTGCGTTACCTGCGTCGCCTGAAAGAGCTGCCGGGCCATACCGACAAACTATTCGTGGTCGACTACGACGGCGTGCTCAAGGGCGTGCTGCCAATCAAGCGTTTGCTGGTCAATGACCCGGAGAAACAGGTTTCCGAAGTCATGGCCAGTGATCCGGTGAGTTTTCACCCGGATGAAGACGCCTACGACGCCGCTCAGGCGTTCGAACGTTACGACTTGATCTCGGCCCCGGTGGTCGACAAGAACGGCAAGCTGATCGGCCGTCTGACCATCGATGAAATGGTCGACCTGATTCGTGAGGAGAGCGAAAGCGAAGTCCTCAACATGGCGGGTCTGCGCGAAGAAGAAGACATTTTCGCTTCGGTCTGGAAGTCCCTGCGCAACCGTTGGGCGTGGCTGGCGATCAATCTGATCACGGCATTCGTCGCATCGCGGGTGATCGGTCTGTTCGAAGGTTCGATCGAGAAGCTGGTGGCCCTGGCGGCGCTGATGCCGATCGTGGCGGGCATTGGCGGCAACTCCGGCAACCAGACGATCACCATGATCGTTCGTGCCATGGCGCTCGATCAGGTCAGCACTGGCAACACCTCGCGCCTGATGCGCAAAGAGCTGGCCGTGGCGTTGATCAATGGCCTGGTCTGGGGTGGGGTGATCGGTGTGGTGGCTTACTTGCTGTATGGCAGCTGGTCGCTGGGCGTGGTGATGACCGCTGCCATGACGTTGAACCTGCTACTTGCCGCTTTGATGGGGGTGTTGATCCCGATGACTCTGGCGAAGATGGGCCGCGATCCGGCGATGGGTGCAAGTGTGATGATCACGGCCATGACTGACAGTGGTGGCTTCTTCATCTTCCTCGGGTTGGCGACGATTTTCCTGCTCTGACCGACTGCATAAAAAAACAGCCCGCCAATTGGCGGGCTGTTTTTTGTCTGTGAGAAGCCCCAATTGCGGGCAAAAAAAAAGCCAGCATTCATGCTGGCTTGAGATGTTCGGTTTGACTCAGGATGCGTCTGCAGCCATTTCGGCGTCGTGGGCGATCAGAGAAACCAGCGCGTTCTGCTGGCGATGGGAGAGTTGACGGAAGCGTTGCAGCAGCTCGCGCTCGTGCAGCGACAGCTCCGGGCTGTCTAGGCGCATGCTCAGCTCTTCGCCCAGTGCACCTTCCTGAATAAGACTCTGCTCAAGGCGCGCAATGATCTCGGAGTTCATGCTGCGATGATGATTGCGAGCCACCTCGGCAATGCGTTCACGCATTCCGTCTGGCAGACGTACGACGAACTTGTCAGCCGTACGGCTGGAATAAATTGCCTGTTTCAATGGGCGCATATATTTAACCGGTTAGTTCAGGGGAGCGGTTCTCGGGATTGGCCGCAGGATGTGTGGTAGGACAAGCATCCGCGCCAAATGGTTCAACCTGAATTGTTAAGAGGCGCGCATCATGCCTCAAAATTGCCAGATCATTGGCGTCAATTCTGTGACAAATATTGATCCGGGTAAAGGCGTAATGCCAGCACCAATTATCAGAAATGCGGACTGGTTTGAAAAGAAAGCATCAGTCCGTATTGCTGACCGCGTCCTGAAACACGTTGACTGATGCCCGAGGGCGTCAGAACGTGCATGCTATGCGGGTTGAATCGTTGTTCCTTACCTTGTACAGGATAGTGGCAAATGGCCGATTTACTAGGGGCAAATGCCCGCCGGAGGGCGTTTTCAGGATGGATGGCAGGCTGATTTACCTTATGGGGCCTTCCGGCTCCGGCAAGGACAGTCTGATCGAGGCTGCGCGTGAACCCTTACGGGCGTTGAACTGCGAAATCATCAGGCGAGTGATCACCCGTTCTGCTGAATCCGTGGGCGAGGATGCGATCGGCGTGACGCCTCAGGAGTTCGAGCAACGTCAGCGCGCCGGCGAGTTTTCGCTGGCGTGGGAGGCCAATGGTCTCGCCTATGGTATTGCGGCGGAAATGGATGAATGGTTGAAAGCCGGTAAGCACGTCCTGGTGAACGGCTCTCGGGCGAACCTTCGGCAAGCGCTGGAAAGCTACCCGACGCTGGTGCCGGTGTTGTTGACGGTGCGAGATAACGTCTTGCGGGAGCGGCTGCTCCGGCGTGGCCGGGAGACGCTTGAACAGATCGATGCGAGACTGGCCCGTAACGCGCTGTTCAAGGACCGGCGTTCAACTGACAGCCCTGTGCATCTGATCGACAATTCGGGTGACCTGGCGGATGCGGTCAATCAGCTGCTGAAGCTGGTCAGGGTCAGCGCAGTACAGGATCAAACTTGATCTTGCGCCCGGCCACCAGCGCCAATACGAACAGCGTCGAAAACACGCCGCACCCGATCAGAGGCAGGGATATTTCGGTTTCCTCGAACAGCGAAAAGTGCCCGAGGCCACTCAATAAGGCGAGGATCAGAAATCCTGCGGCTGACTTGGACATGCTGTACTCCTGAAGATATTTCAAAAAACCAGACGTTCAGTCGACTGCGCCGGCAACACCTGTTCAGACTCGCTGACCGCTTGCGGGGCGGAGCGCTGATCGCTCAATACCGCCCATTGGGGCGCTTTCTGCACTTGCAGGTAATGTGGCATGCGCCCGGCCACTTTCTCGTTGTCCTCGGGGAGGAAGTGAAAGCCCACGAGAACAGCCAGTGCGATTACGTTTGCGAGGACGAGGGCGCTGTTCATGAGACGAGTCTCCGAATGTTCTTTTATAGAACCGGTAAAGCAGCCGCCGTGCCAATAGTCTAACTGCTGTTAAGTCCTTTAAAAACAAGCATTTAAATGGATTTTTAGAAGAGGGCGCATTGCATTCTGCAATGATGGCGTTTTGCGGAGATGCAAATTGCACGGTAAAACGTCCGGCACCCTTGCAAGACGCCTGCCTACACTTAAAAAGCCCTGCGGACGACATGACAAATCAGGGCCCGACCGTTAACATGCACGCCGTCTGTCGCACCGACAGCCCTGTGTCCCAGTAGCTCAATTGGATAGAGCATCCCCCTCCTAAGGGGAAGGTTGGCAGTTCGAACCTGCCCTGGGACACCATCTATTGAAAAGCCCCGCGCAGAGTGATCTGGCGGGGCTTTTTGTTGTCGCCATTTTATAAGCGGAAGCGACTGACCATCGTGTTGAAGGACGCCGCCAGGTTGGACAGTTCCTGGGTCGAAGCGCTGGTCTGATGCGCACCTGCTGCCGTTTGGGTGGACAAATCCTGGATGTTCACCAGATTACGATCCACTTCGCGAGCGACGTGTGCCTGTTCTTCCGAGGCCGTGGCGATGACGAGGTTGCGATCATTGATCTGCGAAATGCCGTCGGCAATCAGCTCCAGTGCCTGGCCGGTCGCTTGCGCCAGTGACTGGGTTTCGCTGACCAGCGCCTGGCTTTTCCCCATGGCGCCGACGGCTTCGTCTGCACTGTTACGCACGTCGTTGATCATGCCTTCGATTTCCCCCGTCGAAGCCTGGGTCCTTGCCGCCAGGGCTCGTACCTCGTCGGCGACCACGGCAAAACCTCGACCTTGCTCACCCGCGCGTGCAGCCTCGATGGCGGCGTTAAGCGCCAGAAGATTGGTTTGCTCGGCAATTCCCCGGATCACATCCAGCACCTTGCCGATGTCTCGAACTTTCTCCGCCAGGTCCTTGACCATGGTGGTGGAGGTGGCGATTTCCGTGGTTGCATGGTTGATCGCGGCAACGGCGTTTCGCGCTTGATCGCGTCCATTGCTGGCTTCCCGGCTGGTGGTCTGGGAGGCCTCGGAGGTGGATACCGCATTGCGCGCGACTTCCTCCACGGCGGAGGTCATTTCCGTGACAGCGGTCGCTGCCTGCTGGATCTCGTCGTTCTGACGGATCAGACCACGGCTTCCGTTGTCGGTGACGGCGGTGAGTTCTTCGGCAGCTGAAGCCAGTTGATCTGCCGCGTTGGCGATCTGCTGAATAGTGCCTTTCAGACTGCCCTGCATCTCGGCCAGGGCCGTGAGCAACTGGCCGGCCTCGTCGCGGCCGGTGCTGACGATGTTTTGAGTCAGGTCTCCCCCAGCGATGCTTCGGGCGCTTTCAACGGCTTTGGAGATGGGGCGGCTGATCAGTCGGCTGATGAACAGGCCGAGCAAAATCGCAGCGACGAAGGCCAGCACGATGCCGATGTACAGCGACGTCTTGGCGGACGACTCCGTCAGAACCGATCGCTTTGCGGCTTCGCTGACTTGCATATCGTTGGAGTTGGTCATGATGGTCAATTCGTCCATGACGACGCGGTAGTTCTTTTGCAGGTCGCCGAGCAGCAGTTCGCGGCCGTTTTCCAGGTCGCCGGCCTTCATCAGGGCCAGATACTTTTGCACGATCGCCTGGTAAACGGGCCAGGCTTTTTCCATTCGGTCACCTGCTGCACGTTCGTCGTCGGCAAGCTTGGTTTTTCGATATTCGGCAAAGGCTTTTTCACTCGCCAACTGGTTCGCGCTCATCGAGGCGAGGAATTCGTCTTTGGTGCTCTGTGGCAGATTGGCCGCAGTGGCGACGTAAAGCCGATACATGTCACGGGTCTGTCCGACGGCCTTGATTTTGGTCTGCGCGATGTTGGCGACAGCGACAAGGTTGTTGCCGAACACCGATCTAAGGCTCGCCGATAGCTCGGTCACTCCCCGGCTTCCCAGCAGGCCCACCCCCAGGGTGATGAAGGCGCACGCGGCGAAGGCCGTGATCAATTTCGTGGAAAGTCTTGCGTCATTCAACCAACTCATAAGGGCATCCTGCTGACGTGTGGGGGTCGGGACAACATCGAGTGCAGCTCGTAAGAAAATGGCGTGTCGTCGTACATCTTTCGGCTGCGGAGTCCACAACTGTAGGGTTACCAGTTGTTTCTAACGTAAATATATTCTGCATGAAATCCCTTGTAACCATCGGTTTAGAGCACTCAGCACATACATACAAAATATGGCACTTGGCCTTTTCTATTTATTGCCAAGTGTTACATTGTGTGGAATATTCCAAAAAATACGTACGACATCGTACCTCTTCGTCCTTGTCGCTCAAGATGACGAGGACACTGTGTTCGTGATTTCCAGAACCGTGAAAAAAAGAACGAAGCAGCCTAGGGTAGGACTCATGTCGCGTCGCATTGATAAAGGGAAATGCAAGGGGTACGCCTTTGCCGGATGGGTGACGCTGTTGATCGCCACGGCCGGGGCAGCGCATGGCGAGGGGCTCGACAGCACCGCGTCGGTGGGCAAGCGTCTGGCGGTAGCGGCTGACTGTGTGGCTTGCCACACGGCGCCAGGCGGCGAGGCTTTTGCGGGCGGCTATCCGCTCAGTTCGCCGATGGGCACGATCTACTCGACCAACATCACGCCTTCGAAAACGGCGGGTATCGGCAATTACACCTCAGAGCAATTCGCCCGCGCGGTGCGTGACGGGGTGGCGGCCGATGGCACTCGGCTTTACCCAGCGATGCCCTACACCTCTTATTCGAAGATGACCGACAGCGACATTGCTGCGCTCTACGACTACTTCATGCACGAAGTGATGCCGGTCGATACGCCGAACCAGAAAACCGCACTGGATTTCCCGTTCAATATCCGTGCATCGATGATTGGCTGGAACGCGCTGTTCCACAGCAAAACACGCTTCACGCCGGATCCGGCCAAGTCCGCCGAGGTCAATCGCGGCGACTATCTGGTCAACGGCCTGGCTCACTGCGACACCTGCCACACGCCGCGCAATGTCCTGATGGCGGCCGACAGCGCAAAACCGTTGGCCGGCGGATCGCTGGGCAGTTGGTATGCCCCCAATATCACCTCCGACAAAGTCAGCGGCATCGGGGCCTGGTCAAGTGACGAGATCGTGGCCTATCTGCGTACCGGACACGTCGAGGGCAAGGCTCAGGCGGCGGGGCCGATGGCCGAGGCGGTGGAGAACAGTCTGCAGCATCTGAGCGATGTGGATCTCAAAGCCATCGCGGCCTACCTGCTGCAGACCACGCCGATCAAGACCGGGGAGAGCAAGGCCCGGCACGAGTACGGTCAGGCTTCGGTCGACGAATTGACGCTGCGCGGAGGCAAACCCGGGGACAACCCGGGCTGGCACGTTTTCAGTGGCACTTGCGCCAACTGCCATCAGCCGAACGGTCAGGGCACACGAGAATACCCATCGCTTTTTCACAACACTGCCACCAGTCGCAGCGACAACCTGATCGCGGCCATCGTGTATGGCGTGCATCGTGAAGTCGACGGTGTGGCCATCGACATGCCGGGTTTCGGCCCTGACGCGCTGTTCACCGACCGCCTGAACGACCAGCAGATTGCCGATGTCAGCAACTACGTGCTGTCGCGCTACGGCAATGCCGACGCGGTTGTCACCGCCGCCGATGTGGCACAGGTACGCAACGGTGGGCCCCAGGCGCCACTGGCAGTGATGTCGAAGTTTACGATCCCGGTCATCATTCTCGTGTGCTTGTTGATCGGCCTGGGCGCATGGGCCTTGATTGCACGTCGGCGCAAGGAGGCCTGAGCAATGGACACTTCAATGACGCACAAACACGTAAAAAATCAAACCGAAAGCTCGGCGGGGCTCACTCGCCGCAATCTGTTGCGCGGTTCCGTGACGCTGGGCCTGGCCGCGATGATCGGCAGTGCGCTGCCCTGGCAGTCGGTGCTGGCAGCGCAGGTTTCGAGTGACGATTTCATTGCGCTGTCGCAGTTTCTGGTCAGCCGTGCGGTCAATCCGGTTCTGGCCGGTCGTTACTACGCTGCGCTGGACAAGCGCGCACCGAATTTCTCGACCAACGTGATTGCCCTGAAGCAATTGATCAGCACTCAGGGCTACAGGCATGTCGATGAATACCTGGCGCAGCCGAACCCGGATCCGTCGCTGCGGGCCACGGCCACCAGCATCATTTCCGCCTGGTATCTGGGCATCGTCGGTGAGCCAGCGGATGCCGAGCTGATCAGCTATTCCCTCGCCATGATGTATCAGCCCACTCACGGCATTCTCATCATTCCAACCTACGGTGGCGGCCCGGATTCATGGGGTCCCAAACCAGCAGTCATTCAGGACTCGACAGTATGAGCAGCGATCAATTCGATGCCGATGTGGTGATCATCGGTTCTGGTGTCATGGGCGGTCTGATCGCCACGGGCCTGGCCAAAGCGAACAAGTCGGTGATCGTGCTCGAGGCCGGGCCTCGGGTGAATCGCCGTGATGTGGTGGAAACGTTCCGCAATGCTCCGGTGAAACTCTCGCTGGCCAATGCCAAGCTGCAGGGCGCCGGGTCGCCTTATCCGAGCCTGCCCCACGCGCCCTCTACTTATGGCGACTATTTGCAGCAGGTAGGGCCGGTGAAATACAACACCTCTTATCTGCGTGTGGTAGGTGGCACCACCTGGCATTTCGGTTCCTCGCTGTGGCGCATGCTGCCCAACGATTTTCGTCTGAAGTCGCTGTATGGCCGTGGTCGTGACTGGCCCATCAGTTATGACGAACTGGAACCGTATTACGCTCGAGCTGAAGTCGAACTGGGCGTTTCCGGTGTCGACGGCCAGGACGAAAGCGGGCAGGGCGGGGACGCCTATCCGCCGCGCTCGATTCCCTATCCGATGGAGGGCCTGAAGCCGAGCTACATGTTCAAACGCCTTTCCGAATTGCTCAGCAAGGGCGGGTATAACCCAATCCTCGAGCCGAATGGCCGGGCGACCCGTCCCTATGGCAAACGGCCTCCCTGTGCCGGCAACAACAACTGCAACCCGGTGTGCCCGATTGCAGCCAAGTACGACGGTTCGATGCACATTGATGAAGCCGAGCGCCATGGCGCCAAGGTGCTGGACAACTCTGTCGTCTACAAGATCGAGGCGGGCGACGACGGCAAGATCACCGCGATCTGGTACATGCGCCCCGACAAGTCCAAACACAAACTGACCGCCCGGGCATTTGTACTGGCGGCATACGGTATCGAGTCGCCGAAGCTGCTGTTGATGTCGACCTCGGAAAAGTATCCGAACGGGATTGCCAACTCGTCGGATCAGGTCGGGCGCAACCTGATGGACCACACCGGCATCAGCATGAACGTCATGACCAAGGAAGACATGTGGCCGGGCGAAGGGCCGACGCAATTGCTGGTCTATCTGAACAGCCGCGATGGCGCGTTTCGCAACGATTATCCGAGCTACAAGATCAAGGTGCGCAACACCGTGCCGACGTCGCAAATCACCTCGAACCTGATCGCCAAAGGTGTCCTGGGCTCGAAGCTCGATGAGCAGATCCGCCTGCAATCGGCGCGCTCCCTGAACTGGGCTGTCGACTTCGAAACCCTGCCACTGCCGGAGAATCGGGTCACCCCGAGCAAGACCAAGTTCGACGCCATCGGCCTGCCGGTTCCCGAGATCTACTACAGCGTTCCCGACTACTGGCACGCCGGTAAAGAGAAGGCGCTGGAAGACTTCAAACAGTTTGCGAAACTGCTCGACGCCGACATCCTCAGCACCGACACGGGCTTCCAGAACCGTCAGCACATCATGGGCACCACCATCATGGGCGATGACCCGAAAGACTCGGTGGTGGACCGCGATTGCCGCAGTCACGACCATTCCAACCTGTTCATCGCAGGCACGAGCGTCATGCCATCGTCCTCCTGCGTGAACCCGACGCTGACAGGTGCGGCGTTGAGTATTCGGATTGCCGATGTGTTGGTGGCGGAGGTCTGAGAAGCGCCCTGAGGTACAAAGCCCCACGCAGAGGTGTCTGGTGGGGCTTTTTTGTGTCTTTCAATCTTGCAGGAGGAAAGGCTAGAAAATTTCAGCTCCACCCTCTGCCTTTCCAATCGAGGTTGTGACGTTCATGAAATGTCGGCGGCCGTTGACTGAGAAGCCCCGTTCGGGATCCTGAGACCCAGGCTTGCGCAAAGTCAGCAAGGCGGGCAATCCGTCTTTCTCGCTGTAACTACCAAACCAATTGTTCAGCCTTGCGATGAAGCACTCGTTGTCGATGAAAACTGGCAAGTCCATGACGGTTTCTACTGCGTAGTAACCTGCGCCGTAACTGTAATAATCATCGTCACCCGAGCCCGATGCAGGAATGGGGCAGAGGGGGCCTTTGTGTTGGCTGGGTTGTTGAGGTTTACCCGCACCCGATTGGGTCAGGGCTTTTATGAGAGTTTTTCGCAAGACTGGGTCCAGTACGTAGCTGGTACTGCTTTCCTCGGAGTATTGATTGCTCGGCACGATCAACTTGTAGTCATACTGAACCGTCACTGTTGGTATTTGGCTGTTGATCTTCAGGGGATTGAGCAGGTAGATCTGATCGACACCGTATGACCCGTTGCGATAGGCGAGATACATCCTTCCATGAGATTTGATCCAGGCTGCCGATTGGTTGGCGCCTCGATCATTGGTGGAGAACAACGAGCTGCCGGCGCTGGCGTCCGGATCATAGGGCGCCAGTCTTCTGGTGAACCGTTCTCCATCGCGACGGAAGGTTTCATAGAAGCTGAAGAGGCCTGTACCACCGGTGTAGGTTGAAACGATCAGATCCCGTTGACCGTCGCCGTTAAGGTCTATCAATGAGTAATTCGCCTGGCCCTGCTCGGCATCAGCGTCAAGACCGGAAGCTTTAAGCGCCTTCCATTCATTCGGGGTTACACCCTTGGGAATGCTTTTGGGAAACAAGGTCTGATCGTAAGTGTTGTCGTCGCTGGGATCACCGGAGAACGAAGTTTCGCCGTCGTCGGTTGAGAGAGAATCCAGCGCCCGCTCCAGCGCAAACTCCGGACTCTCCTTGCTCATCTCCCGAACCCGTTGCTGCAGATCCTCCATGACCTGTTTATCAATGTCGTCCGGCTTGTAGGCCACCGCGTCGATCCACTGAGCGTGCAAGACCTGCAAACGATCCTGATAACGCTGGTTCAGGCAGCTGACCTCTTCGCCACATCGATCACGCTCCTTCAGCCACTGGCGCTGGGCGTTTTTCACTCCGGCCTGCGCCGGGGCAGCATTCATCAGCTTCCGATAAGCCGCCCCCATCTGCGCATCCACCTCATACAAAGGCTTGTCCGCGCAAATCGCCTTCTCCACAGCACTCGCCGCCTTTGTGCAGTCCATTCCGCTCGCCACTGCCTGCTGAAAAAACAGCAGCGCACAGGCCGACACGATGTAGCGTCCCTTGATGTACACGATGAATCCTTTGCCGTTGGAAGGTGTGAACCGCCGCGCAGGGTAATCCTTGCGCAACGAATCTTGAACCCCCGCTTCAAGAGAACCGCTGATCCGGCCGATAACCCGTTCGGTGACTACAGAGTCGCGCGAAATCGCTTGATAGCATTTGGCCGGCAGCTATCATCTGCGCGCCTGGAAATGGTCCATCTTCTTCAATTGCCTGGAAATCCTCGATGCTGTCGTATCACCAAAAGAGTTTTCTGATCGTCGATGATTTCTCGGATTTCCGCAGTTCCGTGCGTTCGATGTTGCGCGAGTTGGGCGTCAAGGATGTGGACACCGCCGACACCGGTGAGCAGGCGCTGAAAATGTGTGCGCAGAAGTCCTACGATTTCATCCTTCAGGACTTCCACCTCGGTGACGGCAAGAAGAACGGTCAGCAGGTGCTGGAAGACCTGATGATGGAGAAGCTGATCAGTCACGAAGCGGTGTTCGTGATGGTCACGGCCGAGACCAGTCAGGCGATGGTGCTCAGTGCCCTGGAGCACGAGCCGGACGCGTACCTGACCAAACCGTTCAACCGCTCTGGCCTGGCTCAGCGCCTGGAGCGTCTGGAGCAGCGCAAGACCCTGCTCAAGCCGATCCTGCAAGCCCTCGACCGTGGTAAACCGGTCGAGGTGCTCAACGCCTGCATCGCCCTGTGCAAACAGGACATCCGTTATTCGCCGCTGTGTCTGCGCTATCGCGCCGATGCCTTGCGCGACATGAACCAGAACGAAGCGCTCGAGCGCCTCTACGACAGCATCATCGCCGACCGGCCATTGCCGTGGGCGTTTGCCGGGTTGGGCAAGTTGCTGTTCAAGCGCGGGCAGGTCAGTCAGGCCAAGGGCGTTTACGAAAAAGCCCTGAAGGTCTTCCCGATGATGCCGGCGTTGTATGACGGGATGGCCGATGTGCTGGTCGCCGAAGGCGATACCAAAGGTGCTCAACAGGTATTGGAAGAGGCGATTCGACTGTCGCCGCTGGCCGTGCGCCGTCAGGCGTTGCTGGGCAAGCTGGCGATGGCCAACGAAGATTTCGAGACGGCTTCCCGGGCTTATCGCCAGGCGGTGAATCAGGGCGCGCAATCGCGGTTCAAGGATCCGGAAAGCAATCTCGGCCTGGCCCACGCGCTGATCAGCAAAGGCAGCGAACGCGGGCTCGACACCCGTACGCGGCTGGAGATCAACACCACCCTCAGCGCCGTGGCCAAGGAAAACCCGACCGATCCGGGCCTGCAGATTCGTGCGCGTCTGATGAAAGCCACGAGCCTGTTGCTCAACGATGCCGAGACCGCCGAGAAACTCACCGAGCAAGCGCTGATGCGCCTCGACGGCATGGAGCAGTTCATGAGCCCCGAGGCGGCGTTGCTGGTCGCCAAGCAATTGCAGATGCTCGGCCAGGCCGAGGCGGGCACTTCGATGCTCAAGAGCTGCGCAGAAATCTACGGTGATGACCCGACGGTGATGAAAGACATCGCCAAGCTCACCGACGACCCGACTATTCTCAGCTCCAGCAACGCTGCCGCCGATCTCAACCGGCAGGGCGTGCGCGTGTACAAGACCGGTAATCTGGTCGAGGCCCGCGAGGTGTTCCGCAAGGCGCTGAAGATGCAACCGAAGAACATCAGTATCGCGCTGAACATGGCCCAGTCGCTGCTGCACGGCACCGACACCAATGTGCCGTCGGCGGAGCTGGAAGAATGCCGGGCCTGCCTGAAACTGGTGGGCATGATGCCCGATACCGACGCGCGTTATCCGCGTTATCAGAAGCTGAAAAGCAAGGCGTTTGGCGAATGAACCAAGACGAGCAGGCACTGGATTTTTCCACGGTGATCGCCTCCACCGTGCACGACATGAAGAACTCTCTGGCGATGCTGATGCAGGCCCACAGCCAATGGCTGGCGCGCCTGCCCGAGGCCCAGCGCCAAGGGCCGGAGCAGGGCGTGATCGACTTCGAGTTCGCCCATCTCAACGGCATGCTGGTGCAGCTGCTCGGGCTGTACAAGCTCGGGGTCAATCAGATGCCGTTGCAGCCGGCTTATCACGAGCTGGACGACTTCATCGAGGCGCAACTGGCGGCGCATCAGGACGTGTTCGCCAGCCGTGGAATCATCGCCACTTACGAAGTCGATCCGCTCAGTCCCCTGGGCTTCTTCGATCGCGAACTGATCGCCTCGGTGCTGGGCAATTGCATCAACAACGCGATCCGCTACGCCCGCGAATCGCTGCTGATCACCGTCAGCGACGAAGCCGGGCAATTGGTGCTGAGCATCAACGATGACGGCGACGGTTACCCGGCCGAAATGCTCGAACGTCAGTCCGATTACGTGCAGGGCATCAACCACAGCAGTGGCAGCACCGGCCTCGGTCTGTACTTCGCCGGACGTATCGCCGCGCTGCATCAGCGCAACGGTGTTGGCGGCCGGACCGAGATCCGTAATGGCGGCCCGTTGGGCGGCGGCGTGTTCAGTATTTACCTGCCCTGAATCACGGATTCATCGACCGGAATTCTTTTTGTTGGCTGCTGCTTGATATTCCGAACAGCCGAAGCCTATTTTGTCCGGGTCGCCGTTCGCGGCTCGCACAATAACAAGGATTGCGTCATGACAACCGATGGCCAGCGTTCACTCGCGCAGCGATTGACGGGCATTGATGAGATTGAATGTGTCACGCCGGATTTGAACGGCGTGCCACGGGGCAAGGTAATGACCGCCGAGGGCTTCCTCGAAGGGCGGCGTTTGCAGTTGGCCCGAGGGGTGCTGCTGCAATGCATCATGGGCGGCTATCCCGCCGCAAAATTCTATGGCAGCGATGACGGTGATCTGGCGCTGGTGGCCGATCCTGCGCAGATCCATCCGTTGCCATGGAGTGATGAGCCGCGGGCCTTTGCAATCTGTGATGCCGACGAGCTGACCGGTGAAAGCTCCAACCTGTCGACCCGAGGTCAGCTCAAGAAAGTCATTGCCCGCTACGCAGCTCTCGGGCTGGCGCCGGTGGTGGCGACCGAACTTGAATTCTTTGTGTTCGCGCCGAACACCGACCCGAACCAGCCGTTCCAGCCGCCCGTCGGTCTCGACGGTCGTCGCGAGGACGGTCATTCGGCGTTCAGCGTCAGCTCCAACAACGGTCTGCGGCCGTTCTTCAGTGAAGTCTATAAATGCATGGCGGCCCTTGGTCTGCCGCGTGACACCTTCATGCACGAAATGGGCGTCAGCCAGTTCGAGATCAACTTGCTGCACGGTGATCCGCTGTTGCTGGCCGACCAGACCTTCCTGTTCAAGCATCTGCTCAAGGAAGTCGCGCTCAAGCACGGCCTGACCGTGGTGTGCATGGCCAAGCCGCTGGCGCACACGCCGGGCAGTTCGATGCACATTCACCAGAGCATCGTCGAGATCGGCAGTGGCAAGAATGTGTTCAGCGACGCGGACGGTCAGCCAACCGCGATGTTCCGCCACTTCATCGGCGGGCAGCAGGCGGGCATGGCTGATTTCACCGCGCTGTTTGCGCCGAACGTCAATTCCTACCAGCGCCTGTGCCATCCGTTTGCGTCGCCGAACAATGCCTGCTGGTCCCACGACAACCGCGCTGCCGGCCTGCGTATTCCGGCCAGTTCGCCGGTCGCGCGTCGGGTCGAGAACCGTTTGCCGGGGGCCGATGCCAACCCGTATCTGGCGATTGCCGCGAGCCTGGCCGCCGGCTTGTACGGCATCGAGCATGAACTCGAACCAAGCGAAGCGATTCAGGGCGAGTTCGAAGTGCCGGACAATCTTTCGCTGCCGTGTACCTTGCACGCGGCGCTCGAACGTCTGAAACGCAGCCAGCTTGCAAAGGAACTGTTCGGCACGGAGTTCATCGAAGGCTACATCGCTTCGAAGACCATGGAGTTGACCAGCTTCTTTGATGAAATCACTCCCTGGGAACGCCGTGTTCTAGCAGCCCAGGCCTGACGAAATGTCGCCGTCGGGCTATCGTTTGATAGCCCGATACTTACTGCAAGGAGCCGCTCGGAACGCCGATGCGCCAAATCTGGAAATCCTTTCGAGCGCTGTATTTCGCCTCGCTGATGATGTTGATCGGCTCGGGCCTTCTTTCTACTTATCTGGCTTTGCGTCTGGCTGCCGACCATGTCGACGGGTTGTGGGTCGGTGCGTTGATGGCCGCCAACTATTTTGGTCTGGTGCTGGGCGGCAAGATCGGTCACCGCTTGATTGCCCGGGTCGGGCATATCCGTGCCTACTCGGCGTGTGCCGGGATCGTCGGTGCGGCGGTGCTCGGTCATGGCCTGGTGGACTGGTTGCCGGCGTGGCTGGTGCTGCGGACCATCGTCGGCCTCGGCATGATGTGCCAGTACATGGTCATCGAGAGTTGGCTGAACGAGCAGGCCGACGCCAATCAGCGCGGTCTGGTGTTCAGTGGCTACATGATCGCGTCGTATCTGGGGCTCGTGCTCGGTCAGTTGATTCTGGTCATGCACCCGGGCCTTGGCCTGGAACTGCTGATGCTGGTCGCATTGTGTTTTGCCCTGTGTCTGGTGCCGGTGGCGCTGACTCGACGGATTCACCCGGCGCCGCTGCATCCGGCGCCGATGGAGCCGCGCTTCTTTATCAAGCGCGTGCCGCAGTCGCTGAGTACGGTGCTCGGGGCAGGGCTGATCATCGGTTCGTTCTACGGTCTGGCGCCGTTGTATGCCTCGCAGCAAGGGCTGTCCACCGAGCAGGTCGGTCTGTTCATGGGTAGCTGCATCTTTGCCGGGCTGGTGGTGCAGTGGCCGTTGGGCTGGTTGTCCGACCGCTATGACCGGGCGCTGTTGATCCGTTGCTTTGCGCTGTTCCTGGCGGTTGCTGCATTACCGCTGGCGATCCTGCCGCAGGTGCCGTTGGAGGTGTTGTTCGTGGTCGGCTTCTTGTGTTCGCTGGTGCAGTTTTGTCTGTATCCGTTGGCGGTGGCGTTCTCTAACGATCACGTCGAAGGCGAGCGCCGGGTGTCGCTGACGGCGATGTTGCTGGTCACGTACGGCGTGGGTGCCAGCGTCGGCCCGCTGGCGGCGGGGGTGTTGATGAAGCTGTTCGGGCCGCAGAGTCTGTATGCATTCTTCACCTTTTTCGCGCTGGTGCTGGTGTGGCGGATCCGGCCGAAAGCCGTGACCAATCTGCACCAGGTCGACGATGCGCCGCTGCATCACGTGGCGATGCCGGACAGCATGTCCAGTTCACCGCTGGTGGCGGCGCTTGACCCGCGGGTCGATGAGCAAGTGGTGCAGGAGCAGATGCAGAATACGGTCGCTCCAGAGCCTGAGCCTGAGCCAGAACCTGTCGCGCCAACCGACTCGACAGTCGAGGGCGAGGGGCCGGACATCAGCACCGCCAGGCCTTGATTCGGGCATAAAAAAACGGGCAGTCACCGCAGTGACTGCCCGTTTTTTATGCTTGCCGATCAGAGGTCGTCTTTATCGAACCGACGCGCTTCGCGTTGCAGTTGATAAACGAAACGCTCGACGTTGCGGGCCGCCGGGCCGCTGATGTTGTGAAAGCGCAGGCCGGCGAAGGTGATGTTGAGTTTTTCTTCGAAGTGCAGGTAACGCAGTTCGACCGAGGTTGGCTGGTTGCCGAACAACGGCGCGGCGATCAGGCGATCATAGACCTGGCCCAGTTGCAGGCGGTCGGTGATGTCGCCTTCGAAACGCAGCTTGCAACCGGTGGCAGAGATATCCAGCAGTTTGCCGCCGATAGGCGACTTGAGCTTTTCGCCACCCAGTTCGACGCTGACAAGGTCGGTCAGTTTCAAAGCGGCTCGGAAGGCATTGCGGCGCTGGTGATAAACCACTTCGGTTGGCATCTCGCCAATATAAAAGCGGTCACCGTCGGAGTCCTTGATGTCCAGCGTACCGTTGCATTCCCAGGCAATGCGCACGCCGTCATGGAAACCTTCGACCTTGAACGGCTCACCGGCGAGCAGGAAGCGTTCGCCATCGCGCGGGATCATCTCGTCCAGGGCAATCGTGGCGGCTTCCCGGTCAACCTTGATCAGGTAGCTCTGGAACCGCTGGCTGCGCTCGTGGAAGGTGATGATCAGAGGATCATGGCTCTCTTGCAGCTGGCGCAGGTTGCTGGAGATCTCCAGGGGCGTGGTGAGCACCTTTGGGGGCTGCGGAGCGTCATCGTTGGACACGTTAAATCAATCTCCAGACAAAATTTGACTACGGCTGGCCAGTATTTTGCCAGCATGTTTCGCACGTTGATAGGGCGCAAGCATGGAAGAAAGCATCACGCCTGGCTGAGCGCGCGTGGTTTCTGCAGTTTGGAGAAGGTGCCACTGGCATCGTAGAGCGCGGGAGGCTCGCCGCCGGTGAGGATTTTCAGCTGATTGGCCGTGGCGGCCTGCTGCATGACGATCGATTGGCCATTCCTGGCATTCGCTGCCTGGCACTGGGCGATCAGGTCGGTCAGGACATCGCTCTGGCTCAGCAACTGGTCGCCGATGCTCGACTGGCTGGCCAGTTGTTCCAGGCCGGCGCGGTCGATCGACAGGTTGAGGCTGGCGAGAATTTCGCTGCGTTTGCGGCCATGCTGTTCGAGCAGAATGATCAATGCCTGCTTGTTCGCCAGAATTTCTTCCAGCAGAGGCATGTCGCGACCGTGCAAGGCGAGGGACTCGGTTTGCAGTAACTCCAGCAATTGTTGAGCTGGAGCAAAGTCGTCGATGATCAGTTGCAATAAATTAGTGTCGTGCATGGCTGGCCTTGGGTTTTAAGCGTCCAAAAGCCTGGCGCAGACCGAGGCCTAGCGCTGGGCTTCGAAGTTGAGCAGTTTGCTGGCTACACGGTTGCTGTCGACTTTATAGCTGCCATCGGCAATCGCTGCTTTCAATTCGGCCACACGGGCTTTGTCGACGGCAGGCTGATCGCGCAGCTTGTCAGTGACCTTCTGCAACTGTTGAGCCTCATTGCTGAGGTGTACCGATTCCCCGCTTTTTGCGGTACTGGCCTGTTCGGCCGGGGTATTCAGCGGCGCGGAGGTGCCGGTTTCGGCGGTTTCCTTGGCGTTGCTGGTACGTGTACTGCCCGTAAGTGACGAGGAGCTGTTCAAACGGCTGAAATCGATGACCATGTTAAAAACCTCTGGGAATTTGGACGCTTGCCATGTTCTCGGCCATCCCCTGGAAAACTTTAGGCTCATTTAGCAATGAGCTTGCATGCGCCGTTGCAGATCCTGCTGCGGCACAGTTTAGGGAACAGCTCGGGTCAGCGCCAGTTTTCTGCCAAACGCTCAGGGGCTTTTCAAATATCCGCTCATATTCCCGCTCACGCCTGCGGTCACATCGCCACTTCCACCTGGCCAGGCGCCACAACCTGCGCTTTGATGACCCGCTGGGAATTGAGGTTTTTCACGCGAATCTGTTCCTTGAGGCCGCCGTTGGCCAGGGCTTCACCCGGCATGCGCACGGCGAGGGTGCCACTGCGGGCGGTGATCACCACCTGGTCGCCCTTGCGAACCACTTCCGCCTGTTCCAGATGCACCAGGGTAATGACTTGATCGGCGACCGTTGGTCGGGTCAATTTCTGTCCGATGGCTTCATCCACCGACGTCAGGAAACCCTGGTTGATCGTGCTGACGTCGCGCTCGCGCAAGGTCACGTCCTGCGGCTCGATGATGCCGGCGCGCTTGAGTGGCCGCGTGGTGGTGACAATCTCGCGAAACAGGCGGACTTGAGCGGGCACGAACACCGTCCAGGGGGAGGCGCCTTCGCAGCGGACCTTCACCGTGACACGGCCCAAAGGACGTGCCGGACTCTCCAGTGTCGCTGTCAATTCCTTGTCGCACATAGGCATGCGCATGCGCGGATCGAGCTGGTTGACCTCGATTTCATAACGGCCTTCCGTTTGACTGGTAGCCAGATAGTCTTCTACGGTGAATTCAAGAAAGCCCTGAGTGACGCCGATAAGCATGTCAGGCAAGGTAACCGCATCAGCAATGGCAGGGCTGCCAGCGAAAAACAGGCAAACGGCGGACATGGCGCAAAGCCCTCTGCGGAGGGGAGATGTCAGGCGTCGGAAAAATGTCGTTTGAGCGTTCATACGAGTTAAAAAGCAAGCGCCGTGCCGTTTAGCAATGAATGTGCGTCGCAACAACACTTGGCGTTGGTGTAGGAGTCTGGGCATGGCTGGTGTAATGGATTCGGTGAACCAGCGCACGCAACTGGTGGGGCAGAATCGCCTGGAGCTGTTGTTGTTCCGTCTCGACGGCCAGCAGCTCTACGGGATCAACGTGTTCAAGGTTCGGGAAGTGCTGCAGTGCCCGCAACTGACGCTGATGCCCAAGTCCAGTCCTGTCGTGTGCGGGGTGGCGAATATCCGGGGGGCGACCATTCCGATCCTTGATCTGGCGATGGCGACCGGCTCCGGTGCTTTGAAAGACAAGAACAGTCCGTTCGTGATCATCACGGAATACAACACCAAGACCCAGGGTTTCCTGGTGCGCTCGGTGGAACGTATCGTGAACATGAACTGGGAAGAGATTCATCCGCCGCCCAAGGGTACCGGACGCGATCATTACCTGACCGCTGTGACTCGGGTCGACAATCAGTTAGTCGAAATCATCGACGTCGAGAAGGTGCTGGCGGAAGTCGCGCCGACGCCGGAAGCGATTTCGGTCGGCGTGGTGGATGTCGAGACCCAGAGCAAGGCGTTGTCGCTGCGGGTGCTGACGGTCGATGACTCGTCGGTGGCGCGCAAGCAGGTGACGCGTTGCCTGCAGACGGTCGGCGTCGAAGTGGTGGCGTTGAACGACGGCAGGCAGGCGCTGGATTACCTGCGCAAGCTGGTCGACGAGGGCAAGAGGCCGGAAGAAGAGTTCCTGATGATGATCTCCGACATCGAAATGCCGGAGATGGACGGGTATACCCTGACGGCCGAGATCCGCAGCGACCCTCGCATGCAAAAGCTTCATATCATCCTGCATACTTCGTTGTCGGGTGTGTTCAATCAGGCGATGGTCAAGAAAGTCGGTGCCGATGACTTCCTGGCCAAGTTCCGTCCTGATGACCTGGCATCCCGGGTAGTCGACCGGATCAAAGCAGCAGATATCAGCTAAGGGCCTTCTGCCCTCGGCGTTCAACACGATTTAAGAGGCGGCATCATTTGTCTACGGGTAATTTGGATTTCGAACAGTTCCGGGTCTTCCTGGAAAAAGCCTGTGGCATTTTGCTCGGTGAAAACAAGCAATATCTGGTGTCGAGCCGTCTCAACAAACTGATGGAGCAGCAAGGCATCAAGTCCCTGGGTGAGCTGGTACAGCGCATCCAGACCCAGCCGCGCAGCGGTTTGCGCGAGCAGGTGGTCGATGCCATGACGACCAACGAAACCCTGTGGTTTCGCGACACCTATCCGTTTGAAGTCTTGAAGAACAAGGTGCTGCCCGAAGCGATCAAGGCCGCTCCCAATCAGCGTCTGCGGATCTGGTCGGCGGCCTGCTCGTCGGGTCAGGAACCCTATTCACTGTCGATGTCGATCGACGAGTTCGAGCGGACCAACATCGGCCAGTTGAAGATGGGCGTGCAGATCGTCGCCACTGATCTGTCCGGCAGCATGCTGACCAACTGCAAGACCGGCGAGTACGACAGCCTGGCGATTGGCCGTGGCTTGTCCGCCGATCGTCTGCAGCGTTACTTCGACCCGAAAGGGCCGGGGCGCTGGGTGATCAAGGCGCCGATCAAGAACCGGGTGGAGTTCCGCTCGTTCAACCTGCTCGACAGCTACGCAAGCCTTGGCAAGTTCGACATCGTGTTCTGCCGCAACGTGCTGATCTACTTCTCCGCCGAGGTGAAGAAAGACATCCTGTTGCGCATCCACAGCACGCTGAAGCCGGGCGGATATCTGTTCCTTGGCGCTTCGGAAGCGCTGAACGGTCTGCCGGATCATTACCAGATGGTTCAGTGCAGCCCGGGGATCATCTACCAGGCGAAGTGAAACACCGGCGACACAAGAAACGGGAGTCCTCAGGGGCTCCCGTTTTTTTATGCCTGAAGGTTTTGCCGGTGGCAGGCGGCAGAAAAGCGGCATCCGGCGGAAACCGGTTGCCGCTTTTCTGGCATCGCCGCGTTGCCGGTTCCGTGCAAAGCCCCGTAATCCGGGGCTTTCTAAAACTGGCACGACGCTTGCTATACCCCTGTTACGAAAAATCCGGTCACCTGAAGGTTCCCGACATGAGCATCAGCTTCGATAAAGCGCTCGGCATTCACGAAAAGGCTTTGGGCTTCCGCGCCCAGCGTGCCGAAGTGCTGGCCAACAACATCGCCAACGCCGACACCCCGAATTACAAGGCGCGGGATCTGGAGTTCTCCAAAGTGCTCGAAGCACAGAGCCAGAAGAACGCCAACGGCACCATCGCCCTGAACATGACCAACAGCCGTCACATCGAAGCTGAAGGCCTGGGCAATGGCGACGAGTCGCTGATGTATCGCACGCCGATGCAGCCGTCGATCGACCAGAACACCGTGGATGCCCAACTGGAACAGTCGAACTACGCGGAAAACGCGGTCGGCTTCCAGGCCAGCTTCACCCTGCTCAACAGCAAATTCAAAGGGCTGGTGTCAGCCCTGCGCGGAGAGTAATCCATGTCCCTGTCCAGCGTTTTCAACATTGCCGGCAGCGGCATGAGCGCCCAGACCACCCGTCTCAACACCGTGGCCTCGAACATCGCCAACGCCGAGACCGTCTCGTCGAGCATCGACCAGACTTATCGTGCCCGTCACCCGGTGTTCGCCACCATGTTCCAGGGCGGCCAGAGCGGCGGCAGCAATTCGCTGTTCCAGAACCAGGACGCAGCCGGTCAGGGCGTGCAGGTCATGGGTGTGGTCGAAGACCAGAGCAACCTCGAAGCGCGCTACGAGCCGAATCATCCGGCGGCCGACGCCAAGGGCTACGTCTACTACCCGAACGTCAACGTGGTGGAAGAAATGGCTGACATGATTTCCGCGAGCCGGTCATTCCAGACCAACGCCGAAATGATGAACACCGCCAAGACCATGATGCAGAAGGTACTGACCCTCGGTCAGTGATAAGGGGCGACTGCCATGAGTGTTACCGATACCACCAGCAGCCTGACGATGAACGACATACTGGCCAACTCTTCGAAGAAGACCAGTAGCACCACCACCGGCGGCATCGCTTCGGCCACCAACAGCTCGACCGGCGGCCAGGCCCTGGGCAAGGACGCGTTCCTGCAACTGCTGGTGACCCAGCTGAAGAACCAGAACCCGCTGGACCCGCAGGACAACAGCGCATTCGTTGCCCAGTTGGCGCAGTTCAGCAGCCTCGAGGGGATCACCACCCTCAACAGCACCGTCAGTTCGCTGGCCGGCAACTACAACTCGTCGCAAGCGTTGCAGGCGTCGTCGTTGGTGGGTCGCAATGTGATTGTGCAGACCAACACGGTTCAGCTGGACGATCCGAGCAAAGGCATGACCGGTTCGGTCACCGTTCCGTCGTCGATTGCCGGCGGTACAGTCACCATCACCGACAGCAGCGGCACCGCCATTCGCACCATTGACCTGGGCAGCCGCGCCGCCGGCAATGCGAGCTTCACCTGGGACGGCAAGGACAAGGACGGCAACCTGGTGAAAACCGGTACCTACACCGTCAAGGCCAACGCCTCGATCAACGGCACCGCGACCGACCTGGCGACCTACCTGCCCGCCACGGTCACCAGCGTGACCATCAGCCAGACCGGCGGCGAGCTGATGCTCAACCTGTCCGGCAAGGGCACGGTCGCCCTGTCCAAAGTACAAACCATTGGTATATAGAGCCGACTAACCGGCACAAAGGAGTGGAATATGTCTTTCAATATCGGCCTTAGCGGTCTCTATGCAGCCAACAAGCAACTGGACGTGACCGGCAACAACATCGCCAACGTTGCGACCGCCGGTTTCAAATCGTCCCGTGCAGAATTCGAAGACGTCTACTCGGCGACTCGCCTGGGCAGCGGCAGCAAGGTCATTGGTAACGGCGTGCGTCTGGCCAACGTTTCCCAGCAGTTCACCCAAGGCGACATCAACAACACCGGCAACGTGCTGGATATGGGGATCAACGGTTCGGGCTTCTTCACCCTGAGCAACAACGGTTCGATCTCCTACACCCGTGCCGGTACGTTCAAGGTCGACAAGGACGGCTTCATTACCAACACCGACTACACCTCGCGTCTGCAAGGCTACGGTGTGGATTCCAACGGCAAGATCATCAACGGCGTGTTGACCGATCTGAAGATCGACACCTCGAACCTGGCGCCGAAGTCTACCTCGCTGGTGACTTCGACCATCAATCTGAACTCGACGGCTCCGGTGATCGACGACACAGCAGTGGCCGGCAAGTTCGACCCGACCAACCTCGCGACCTACACCAAGTCGTTCAGCACTCCGATCTATGACAGCCAGGGCAACTCCCATGTCATGGATCAGTACATGGTGAAGACCGGCGCCAACACCTGGAAGGTCTACACCCTGGTGGACGGTCGCAACCCGGATGCTACCGGCAGCGATCCGAAAGTCACTGCGCCTGTCGCGTCGACCATGACCTTTGACTCCACTGGCAAGCTGACTCAGGTCAGCACTCCGCCTGCCGTGATCAGCAGCGACCTGAAGCTCACTGGCTGGGTACCGGGCACTGTCACCAACGGTGTGTGGACGGCCAACGGTGCTTCGGCTAACCCGGCCGGCATTACCATTTCGATGGCCAAGACCACTCAATACAACGCTGACACCGCGCGTTCGATCCCGACGCAGGATGGTTATGCCACTGGCCAGATCACCAACCTGACGATCGACGGTACCGGTACGCTGTTCGCCAACTTCAGCAACAACCAGAGCAAGGCTATCGGCCAGGTTGCGCTGGCCAGCTTCACCAACGAGCAGGGCTTGCAGCCGATCGGTGGTACCAGCTGGAAAGAAACCTTCGCTTCGGGTATCCCGGGCTACGATGCACCGGAAACCGGTACGCTGGGTTCGGTTGTTTCGAACTCGCTGGAAGAGTCCAACGTTAACCTGACCAATGAGCTGGTGGACCTGATCAAGGGGCAGAGTAACTATCAGGCGAATGCCAAGACCATTTCGACTCAGAGCACCATTATGCAGACCATTATTCAGATGACCTGATTCTGGGTTTGGTTTTGTACGGGAGCCCCTCTTTTTGAGGGGCTTTTTTTTGGCTGCGGTTTGGAGTGTTTATCCGTTTCTGCGGGTGTTGCCGCTGGCGGTTTCGCCCTTACGGCGAGTCCCTTTTGCAAACGCCCAAAAGGAACCAAAACGCTGGGCCCCGGCGTTCGGCACCTCGCTTTGGCTCGGTGTTCCTTCGTTACGGGATTCATCCGGGGGCATCGCCTACGGTTTGCTTCGCTGCACCTCCTCTCGATGCATGCGGCTGCGCCGCACGGTCGCTGCGCTCCCACCCCCGGATAAATCCCTCCACTCAGCCTTCCGATGGGGCCGGCATGTCAAAAGCGGTACTCGAGCTAACGCTCATCGTGTTGAGTGGTGGAGGCAAAGGCAAAGGCAAAGGCAAAGGCAAAGGCAAAGGCAAAGGCAAAGGCAAAGGCAAAGGCAAAGGCAGGCGCGGGATGTTTGCTTTTTAAGGCTTGAGTTCAGCTCGGTCTTTCACGTCGGCGTACCTCCCCCAAACACCTCGGTCAGTTCCCTCTCCCTCTGGGCGGTCCGACGTTTCGGGAGGGCTAGGGTGAGGGGGCTTTTGCTTTTGCTTTTTGCGCGGGCAAAAGAAAACCCCCGACAAACCAGAAGTCTATCGGGGGTTTCTCGGATCAGGCGTTTCGCAACGCCTGATTCAGCTCAGCTTATTGGCAAGCTTCGCAATCCGGCTCGTCGATGGCGCAAGCCTTTGGCACTGGAGCCGGGCCGGCAGGGGCTGCCAGGACCGAGTCGTCGCCGTGGTTGCCGCCGCTGGATACAGCGTTCAGCTTGCCGGTGTTGATGGTCGACTTCTCGGTGCTGGTCGCGGCCAGGGCACGGAGGTAGTAGGTGGTTTTCAGGCCACGGTACCAGGCCATGCGGTAGGTCACGTCCAGTTTCTTGCCCGATGCACCAGCGATGTACAGGTTCAGCGACTGGGCCTGGTCGATCCACTTCTGACGACGGCTGGCGGCGTCAACGATCCACTTGGTGTCCACTTCGAACGCGGTCGCGTAGAGCTCTTTGAGTTCTTGCGGGATGCGCTCGATCTGCTGAACCGAACCGTCGTAGTACTTCAGGTCGTTGATCATGACCGAATCCCACAGACCGCGAGCCTTCAGGTCGCGAACCAGGTACGGGTTGATCACGGTGAATTCGCCCGACAGGTTCGATTTCACGTAGAGGTTCTGGTAGGTCGGTTCGATCGACTGCGATACGCCGGTGATGTTGGCGATGGTCGCGGTCGGTGCGATGGCCATGATGTTCGAGTTACGGATGCCTTTCTGTACACGGGCGCGAACCGGTGCCCAGTCCAGGGACTCGGTCAGGTCGACGTCGATGTACTTCTGGCCACGTGCTTCGATCAGGATCTGTTGCGAGTCCAGTGGCAGTACGCCTTTGGACCACAGCGAACCCTTGAAGGTCTCGTACGAGCCGCGCTCGTCGGCCAGGTCGCAGGACGCCTGGATTGCGTAGTAGCTGACCGCTTCCATCGACTTGTCGGCGAACTCGACGGCAGCGTCGGAACCGTAAGGGATGTGCTGCAGGTACAGCGCGTCCTGGAAGCCCATGATGCCCAGACCGACCGGACGGTGGCGGAAGTTGGAGTTCTTCGCCTGCGGTACCGAGTAGTAGTTGATGTCGATCACGTTGTCGAGCATGCGCACGGCGACGTCGATGGTGCGCTTGAGCTTGGCGGTGTCCAGCTTGCCGTCGACGATGTGGTTCGGCAGGTTGATCGAGCCCAGGTTGCAGACCGCGATCTCGTCCTTGTTGGTGTTCAGGGTGATCTCGGTGCACAGGTTCGAGCTGTGAACAACGCCGACGTGCTGCTGCGGGCTGCGCAGGTTGCACGGATCCTTGAAAGTCAGCCATGGGTGGCCGGTTTCGAACAGCATGGACAGCATCTTGCGCCACAGGTCTTTGGCCTGGATGGTCTTGAACAGCTTGATCTTGCCCGGGTATTCGGTCAGGGCTTCGTAGTACTCGTAGCGCTCTTCGAAGGCCTTGCCGGTCAGGTCGTGCAGGTCCGGAACTTCGGATGGCGAGAACAGGGTCCACTTGCCGTCATCGAAGACGCGCTTCATGAACAGGTCAGGAATCCAGTTGGCGGTGTTCATGTCGTGGGTACGACGACGGTCATCACCGGTGTTCTTGCGCAGCTCGATGAACTCTTCGATGTCCATGTGCCAGGTTTCCAGGTAGGCACACACAGCGCCTTTGCGCTTGCCACCCTGGTTAACGGCGACGGCGGTGTCGTTCACTACTTTCAGGAACGGAACCACGCCTTGCGACTTGCCGTTGGTGCCCTTGATGTACGAACCCAGCGCACGAACCGGGGTCCAGTCGTTGCCCAGACCACCGGCGAATTTCGACAGCATGGCGTTGTCGTGGATCGCGTGGTAGATGCCCGACAGGTCATCCGGCACGGTGGTCAGGTAGCAGCTCGACAGTTGAGGACGCAGGGTACCGGCGTTGAACAGGGTCGGGGTCGATGCCATGTAGTCGAACGAGGACAGCAGGTTGTAGAACTCGATCGCACGGTCTTCTTTCTGCTTCTCTTCGATGGCCAGGCCCATGGCCACGCGCATGAAGAAGATCTGCGGCAGTTCGAAACGCACGCCATCCTTGTGGATGAAGTAACGGTCGTACAGGGTCTGCAGGCCGAGGTAGGTGAATTGCTGGTCGCGCTCGTGGTTGATCGCCTTGCCCAGTTTTTCCAGGTCGAAGGAAGCCAGCACAGGGTTCAGCAGTTCGAACTCGATACCTTTGGCGACGTAGGCCGGCAGTGCCTTGGCGTACAGGTCGGCCATTTCGTGGTGAGTGGCGCTCTCGGCCACGCCCAGGAAGCCCAGGCCTTCGGCGCGCAGGGTGTCCATCAGCAGGCGGGCGGTCACGAACGAGTAGTTCGGCTCGCGCTCGACCAGGGTACGGGCGGTCATTACCAGAGCGGTGTTGACGTCGTTCAGGGCCACGCCGTCGTACAGGTTCTTCAGGGTTTCACGCTGGATCAGGTCGCCGTCGACTTCGGCCAGACCTTCGCAGGCTTCGGTGACGATGGTGTTCAGGCGGCCCATGTCCAGCGGCGCGAGGCTGCCGTCGGCGCGGGTGATGCGGATCGACGGGTGCGCCTGTACCGGAGCTTCGGCGGTGGTGCGGGTGGCGCGTTCCTTGGAGCGGGCATCGCGGTAGATCACGTAGTCGCGAGCCACTTTCTGCTCGCCGGCACGCATCAGGGCCAGTTCGACCTGGTCCTGGATTTCTTCGATGTGGATGGTGCCGCCCGATGGCATGCGACGCTTGAAGGTCGCGGTGACCTGTTCGGTCAGGCGGGCAACGGTGTCGTGGATTCGCGACGAAGCGGCAGCGGTGCCGCCCTCAACTGCGAGAAACGCTTTGGTGATAGCGACGGTGATCTTGTCATCGGTGTAAGGAACGACAGTGCCATTACGCTTGATCACGCGCAGTTGACCAGGCGCGGTGGCAGCCAGATCCGAATTCGAATCGGCGGCCTGCGGCAAGGTGCCCTGCGGGTTCTCGCGAGTTGTGTCGGTTTGCATGGGGGGGGATCTCCACATTCTCTATGTTTGTTTGGGCACCATCATGGTGCTCACCGTTCTGGTCCGAAGCACTACAACCGACGGGCGTCGGGCATAACAACTTCGGATCAGTAGGAAAAAGGCTAATGACGCCGCATCCTTGCCGAAGTTTTCGGCCGCGAGCCAAGGCTCGAGCCGGGTTACTTCCAGGGTGACAGTAACGACTGCAACACCCGTACCGTTCCGGTCGTTGCCAACCTGAAAAACGGTGCCATCCGCAAGTGCGGTTTGGGCTTTGAAAAACTTGCTTGGTTCAACCGGAAACCGGCAATAAAGCACTTGAGTTTCAGGTCTGAAATGTGGTTGGGCTCTAGAACGGAAAACCCTATATGTAGGGGGTCTCTTTGCGCCGTGCTACAAGATAATGCGTTTCGAGGGGGCTTGCAACGTACGAGCTGTGGATAAACCTGTGCGTAAATTGTGTAAGAAACCAGGAATTCCCGTGTAGGCCGCTAACCTGCTGAGCTAGACCGTTTGTCACTGTTTTTCAGTCGGGAAAAACGCTTCAGCGGATTTTTAAGGGCGCGAACCCTATCACAAAAATCCGCCTTGTCCGAACGCATTTACCGACTTGTGTTCTGGCTGTACGCCGTTTATACAATCGGCCCATGCGCACGCATTCTTATCCTCCTTAAAGATGACAAAAAGACGGGAGGATCCTTCCTTTATAGGCAGCATCGGCAAGCAGAGGTCACCCGTGGAGCAAGAAGCCTGGCAGGTATTGATAGTCGAGGACGACCAGCGACTGGCCGAACTGACCCGCGAATACCTGCAAGCCAACGGATTGCGCGTGGAAATCGAAGGCAACGGTGCACTGGCGGCGGCGCGGATCATCAAGGAGCAGCCGGATCTGGTGATCCTCGACCTGATGCTCCCCGGCGAAGACGGCCTGAGCATCTGTCGCAAGGTGCGCGACCGCTACGACGGGCCGATCCTGATGCTCACCGCGCGTACCGATGACGCTGACCACATCCTCGGCCTCGACCTCGGCGCCGACGACTATGTCTGCAAACCGGTGCGCCCACGGCTGCTGCTGGCGCGCATCCAGGCGTTGCTGCGACGCAGTGACACACCGGAGGCGCCGGCAGGCAATCCGCGTCGGCTGCAATTCGGCCCGCTGGTGGTGGACAACGCCTTGCGCGAAGCCTGGCTGAGCGACAGCGGTATCGAGCTGACCAGTGCCGAATTCGATCTGCTCTGGCTGCTGGTGTCCAACGCCGGGCGCATCCTGTCCCGGGAAGAAATATTCACCGCGTTGCGCGGTATCGGCTACGACGGCCAGGACCGTTCGATCGATGTGCGCATCTCGCGCATCCGCCCGAAGATCGGCGATGACCCCGATCACCCGCGCCTGATCAAGACCGTGCGCAGCAAAGGCTACCTGTTCGTGCCGGAAGCCTGCGCAGAACTGCCGCTGTGAATTCGATCTTCCTGCGCATCTATGGCGGCATGTGCGCGGCGCTGATTCTGGTGGCGGTACTCGGCGTGCTGGCGCTGCACCTGCTCAACCAGGTGCGCAGCGAACAATACCGCGAGCGTCTGGCCCACGGCACGTTTTCGCTGATGGCCGACAACCTGCAACCGATGAACGAAACCGAGCGCCATCGCGCCTTGCTGGTGTGGGAGCGGCTGCTCGGAATTCCGCTGGCATTGAAAACCTTTGCTCAGACCGATCTCGACCTCACCCAGCGCACTCGCGTGCAGCGCGGCCAGGCCCTGGTGGAGCAGACCGGGCCGCATGCGGCCAAGGTCTACCGGATGGTCAGCGACAAGGAGCAGCTCGTGCTGGTGGGCGAGGTCCAGCAAATCAGCGAGCAACTGGCCCGGGCGACCATTTACCTGTTAGCCGATGAGCTGGTGCGGGTGCCGGTGGGCGAGCAACCCAAACGCCTGGCGCAATTGAAGGAAGAAAAAGGCTTTGGCTTTGATTTGCGGCTGGTCACCGTCAGCGACGCGGACATGGACGAAGACCAGAGCCGTCGGGTATCCGAAGGCGATACGGTGATGGCGCTGGGCAAGGGCGGCGATTCGATCCGGGTGTTCGCCGGGATGGTCGGCACGCCGTGGGTACTGGAAATCGGGCCGCTGTATCAGATGAACCCGTACCCGCCGGAATGGCTGGTGCTGATTGCCGCACTTGGCCTGACCCTGATCGGCCTGATCGTCTATTTATTGGTGCGCCAGCTCGAACGGCGTTTGCGCGGGCTCGAAGCGGCTGCCACGCGCATCGCCAAAGGCAGCCTGGAAACCCGGGTGCCGGCCCGCGGTGCCGACTCGGTGGGCAAGCTGGCGGCAGCGTTCAACGGCATGGCCGAGCACTTGCAGCAGTTGCTCGCCATTCAGCGTGAACTGGTGCGCGCGGTGTCCCACGAACTGCGCACGCCGGTGGCGCGCCTGCGTTTCGGGCTGGAGATGATCGGCTCGGCCACCACCCCGCAGGCGCTGGAAAAATACCGCGAGGGCATGGACCACGACATCGAGGACCTCGACAAGCTGGTCGACGAAATGCTCACGTACGCCCGGCTGGAGCAGGGCTCACCGGCGCTGACCTTCCAGCGCATCGATCTGGATGCGCTGGTCAATCAGGTGATCGAAGAGCTGGCGCCTCTGCGTGCCGAAGTCACGGTGCAACGCGGTCTGTGCCTGTCGGCGGCGGATTGCGATGACGCGTGGGTCGAGGCCGAGCCGCGTTACCTGCACCGCGCCTTGCAGAATCTGGTGGGCAACGCCATGCGCCATGCGCGTTCGAAGGTCACGGTCAGTTATCAGGTCGGGCAGATGCGTTGCCGGGTGGATGTCGAGGACGACGGCCCCGGTGTGCCGGAAACCGCCTGGGAGAAAATCTTCACGCCGTTCCTGCGCCTGGACGACAGTCGCACCCGGGCGTCCGGCGGACACGGGCTGGGCCTGTCGATCGTGCGGCGGATCATCCACTGGCACGACGGCCGGGCGCTGATCGGCAAGAGCAAAAGTCTGGGCGGCGCGTGTTTCAGTCTGAGTTGGCCGAGGAATCAGGAGCGGCGCTAAAAAACTTCAGGCAGGGATGCTGACCAGACTCAGCAACTGCCCGTCCTGCACACTGAACTGAGCGTCCAGTTCCGTGCCGTTGCGCCATTCACTGGACAGATCCGTCAGCAGCCGCAGCCGCACCTGACCCTGTTCATTCCATTCCAGCACTTCGGCGTGTTCGAAGTAGAAGCGCTGCTGCACGATCGGGTACAGCGCCTTGAACAGGCTTTCTTTCACCGAAAAGGTCAGGGTCACCCACAACGCGATCTGATCCCGGGAGCCGGCGGCCATGCGCTGCATTTCCGGTGGGGTCAGGATCTCTCCGGCCAGTCGTTCGGCGCGTTCGGCGTTGAGCAGGTTTTCCAGATCCATGCCCAGCCCGCGCCAGTGCTGTCTGTTGGCGACAATCGCCGCCGCGCGGCCGGTGCTGTGGGTGATCGAGCCGCAGATGTGTGCCGGCCAAATGGGCGCGCGATCCTCGCCGATCGCCGGAACAATGCTCGAGCCTTCCAGCTGCTGCAACGCCGCCCGTGCACAAATCCGCCCGGCAAGAAATTCCGCCTGACGCTTGGCCACTGAACGCTGAATGCTCGGTGGTGGCTCGATGGCGCTGCGGCGGAAGTCATCGCCGAGCAGCTGCGACGGGTCGAAATGGGTGCTCAACAGCACGGTGTCAGGCAATACCTTCGGCAGCGGCCAATGGGCATCGAGCGGGGTGCAGCAGGCGGGGAGGAAAGGGCTGGCAGTCATGTCGGCATTTTGCCGGGTTGTCTTCAGGCTGGATAGTGCCGACATGATCGTTCCCACGCTCTGCGTGGGAATTCAGCCCGGGACGCTCCGCGTCCCTTCGCCGTGTGACGCAGAGCGTCACTGTATGCATTCCCACGCGGAGCATGGGAACGATCAGCAACAGGGGTTCAGCCAAAGATTTTCTTGAAGAACGCCTGCATGTCCGACCAGGATTTTTCATCGGCAGCCTTGTTGTAGCCGATATCCGGGCCACCGTGGTCGCCGTGGCTCAGGCGATCCGCGTCAGGATTGCTGAAGCCGTGCTTGGCACCGTCGAGGCTGACGAATTGATAGTCGGCGCCGGCCTTGTCCATTTCCGACTTGAACGCCGCGACGTTGTCCGGGGTGACCATGCTGTCCAGCGCGCCGTGTTCGACGAGAATTTTCGCCTTCACGCTGCCCGGCGCAGCCGGGGTCTTGGTGGCCAGCGCACCGTGGAAACTCACCACGCCGGCCAGTGGCACACCCTGACGCGCCGCATTCAGCACCACGCCACCGCCGAAGCAGTAACCGATGGCGGCGATTTTATCCTTGTCGGTCTGCGGCTGTTTCTTCAACAGATCCAGCCCGGCCTGAAAGCGCTTGCTCGCTGCATCGGCGTTCTGCGTGGCGGCTTGCATGAAGGCCATCGCGTCTTTCGGGTGCTCGGTGTTCTTGCCTTCACCGTACATGTCGATGGCCAGCGCGCTGTAGCCGAGCCCGGCGAGATCCCGGGCGCGACGCTTGGCGTAATCGTTCAGTCCCCACCATTCATGCACCACCACCACGCCGGGGCGCGGGCCCTTGATCGCGTCGTCGTAGGCGTAGTAACCGATCAGCTTGGTGCCGTCAGCACTCTGATAGGGGATTTCCTCGGTCTTGATCGCAGCCTGGCTGAGGCCGCTGAAGACAAGGAGGGCGAGGGTTAGAAGCAGGCGCATGATCGGGTCTCCTGACAATAAAGGGTCAAAACAGACTAGTTCATTTCATTCAGGCCAGGTTCAGAGAGCGTTCAGGGGCGGTACAGGGGAGGGGCAGTAACCTTGCGCCATACCAAACAGCACTGTGAAAGAGGAAACTCCATGACTCGTTTAAATAAACTGCTGCTGGCTTTTACCGTAATGAGCGCCAGTATCGCGGCCCATGCCGACACCACCAGCAACTTCGCCGGCCTGACTTTTGGCCAGACCAGCGACAAGATCAAAAAATCCAACGCCCTGAACGACAACCTCGGCCACCCGGACGCCACTGCGGCCATCGACGGCAACAACACCTACGGCCTGCGCCTGGGTCAGCAAAACAGCCAGGGTCGCTACTACGCCACCTACGACAACGTGTCGGGCTCGCACAATGGCATTAAACTGCGCCAGGAAAACCTGCTGGGCAGCTACGATTTGTTCTACCCGGTGGGCGGCAGCACCAAGTTGTTCGGCGGTGCCACGGCCGGTCTGACCAAGTTGACCCAGGATTCGCCGGGCTACAGCCGCGACAGCGACATCGGTTACGCAGTCGGCGGTCAGTTCGGTGTGCTGCAGCAAGTCTCGCAGAACACCTCGGTCGAACTCGGTTACCGTTACCTGCGCAGCAACGCGAGCACCGAGATGAAAGAGAGCGGCGGCAGCAAGCAAGGCTCGCTGGACTTGACCAGCAGCGCCCAGACTTACCTGTCGGCCAACTACGCTTTCTAAGCGATTGGTGTCAGGCCCGCGCCGGNGACCCGGCGCAGCCATGTGAGGCGAAAGCCTTTGGAGTTGTCGATTTACCCGGGAGAGCGTCATGAAACTGTTGGTCGTCGAAGATGAAGCGCTGTTGCGCCATCACCTGCAAACCCGCCTGACGGAGAGCGGTCACGTGGTCGAGTCCGTGGCCAATGCCGAAGAGGCGTTGTACCAGACCGGGCAATTCAACTTTGACCTGGCGGTGATCGACCTTGGCTTGCCGGGCATGAGTGGCCTCGACCTGATCCGCCAACTGCGCTCGGGCGGCAAGACGTTTCCGATCCTGATCCTCACCGCGCGCGGCAACTGGCAAGACAAGGTCGAAGGTCTGGCAGCCGGGGCTGACGATTATCTGGTCAAGCCGTTCCAGTTCGAAGAACTTGAAGCGCGACTCAATGCCTTGCTGCGCCGCTCCAGCGGTTTCACCCAGTCGACCATTGTCGCCGGCCCGCTGTTGCTCGACCTCAATCGCAAGCAGGCGACCCTCGACGAGCAACCGCTGGCGCTGACCGCCTACGAATACCGGATTCTCGAATACCTCATGCGTCATCACCAGCAAGTGGTGCCCAAGGATCGGCTGATGGAGCAGCTGTACCCGGATGACGACGAGCGCGATCCGAACGTGATCGAAGTGCTGGTCGGCCGTCTGCGCCGCAAGCTCGAAGGCCCGGCCGGGTTCAAGCCGATCGACACCGTGCGCGGCCTCGGTTACCTGTTCAATGAGCGTTGCACTTGATCCGTTCCCTTCGCGTCCGCCTGATGCTCGCCGCCACCACTCTGGCGGTGTTGTTCATGCTCGCGTTGCTCCCGGCGATGCAGGGCGCGTTCAGCCTGGCGCTGCAGGACTCGATCGAGCAGCGGCTGGCGTCCGATGTCACCACGCTGATCTCCGCCGCACGGGTTGAAAACAACCGCTTGATGATGCCGGCACAGTTGCCCGACGAGCGCTTCAACCTCACGGACAATCGCCTGCTCGGCTACATCTATGACCGCGAAGGGCACTTGGTCTGGCGCTCGAAGGGCACCCAGGAAGAGAAGATCAACTACACGCCGCGCTACGACGGCCTCGGCAACGAGTTCGCGCGAATCCGTGAAGCCAACGGTCAGGAATTCTTCGTCTACGACGTTGAAGTCAAACTGCTCGGCGGCAAGAGCGCGGCCTTCAGCATCGTGGCCCTGCAACCGGTGCGCGAATACGAAACCACCCTCGAAGGCCTGCGAGAAAACCTCTACCTCGGGTTCGGTGCGGCGTTGCTGGTGCTGCTCGCACTGCTGTGGATCGGCCTGACCTGGGGTCTGAAAGCCTTGCGCCGGCTCAGTCAGGAACTCGACGAAATCGAAGGCGGAACCCTCGAAAGCCTCAGCGAACAACACCCGCGCGAATTGCTGCGCCTGACCGGTTCGCTCAACCGCCTGCTGCACAGCGAACGCCAGCAGCGCAGCCGTTACCGCGACTCCCTCGACGATCTGGCCCACAGCCTGAAAACCCCGCTGGCGGTGTTGCAAGGCGTCAGCGAAGACATGGCCCAGCGCCCCGAAGACCGCGATCAGGCCTGGGTGCTGCAAACCCAGATCGAACGCATGAGCCAGCAGATCGGCTACCAGTTGCAACGCGCCAGCCTGCGCAAAAGCGGTCTGGTGCGCCATCAGGTGCGCCTGCGCCCGGTGCTGCAAAGCCTGTGCGACACGCTGGACAAGGTCTACCGCGACAAGCACGTGCGTGTCGCCTTCGATCTGCCGGAGCACTGTTACGTGCCGATCGAGCAGGGCGCCTTGCTGGAAATGATGGGCAACCTGCTGGAAAACGCCTATCGCCTGTGCCTGGGCGAAGTGCGCATCAGCGTGCGCGAAAGTCTGGACGGAATCGAACTGTGCATCGAAGACGACGGCCCCGGCGTACCACCGGATCAGCGCGCACGGATTCTCGAACGCGGCGAACGCCTGGACCGCCAGCATCCGGGGCAGGGCATCGGGCTGGCGGTGGTCAAGGACATCATCGAGAGCTACAGCGCGAAATTGACGCTGGGGGATTCACCGATGGGTGGGGCGGCGTTCAGGATTCATTTCCCGGCTGTGTGAAGCCGAGTCTCTTTCAGGCGGCGCCTGGGTTATGGCCATTCATCGCCACTGTCAGATCTGACAGTGGTTCATTCCGCGCATTTCCAACACTCTGTTTTTGTCCATCATGGGATCGAGACCGTCGGTCGAAAATCCTCTCCCACCTGTCACATCTGACAGTAGCCAAAGCATCCGTCTGATCGCTCAATCACTCCATCGCCCACACCCTTCGGCAGGAGTTCTCGCCATGCTCGTCCAACCGAAAAAAGCCATCGGCACGCTCGCACTGCTCGACCCAGACCTTCCCGGCGCCAAGCAGCTGCCGAACGGAGAATGGGCCATCAACCGCGCCGCCGCACTGCTCAACTTTCCTACTCTGGGCATGAAAGTGCAGATCCCGGTCTGGTCGAACAAAAGTCTGGCCGACAAGGTTGAGCTGTTGCTCAACAACCTCGTGGTCGATCAGCAAACCGTTACCCAGGATGCCGAACTGACCCAGCGCGCTACCTTGTTCGTCGC
>NZ_JBQEQA010000019.1:123053-125172 GCF_052045815.1 Pseudomonas sp. 22085
GGATGCCGAACTGACCCAGCGCGCTACCTTGTTCGTCGCACCGGGCCGTTTTCAGAGCGGTACGTGGGATCTGGCCTATCGGGTGACGCGCTTCAACCAGGCACCAGAACTTTTTACGCCACCGTTCAAACTCGTGGTCAAACTGGAAATCCCCGCCGGCCAGGACACCGATCCCGGACAGGGGCATTCCAACCTGCACATGGCGTTCAGTCCGCCGGAAATTGTCCAGGACGGTATCGACAAGGACACCGCCGAAAATGGCGTGGACATCCGGATAACTGCCAAACCCGGCAGCGGCTCCAGCCTGCCCTACCCCGACATCACCGTCGGCGACGTGATCTGGGTGAGCTGGGGCGGCAACATGGTGCCGTCGGATCCGGTTACTCAAGAGCAAATCAATGATCCACTGAAGAACCCTATCGTGATCCACATCGGCAAGGACGTCATCCTCGCGGCGGGTGACTCCGGGAACGAAGGGCTGGCGGTGTCATTCTTCGTCAGAGATTTTGCAGACAACGATTCCGAAGACTGGTGCAAGGAAACCCGCATCGTCGTCGACACCGGCAACTCGCGGCTGGAGGCGCCGATTCTTGAGCAGGCTGACGGGAACGAACTCGATCTCGACCAGTTGGGTAAAGAGCAATTAAAGCTCCAGGTCTTTGCTGCCTCACCCGTCGATTTCAACCAGGGCGACACCATCATCATGCGCTTGCAAGGCACCACCCTCGACGGCGAACGCATCCAGGTCGAAGCCCGCCAGACCATCAACAAAAGACCACCGCTGGTGGTCGATGTGCTGATGGACAACGACGGTGCCCGGGCACTGGCAAAAACCCAGGGGGTGTTTTTCTTCGACCTGGAACGTGGCGGCAGCATCATTCAGCGCTCCAGAGGCCGCTTCATCAACATGCTCGGCGAACCCACACGCCTGGCAGCCCCCGTCGTCGAAAGCGCCGTGAGCGGTGCGCTTGATCCCGACTTGCCGAGCGTGATCGTCCGCATCCCCTACGATCCGCTGATCACCCCGGAAAACGCCATTGAAATCCACTGGAGCATTACCCTTGCGGACGGCACCGTTTTCGAGCCAGAGCTGGCCTGGATCTTTCCGACCCAGCAGGAGGCCGATGACCCTGAGGGGTTCATCGTCATCATTTCAGGCCCCGAGTACCTGAAACCCGGCGAAGGCGGCACCCTGGTGGTGTCGTACGACGTGCTCAGCGAAGGCGAGAACGGCGAAATCGTTCGCCGGCCTTCTGCGCCAGCCTCGCCGTTGAACATCGGTGAGCCGAAGCTTGAGCTGGTCAAGCCAATACTCCTGGGCGAAAAGGACGGCGCGCTGGAACCCAAGGATTTGCCCAACGGCATCAGCGAAGTCACCTGCCCCAACCCGGTCAACAATCCCACCAAAGCCAAAGATGTGGTGTTCTGGCAACTGCGTGATGTCCAGGACAAGTTGCTGTTCGAGGACGAAAAGACTCTCAATTCATTGAGCGCTGGTAAAGACGTGAAATTTCCCCTCAACGCGGCGTTTGTGCAGCAGCATTTTGAGGCCCGTCGCGATAAACGGTTGAGTATCCGCTACCACATTGTTCGGGATGCGACGGGCAAGACCAGCTATTCGAATCCGTTGGAGTTTGTCGTAGGGACGGCGGCGGATGACAAGCCGCAAATCACCTCGGCCAAGGGCTTTCAAAGCAATGAGGAAATCCGCGAAGGTGAAACCACCGTCGAAACCAGCGCGACGTTCGAAGGCAGCGCCGCCAAGGGGCAGAGGGTCGAGGTGTTTGATGGCACGACACCCAAAGGCCAGTCCACTGCCGATCTAGTGACCGGCATCTGGACGCTGACGATTACCGACATGTCCCTGACAGGACACAGTTTCTCGGCCAAAGCCTTGTACGGCTCCGGACAATCGTCGACACCGCGGACCTTCAATGTGACGGCGGTTATTGATCCGACCATTACCCGTGTGAACGAAAACACCGCCACCGGTGCGGCCGTTGCGATCGGAGGATCGACCATCGCGCCCACGTTGGTGATCAGCGGCAAGCTGAGCCTTGGCCAGCAGGGTGAGTTGTGGGATGGCAGCGGTGCGAGTGCGAAGTCGTTGGGCAAGGTG
>NZ_JBQEQA010000020.1:0-37969 GCF_052045815.1 Pseudomonas sp. 22085
GATCAGGCCTTGTTTTTCGCCGGTAACCGACATGTACGCTGGTGTTGCCATGGGAGGTGCTCCTTGCGGATAAAGTTAGGGTGCCCGGGAGGCGAAATCGCCCGGTGGGTGCCTGACTGTTATCAAGGAGCGTGCCAGCTTTTGCCACGTCCCCGGGAGCCGGGGACTTGACCGCTCTGGCTCGCGGGTTTGAGCGTTTTTTGAACAGCGATGAAAGCAAAAGTGCGCAACTTCTTGCGCAGTACTGNGTTGCGCACTCGGCTACAGGCGACGGTAACCGGGGGCTGTAGCGAAATAAGGCGGCGATTTCGCGAATCAAGTGCGCAAGAAGTTGCGCACCATGGCACATGGCTACTGCCTCTTCGGATCATCTAAAACCGAAATGACCAATCCATCGCCCCTTTTTGCCATTGCGCCACTGGCACGCCACCCTCCGATTCCTTGAAAGTCCCTGTCCAGAGCCCGTCGTGTTTTATGACCGGAAGGCTAGAGCGCGGCAAACCGTCTTATAAATGAAACACCGCCCTCAGCTATACTCCCCCGCATTTCGACCCGCCCCGAGGACTGACTGTGAAGAACTGGACGTTGCGCCAACGCATTTTGGCGAGCTTTGCGGTGATTATCGCCATCATGCTGCTGATGGTGGTCGTCTCGTATTCGCGGCTGCTGAAGATCGAGGCCAGTGAAAACAGCGTCCGTGACGACGCGATTCCCGGCGTCTATTACAGCTCGATGATTCGTGGCGCGTGGGTCGACAGTTACCTGCAGACCCAGGAACTGCTGGGCCTCAAGGAGGGGCAGGGCGTCAGCAGTGAAGATGCGGCCGATTACAAGGCTTTCGAATCCCGGCTTCAGGAACAGATGGCCAATTACCGTGGCACGGTGGTCACGGACGAGGACAAGCTCGAATTCGCGGCGTTCGAGAAGTATCACGATGCCTACCTGAAAATTCAGGATGCGGTGCTCGATCTGCACAAGCGAAATCTGGAAGCGGATGCGGTCAAGCTGTTCCACGAGCAACTGACTCCGACCTGGTACTCGGGCCGGATGAAGCTCAACGACATCATCAGCGAAAACAAGAGAGTCGCCGACCAGGCCATGGCCAACATCGACGAGGCCGTGGCGGCAGCCAAAGTCAGCATGTTTGTGTCGCTGGTGGTGGCGGTGCTGGCCGCCGGTTTCTGTGGTCTGTTGCTGATGCGCGCGATCATGGCGCCGATGAACCGTATCGTGCAGATCCTCGACATCATGCGCACCGGCGATCTGAGCAGCCGCTTGAATCTCGAGCGCAAGGACGAGTTCGGCGCCGTGGAAACCGGCTTCAACGACATGATGACCGAGCTCACCTCGCTGGTGTCCCAGGCCCAGCGCTCGTCGGTGCAGGTCACCACCTCGGTGACCGAGATCGCTGCGACCTCCAAGCAACAGCAAGCCACCGCCACCGAAACCGCTGCGACCACCACTGAAATCGGCGCGACGTCTCGCGAAATTGCGGCGACCTCCCGCGATCTCGTACGCACGATGACCGAAGTCTCCACCGCCGCCGATCAGGCCTCGGTGCTGGCCGGTTCCGGGCAGCAAGGCCTGGCGCGGATGGAAGACACCATGCATTCGGTGATGGGCGCGGCGGATCTGGTGAACGCCAAACTGGCGATCCTCAACGAGAAGGCCGGCAACATCAATCAGGTGGTGGTGACCATCGTCAAGGTCGCCGACCAGACCAACCTGCTGTCCCTGAACGCTGCGATCGAAGCGGAGAAGGCCGGCGAATACGGTCGCGGTTTTGCCGTGGTCGCCACCGAAGTGCGGCGTCTGGCGGATCAGACCGCTGTTGCCACGTATGACATCGAACAGATGGTCCGCGAGATCCAGTCGGCGGTGTCCGCCGGGGTGATGGGCATGGACAAGTTCTCCGAGGAAGTGCGTCGCGGCATGGCTGAAGTGCAGCAGGTCGGCGAGCAGCTGTCGCAGATCATCCATCAGGTGCAGGCGCTGGCGCCGCGGGTATTGATGGTCAACGAAGGCATGCAGGCCCAGGCCACCGGCGCCGAGCAGATCAACCATGCGCTGGTGCAGCTGGGTGATGCCAGCAGCCAGACCGTCGAGTCGTTGCGTCAGGCCAGTTTCGCCATCGACGAACTGAGCCAGGTGGCCGTGGGCCTGCGCAGCGGCGTTTCGCGATTCAAAGTCTGATGAGCGAAATCACCGCCAAACGCAGCGCTGCACCGGTGGCGAAGCAGGCGTTGTTTCTGCTGTTTCGCATCGGCAGCGAACGCTACGCCCTGCGCGCCACGGAAGTAGCCGAAGTGCTGCCGCGCCTGCCGTTGAAGCCGATTGCCCGGGCGCCGCACTGGGTGGCGGGGGTGTTCGCCTATCGCGGCACGGTGGTGCCGGTGATCGACCTCAGTGCCCTGACCTTCGGCCATCCTGCGCAAGCGCGCACCAGCACGCGACTGGTGCTGGTGCATTACCGCGCGGAAGACTCGCAACCCGCGCAGTGGTTGGGACTGATCCTCGAACAGGCCACCGACACCCTGCGCTGCAACCCGGATGAGTTTCAGTCGTACGGCCTCGACAATCGTCAGGCACCGTACCTGGGCCCGGTGCGCGAAGACGCGCAAGGGCTGGTGCAGTGGGTACGGGTCAACGACTTGCTCGACGAGTCGGTGCGCACGCTGTTGTTCCCGACACCGCCGCTGGATCCGGCGCGGCTTGAGGAGCAGCCATGAGCAGCGACCAGCGCTTCTTCGACTTTCTCAAGGAACGCATCGGCCTCGACGTCGCTTCGGTCGGGCCGGCGATCATCGAGCGGGCCGTGCGCCAGCGCATCACCCTGTCGCAAACGGTGAATGCCGATGAGTACTGGCAGACCCTGCAAGGCTCGCGGGATGAACAGCAGGCGCTGATCGAAGCGGTGATCGTCCCCGAGACCTGGTTTTTCCGTTACCCGGAATCCTTCGCCACCCTGGGCAAACTGGCGCGCAAACGCCTGGGCGAATTGAACAACATGCGCGCGCTGCGCATCCTCAGCCTGCCGTGTTCCACCGGTGAAGAACCCTATTCGATTGCCATGGCGTTGCTCGATGCCGGTCTCAAGCCCCATCAGTTCAAGGTCGATGGCATGGACGTCAGCCCGTTGTCGGTGGACAAGGCGCGGCGGGCGCTGTACGGCAAGAACTCGTTTCGCGGCCAGGAGCTGGATTTTCGCGAGCGGCATTTTTCTGCCGAGAACGAAGGTTACCGGGTGAGTGAAAGCGTCCGCGAGCAGGTGCGCTTGCATGTTGGCAACGTGCTCGATCCGTCATTGCTGGTCAACGAGCCGCCGTTCGATTTCGTGTTCTGCCGCAACTTGCTGATCTATTTCGATCAGCCAACCCAGCAGCAGGTATTTGCCGTGCTCAAGCGCCTGACCCATGTCGATGGCGTGCTGTTTATCGGCCCGGCCGAAGGCAGCCTGCTCGGGCGGCTCGGCATGCGTTCGATCGGAATTCCGCAGTCGTTCGCCTTCAGTCGTCACAGCGAACCGCAGCCCGAACCGTTGCCGATGCCGACCGCTATTCCGCTGCCGTTGCCTGTGCGCCAGCCGCTGCGCAGCACGCCACCGACGCCGGTGCGCAACCGTCCGTTTGCTGGCGTGACGCCTTTGCCCGCGACGGCTAAAAGCACAAATCCCGACGCCACGACCTTGTTGGCCAACATCGCCGCCCTGGCCAACGAAGGCAAAAGCGCAGAGGCCCGGGCTGCGTGCGAACAGTATTTGCGCAGCCATGAGCCGGTGGCCCAGGTGTTTTACTGGCTCGGCCTGTTGAGCGATGTCGCCGGCAGCGCCCTCGAAGCCCAGGGCTTTTACCGCAAGGCGCTCTACCTCGAACCGCAACACCCCGAAGCCTTGATGCACTTGGCTGCGTTGCTGCAGGCCCAGGGCGACACGGCCGGCGCCAGACGATTGCAGGAGCGCGCCGCCCGCAGCGGCCGCACCGCCGACAGTGAGCGTAAACGATGATCCCGTCCGACACCTTGAACGTCACCCACGAAGACGCCCGGGCCATCGACGATTGCTGGAACCGCATCGGCATCCACGGCGACAAGTCCTGTCCGCTGCTGGATGAGCACATCCATTGCCGCAATTGCTCGGTGTATTCCGCCGCCGCCACGCGCCTGCTCGACCGCTATGCGTTGCAGCAGGACGAGCGCGATCCGGTGGCGATCCAGGTCGAGACCGAGCTGAAGACCCGTTCGCTGCTGATGTTCCGCCTCGGCGAAGAATGGCTCGGTCTGGCCACCCGCAGTCTGGTGGAGGTCGCGCCGTTGCAGGCGATTCACTCGCTGCCGCACCAGCGCTCCCGGGCCTTGCTCGGCGTGGCGAACGTGCGCGGTGCGCTGGTGGCGTGCCTGTCACTGGTCGAACTGCTCGATCTCGACAGCAGCGCAGCCCCGGCGACCGGCGCGCGGATCATGCCGCGCATGCTGATCATCGCGGCCCAGGGCGGGCCGGTGGTGGTGCCGGTTGACGAAGTCGACGGGATTCACGCCATCGACGAGCGAATCCTCGACGCCGCGTCACGTTCCGGCGCACAGGCCAGTGCCAAATACACCCGAGGCGTGTTGCCTTTCAAAGGTCGCAGCCTGCGTTGGCTGGATGAAGAACAGCTGTTGTCCGCCGTGTCCCGGAGCCTCACATGACCCCCGAGCAAATGCGCGACGCCTCCTTGCTCGAGCTGTTCAGCCTCGAAGCCGAAGCCCAGACCCAGGTGCTCAGCGCCGGGCTGCTGGCGCTGGAGCGCAATCCGACCCAGGCCGATCAGCTCGAATCGTGCATGCGCGCGGCGCACTCGTTGAAAGGCGCGGCGCGGATCGTCGGCATCGACAGCGGCGTCAGCGTCGCCCACGTGATGGAAGATTGCCTGGTCAGTGCGCAGGAGGGGCGGTTGTTCCTGCGTCCGGAGCATATCGACGCGTTGTTGCAGGGCACCGATTTGCTGATGCGCATCGCCACCCCGGCCAACGGCCCGCAACCGGCGGACATCGAGGCTTATGTGGCGTTGATGGGCGGTTTGCTCGACCCGGCGGCACCGGCCGTGGTGCCCGCCGCTCAGAGCGCACCGCCGATGGCCGAGTTTCAGCTTCAGCCACTGCCGGTGGTTGAGCCAGCGCCGGTTGAAGTCTCGGTCGAGGTGACCGAGCCGGAGCCCGCGCCGCGCAAGAGCAAACGCACCACTGAAGGTGGCGAGCGGGTGCTGCGGGTCACCGCCGAACGCCTGAACAGCCTGCTCGACCTGTCGAGCAAATCCCTGGTGGAAACCCAGCGCCTCAAGCCGCACCTGGCCACCATGCAGCGCCTCAAACGCATGCAGAACAACGGCCTGCGGGCGCTGGAAAGTCTTAACGTTCATCTCAAGGAACACGCCCTGAGCCTTGAAGCTCAAGAGGCGCTGGAAGACGCGCGACGTTTGCTCGCCGAATCCCAGCAGTTGCTGGCAGAGAAAAACGCCGAACTCGACGAGTTTGCCTGGCAGGCGAGTCAGCGTGCGCAAGTGCTCTATGACACCGCGCTGGCCTGCCGCATGCGGCCGTTCGCCGATGTGCTGTCGGGTCAGGTGCGGATGGTGCGCGACCTCGGCCGCAGCCTCGGCAAGCAGGTGCGGCTGGAGATCGAGGGCGAGAAGACTCAGGTCGACCGCGATGTACTGGAAAAACTCGAAGCACCGCTGACGCACCTGCTGCGCAACGCGGTCGATCACGGCATCGAAACCCCACAGGAACGCCTGCTCAAGGGCAAGCCCGAGGAAGGCCTGATCCGTCTGCGCGCCTCGCATCAGGCCGGTCTGCTGGTGCTGGAACTGAGCGACGACGGCAATGGTGTGGATCTGGAAAAAGTCCGCCGCAGCATCGTCGAACGCCAGTTGTCGCCCGCGGAAACCGCCGCCCAGTTGAGTGAAGAGGAACTGCTGACCTTCCTGTTTCTGCCGGGTTTCAGTCTGCGCGACAAGGTCACCGAAGTGTCGGGTCGTGGCGTCGGTCTCGATGCTGTTCAGCACATGGTCCGCCAGTTGCGCGGTGCGGTGGTGCTGGAGCAGACGGCGGGCGAGGGCAGTCGTTTCTATCTCGAAGTGCCGCTGACCCTGTCGGTGGTGCGCAGCCTGGTGGTGGAGGTCGGCGACGAGGCCTATGCCTTCCCGCTGGCGCACATCGAGCGCATGTGCGACCTGGCGCCGGAGGACATCGTGCAGGTCGAAGGGCGCCAGCATTTCTGGCACGAAGGCCGGCACGTCGGGCTGGTGGCGGCCAGTCAGTTGTTGCAACGCCCGGCCAGCCAGAACAGCGGCGAGACCCTGAAGGTCGTGGTGATCCGCGAGCGTGATGCGATCTACGGCGTGGCGGTCGAGCGCTTCATCGGCGAGCGCACGCTGGTGGTGCTGCCACTGGACGAACGGCTGGGCAAGGTGCAGGACATTTCCGCCGGGGCCTTGCTCGACGATGGCTCGGTGGTGCTGATCGTCGATGTTGAAGACATGCTGCGTTCGGTGGACAAACTGCTCAATACCGGGCGTCTGGAGCGCATTGCCCGCCACGGTAATCAGGCCGCGGAAGCCGCGCGCAAACGGATTCTGGTGGTCGACGACTCGCTGACCGTGCGCGAGCTGCAACGCAAGCTGCTGCTCAATCGCGGCTACGACGTGGCCGTTGCGGTGGACGGCATGGACGGCTGGAACGCCCTGCGCTCCGAGGACTTCGATCTGCTGATCACCGACATTGACATGCCGCGCATGGACGGCATCGAACTGGTCTCGCTGCTGCGCCGCGACAACCGTCTGCAATCGTTGCCGGTGATGGTGGTGTCCTACAAGGATCGCGAGGAAGATCGCCGCCGTGGACTGGACGCCGGCGCCGACTATTATCTGGCCAAGGCCAGTTTTCATGACGACGCCCTGCTCGACGCGGTGGTTGAGCTCATCGGAGGAGCGCGGGCATGAAGATCGCAATCGTCAATGACATGCCTCTGGCGGTGGAAGCCCTGCGTCGTGCGCTGGCCTTCGAGCCGGCGCATCAGGTGGTGTGGGTCGCCAGCAACGGCGCCGAAGCGGTGCGCCTGTGCGCGGAAAACACCCCGGACCTGATCCTGATGGACCTGATCATGCCGGTGATGGATGGCGTCGAGGCCACCCGCCGGATCATGGCCGAGAGCCCGTGCGCGATCGTCATCGTCACCGTGGACCGCCAGCAGAACGTGCACCGGGTGTTCGAAGCCATGGGCCACGGCGCGCTGGACGTGGTCGACACCCCGGCCATCGGCGGTGGCAACCCTCAGGAAGCGGCGGCGCCACTGCTGCGTAAAATCCTTAATATCGGCTGGCTGATCGGCGAGAAAACCGCCCGCTCGCGCCCCGTTCCTGCGGCACCGCGCAGTACCGCCTCGCGCCAGCGGCTGGTGGCGATCGGCTCTTCGGCCGGTGGTCCGGCGGCGCTGGAAGTCTTGCTCAAGGGCCTGCCGCGCCACTTTTCGGCGGCCATCGTGCTGGTGCAGCATGTTGATCAGGTATTCGCCGCCGGCATGGCCGAATGGCTGGCCAGCGCCAGCGGCCTGGACGTGCGTCTGGCCCGCGAAGGCGAACCGCCGCAGGCCGGCGCGGTGTTGCTGGCCGGCACCAACCACCATATTCGTTTGCTCAAGAACGGCACGCTGGCCTACACCGCCGAGCCGGTCAACGAGATCTACCGCCCCTCGATCGACGTGTTTTTCGAAAGCGTCGCCAACTACTGGAACGGTGACGCAGTAGGGGTTTTATTGACAGGGATGGGACGCGACGGGGCGCAAGGGCTTAAGCTCATGCGTCAACAGGGTTATCTGACCATCGCGCAGGATCAGCAAAGCAGTGCGGTGTACGGCATGCCCAAGGCTGCCGCAGCCATCGACGCGGCCGTAGAAATCCGTCCACTGGAAAAGATAGCGCCACGATTGCTGGAGATTTTCCCTAAATGAACACATCCATCCGCAATCCTGGCCCCCGCAGCACTCAGGTGACCGCCCATGAATGACTTACAGATCGATGACATCAAAACCGACGAGAACGCCGCCATGGTGTTGTTGGTGGACGATCAGGCGATGATCGGCGAAGCCGTGCGCCGTGGGCTGTCGAATGAGGAGAACATTGACTTCCACTTCTGCTCCGACCCGCATCTTGCCGTGGCACATGCGGTGCGGATCAAGCCGACCGTGATCCTGCAGGATCTGGTGATGCCCGGCCTCGACGGCCTGAGTCTGGTGCGCGAATACCGCAATCACCCGGCGACCAAAGACATTCCGATCATCGTCCTGTCGACCAAGGAAGACCCGCTGATCAAGAGCGCGGCGTTCTCCGCCGGGGCCAACGATTATCTGGTGAAACTGCCGGACAACATCGAGCTGGTGGCGCGTATTCGCTATCACTCGCGCTCCTACATGACGTTGCTGCAAAGGGACGCGGCCTACCGCGCGTTACGGGTCAGCCAGCAGCAATTGCTCGACACCAACCTCGTCCTGCAACGGCTGATGAACTCCGACGGCCTGACCGGGCTGTCCAACCGCCGGCACTTCGACGAATACCTGGAACTGGAATGGCGTCGTTCGTTGCGCGACCAGAGCCAGTTGTCGTTGCTGATGATCGACGTCGATTACTTCAAGTCCTACAACGACACCTTCGGTCACGTCGAAGGTGACGAAGCCTTGCGCAAGGTCGCCACGGCAATCCGCGAGGCCAGCGCCCGGCCGTCCGATCTGCCGGCGCGTTATGGCGGCGAAGAGTTTGCGCTGGTGCTGCCCAACACCTCGCCGGGCGGGGCACGGCTGGTAGCGGAAAAGCTGCGCCAGACGGTCGCGGCGCTGAAGATTCCGCACAATGCCCCGGCCGAAGGATCGAGCCTGACCATCAGCATCGGTCTGGCGACCATGGTGCCGGAGTCGGGCAGCGACTGCCGGTTGCTGATCTCGGCGGCGGATCGCGGCCTGTACCTGGCCAAGAACAACGGGCGCAATCAGGTCGGCATCGAATAGGTACGCGATACCCTTGTGGGAGCGGGCTTGCTCGCGAATGCGGTGGGTCATGCAGCAATGATGTCGACTGATACTCCGCCTTCGCGGGCAAGCCCGCTCCCACAGGGATCTGTGTCAGGCCATGTCAAGTGAATCGCCTCAAGAGCCGCCAGACGGGCTGCCGTGACAGCTTGATTACGTTATACTCGCCGGCTTTCAAAAGTTCGCCAACGAGTGCTGCCCGTCATGGAAATCAACCCGATCCTGAACACCATCAAGGACCTGTCCGAGCGCTCCGAAACTATTCGGGGGTATCTTTGACTACGATCAAAAGCATGAGCGTCTGATCGAAGTCAATCGCGAGCTTGAAGATCCTGCAGTCTGGAACAAACCTGAATACGCTCAGGAACTGGGCCGCGAGCGCGCTGCGCTGGCGCAGATCGTCGACACCCTCGACGAACTGAACGGTGGCCTGGCCGATTGCCGCGAGCTGCTGGACATGGCCGTTGAAGAGAACGACGAGGGCGCGGTCAACGACGTCGTCGAAGTCCTTCAAGGTCTCGAAGAGTCCCTGTCCAAGCTCGAATTCCGCCGTATGTTCAGCCACGAGATGGATCCGAACAACGCCTACCTGGACATCCAGGCCGGTTCCGGCGGCACCGAAGCCCAGGACTGGGCCAACATCCTGCTGCGCATGTACCTGCGCTGGGCCGACAAACGCGGTTTCGACGCGACCATCATGGAGCTGTCGGCCGGTGAAGTCGCCGGGATCAAGGGTGCGACCGTGCACATCAAGGGTGAATACGCCTTTGGCTGGCTGCGTACCGAGATCGGCGTGCACCGTCTGGTGCGCAAGAGCCCGTTCGACTCCGGCAACCGTCGCCACACCTCGTTCTCCGCGGTTTTCGTTTCGCCAGAGATCGATGACAAGGTGGAAATCGAAATCAACCCGGCAGACTTGCGGATCGACACCTATCGTTCCTCCGGTGCCGGTGGTCAGCACGTAAACACCACCGACTCGGCCGTACGTATCACCCACGTACCGACCAACACCGTGGTGAGCTGCCAGAACGAACGTTCCCAGCACGCCAACAAGGACACCGCCATGAAAATGTTGCGGGCCAAGTTGTACGAGCAGGAGATGCAGAAGCGCAACGCCGCGTCCCAGGCCCTGGAAGACACCAAGTCGGACATCGGCTGGGGTCACCAGATCCGTTCGTACGTGCTCGATGCGTCGCGGATCAAGGATTTGCGCACCAACATCGAACGCAGTGACTGCGACAAGGTGCTCGACGGCGACATCGACGAATACCTGGAAGCCAGCCTGAAATCGGGGCTGTAAGCTTTCAACCGACCTCAAGTCCCCCGTCGCCGGCGGGGGCAACGAACCTGTGATGGAATATTTAAAGACATGAGCGACCAACAACTCGACCAGGCCCTGCAACAGGAAGAAAACTCCCTGATCGCCCTGCGCAAGGAAAAGCTTGCTGCCGAGCGCGCCAAGGGCAATGCCTTCCCGAACGACTTCCGCCGCGACAACTATTGCGATGCACTGCAGAAACAGTACGCGGACAAGACCAAGGAAGAGCTGGCAGAGGCGGCGATCCCGGTCAAGGTTGCAGGTCGCATCATGCTCAACCGTGGCTCGTTCATGGTGATTCAGGACATGACCGGTCGCATCCAGGTCTACGTCAACCGCAAGACCCTGTCCGAAGAAACCCTGGCCGCAGTGAAAACCTGGGACATGGGCGACATCATCGCCGCCGAAGGCACCCTGGCCCGTTCCGGCAAGGGCGACCTGTACGTCGAAATGACCAGCGTGCGCCTGCTGACCAAATCCCTGCGCCCGCTGCCGGACAAGCACCACGGCCTGACCGACACCGAACAGCGCTACCGTCAGCGCTACGTTGACCTGATCGTCAACGAAGACGTGCGTCAGACCTTCCGCGTGCGTTCGCAAGTGATCGCGCACATCCGCAGCTTCCTGATGAAGCGTGACTTCCTCGAAGTCGAAACGCCGATGCTGCAGACCATTCCCGGCGGCGCCGCAGCCAAGCCGTTCGAAACCCACCACAACGCGCTGGACATGGAAATGTTCCTGCGTATCGCCCCAGAGCTGTACCTCAAGCGTCTGGTGGTTGGCGGCTTCGAAAAAGTGTTCGAGATCAACCGCAACTTCCGTAACGAAGGCGTTTCGACGCGTCACAACCCTGAATTCACCATGTTGGAGTTCTACCAGGCTTACGCCGACTACGAAGACAACATGGATCTGACCGAAGAGCTGTTCCGTGAACTGGCGCAGTTGGTTCTGGGCAGCACTGACGTGCCGTACGGCGACAAGGTGTTCCACTTCGGCGAGCCGTTCGTGCGTCTGTCGGTGTTCGACTCGATCCTCAAGTACAACCCCGAGCTGACTGCCGATGACCTGAATGACATCGACAAGGCGCGCGCCATCGCCAAGAAGGCCGGCGCCAAGGTGCTGGGCTTCGAAGGTCTGGGCAAGCTGCAGGTGATGATTTTCGAAGAGCTGGTCGAGCACAAGCTGGAGCAGCCGCACTTCATCACCCAGTATCCGTTCGAAGTGTCGCCGCTGGCCCGTCGCAACGACGACAACCCGAACGTCACCGACCGCTTCGAGCTGTTCATCGGCGGCCGTGAAATCGCCAACGCCTACTCCGAGCTGAACGACGCGGAAGACCAGGCCGAGCGCTTCATGGCCCAGGTGGCCGACAAGGACGCCGGCGACGACGAAGCCATGCACTACGACGCCGACTTCGTTCGTGCGCTGGAGTACGGCATGCCGCCAACGGCCGGCGAAGGTATCGGCATCGACCGCCTGGTGATGCTGCTGACCAACTCCCCGTCGATCCGCGACGTGATCCTGTTCCCGCACATGCGGCCACAAGCGTAAGTGTTTCAATAAAAAAGCCGCCTGAAATGGGCGGCTTTTTATTGCCTGTCTGGTACAAACGTATCAAATGGTTAATTTTGAAGAAAACAACAGAGGTATGCCTGTCGTGATCGGTGCAATGGCTCAAGAGGGTGCAGCGGGAATCGCCACTGCGGTCGCTGAAAGTGTTCAGTACCAGGGCCGCAAGGCCAGCCGGCAGGGCAGTGAACAGCGTCGACAGGACATTCTCGATGCGGCGATGCGCATTGTCGTGCGCGATGGCGTGCGGGCCGTGCGTCACCGTGCGGTGGCGGCCGAGGCCGGTGTGCCGCTGTCGGCCACCACGTATTACTTCAAGGACATCGATGACCTGCTCACCGATACCTTTGCCCAGTACGTCGAACGCAGCGCGGCCTACATGGCCAAGCTGTGGATCAACAACGAAGGCCTGCTGCGCGAAATGGTGGTCAGCGGCGACGGCAGCCCGGAGTCGCGTTCGCAACTGGCCGACGATATCGCGCGGTTGATGGCCGACTACGTGCACCGGCAACTGGTGAATCGTCGCGAGCATTTGATGGCCGAACAGGCGTTCCGTCAGGAGGCGCTGCTGAACCCGCGTCTGGCGGAATTGGTGCGTTCCCATCAGCAGATTCTGTTGCAGGGCACCTGCCAGTTGTTCCAGGTATTGGGCTCACGCGAGCCACAGCAGGATGCCAAGGTGTTGACGGCGATTATCGGACGGATGGAATATCAGGGCCTGCTCAACGACGCCGAGCCTTTGGCCGAAGAGGACATGCTCGGCATTCTGACGCGCTATATGCACCTGGTACTCGCGTCGGTGTAATTCTCGACCCTGATCGTTCCCACGCTCTGCGTGGGAATGCCGCCATGGACGCTCCGCGTCCAATGTGACGCAGAGCGTCACTGTATGCATTCCCACGCGGAGCGTAGGAACGATCAGAAGAAACGGGTGTTCAAGGGAGTGTCGAATGAAAGCCTGGCGTGGCGTGCTGATCGCCTTGTCGTTCCTGCTGCTCAGCGGATGTCTGGTGACCTTCCGCGAGCCGCTGCCCGCCAGTGAACCGGCACCCAAGGGCCTGCTCGGCCGATGGTCGAGCACCAATGCCTGGGGCGAGCCGATGAATCTGGAGCTGTCGCGCCTGGGCAACGACCGCTATCAAGCGGTTGCGTATTTCAAAGCCAAACCCCGGGAGCGTGAAGCCTATCCGTTTACGGTGTCGCGTCACGGCAACCGCTGGTACCTCTCGGCGAAGGTGCCGGCGCAATACGGCGGGCACTTCACCATCGCCGGCTTCGAGATCACCGACAAACGTGAACTGGTGATTTACAACCTCGACCTCGAACAGATCAACCAGGCCATCGCCCAGAAAACCCTCGACGGCCAGGGCTTCCAGACCGATGACGGCGAGGGTGTGCAGGTCGACAGCCCGCTTGAAAAGGTCTTTGCTTACCTCGACGACCCGGCCAATTCCGACGTTTTCGTCGAAGCGGCGCGCTATCAGCATCAGGCCAAGGCCAAATAATTCAGTTCGTCACGTTTTCTACAGGAGTTTCGGGTGGACGATTACCAGCAGACGATACGCATTCTGTCCGATCGCATAGTGCTGGCACAGACGCCGATCCGCGTGCTCGACGCGGTCAAGTGGGACGAGAACATCCGCAAGGGCTTCCTCAAGGCCAAGGGCAAGGAATTGCCGGCGGTGGACCGCGACTACTACCTCAACCGGCCGCTGTCCTTCGATTCGAGCAAGGTCAAGCTGGAATTCCAGAACATCGAACGGGACATCACCCGTCAACTCGGCCAGTTCAATCCGGTCGGCCAGATCATGCGTCGCATGTGCAAGGAATACCGGATGGTGGTGCGCATGCTCGAAGCGCGCGGCACCGAGGATTTCGGCCTGATTTCCCAGGAACTGTACGGCGCCGCGTCCGATGCGTTCCACGCCGGTGACCCGACCCTGGCCGACCTCGGCCTGATGATGTCGGATTACCTGAACAACATCGACGGCCGTGGCGATCTGAAGGACGAACCGAAGACCCTTACCGCCAAGGACGCCGTTCACCTGTTGCAAACCCGCCTGAACAAAGTGTTCGGCGAGGCCGAGGAAACCATCCGCGTGTTTGAGTCCGACGGTATCGTCGCCGACGCGGCGGCGGGTGCCGACTACATCAAGATTCGCACCGATGCGATGTTCAACGACCGCGACGTGCGCGCGCTGGAAGTCCACGAAGGCCTGGTGCACGTCGGCACCACCCTCAACGGTCTGAACCAGCCGATCTGCACCTTTCTGTCCAAGGGCCCGCCCTCGTCGACGGTGACCCAGGAAGGCCTGGCGATCCTGATGGAAATCATCACCTTCGCCTCCTACCCCAGCCGCCTGCGCAAACTGACCAACCGCACCCGCGCCATTCACATGGTCGAGGAGGGCGCGGACTTTCTGCAGATCTTCGAGTTCTTCCGCGAGCAGGGCTTCGAGATGGCGGAAAGCTACGGCAACGCCAGTCGCGTTTTCCGTGGATCGACGCCGACCGGTCTGCCATTCACCAAAGACTTGTCCTACCTCAAGGGCTTCATCATGGTTTACAACTACATTCAGTTGGCCGTGCGCAAGGGCAAGCTCGAGCAGATCCCGCTGTTGTTCTGCGGCAAGACTACGCTGGAGGACATGCGAACCTTGCGTCAGCTGGTGGACGAAGGCCTGGTGGTGCCGCCCAAGTACCTGCCGGACCAGTTCCGTGACATGAACGCGCTGTCGGCGTGGATGTGCTTCTCCAACTTCCTCAATCACTTGAGCCTGGACCGGATCGAGGCGGATTACTCCAACATCCTGTAACCACAACGATTGATCGTTCCCATGCTCTGCGTGGGAATGCATCCCGTGACGCTCTGCGTCACAGTGGACGCGGAGCGTCCATGGCGGCATTCCCACGCGGACGGTTCGACGCCTCGACGTGGGAACGATCTAATTCCAACTCGAAATTTTGCGAGGTTTCACCGGATGAGAATCCTCGGCATCCTTTGCCTGCTCCTGACCCTCGGCGGTTGCAGCTCCTTGCTGTTCTATCCCGAGCCGGGTCAGATCTTCACGCCGGAAAAGGCCAAACTCGAATACCGCACCGTCACCCTGACCACCGCCGACGGCCTCAAACTGAACGCCTGGTGGCTGCCGGCCAAACCGGGTGTCGAGGTCAAGGGCACAGTGCTGCACCTGCATGGCAACGGCGGCAACCTGCCGATGCACCTGGGCGGGAGCTGGTGGCTGCCGAAGAACGGCTATCAAGTGCTGCTGGTGGACTATCGCGGTTACGGCCTGTCCGAGGGCGAACCAAGTCTGCCGGCGATCTATCAGGACATCGATGCCGCCTTCGCCTGGCTGGACAAGGCGCCTGAGGTCAAAGGCAAACCGCTGGTGCTGCTGGGCCAAAGCCTCGGCGGGGCGATGGCCGTGCACTGGCTGGTGCAACATCCGCAAAGACAAAAGCAGCTCAAGGCCCTGGTGCTCGACGGCGTGCCCGCCAGTTACCGCAGCGTCGGCCAATACGCCCTCAGCACCTCGTGGCTGACGTGGCCGTTTCAGGTGCCGCTGTCGTGGCTGGTGCCGGATGGCGACAGTGCGATCAACGCCATGCCGCAGCTCAACGGCGTACCGAAACTGATCTTCCACAGCCTCGACGACCCGCTGGTGCCCCTTTCCAACGGCATCCGTCTGTATCAAGCTGCGCCGCCACCGCGTGTGCTGCAACTGACTCGGGGCGGGCATGTGCAGACCTTCGGCGATCCGGTCTGGCGTCAGGTGATGCTGCGTTACCTCGACGATCCCGAACACTTCAACGGCCTGCGCCGCCTCGGCGAGATCCCGAATTATCCAACACCCCCGAATTCTGAAGACGAACCACCAGAGAGTCCGCAATGAGTGAAGAACGCAACGCCATCCCGCTGATCATCACCGGTATCTGCAGCATCCTCGGCACCGTCGGCGCCCTGTGGTACTACGGCTACCTGCACTTCGCCAAACCCGAGGATGCGTTGCTGCTCAACGAATTCACCATGCTCAAGACCGTTCCCGGCGAAGACTACAAGGTCTCGCTGACGCCGGCGCCGCAAGTGGCGCAATGCATCGATGGCGTGCTGGTGCTGTTCGATACCGAGCAGAAAGGCCTGACCGGGGTGCTGGTCAACAGTCAGAAAAAGGCTGTGCGCTGCATGGGCCAAGAGACGCCGCAGAAGCTTGAGCAATAATTCAGTTCCATGTGGGAGCGAGCTTGCTCGCGATCGCGGTGGATCAGTCAAATAATTGCTGACTGAAAGGACGCTATCGCGAGCAAGCTCGCTCCCACAGAGTTCCAGTCAAACAAAAGCCCCGCCTGATCAAATCAGGCGGGGCTTTTTTCGTTACCGCGTAACGCTTAGTTCGAGCTGACAGCCGAACGTGGCATCACTGGCTGGTTGTCGTTGGAAATGGTCACTTCCACCCGACGGTTCATGGCACGGCCCGACACGCTGCCGTTATCCGCAACCGGGTATTCCTTGCCATAGCCCTGCACCACGATGCGCGAAGGGTCTACACCCATCTTGATCAGCGCAACCTGCACCGAGGTCGCGCGACGCTCGGACAGCGACTGGTTGTAGCTCGCCGAGCCGGTGCTGTCGGTATAGCCTTCGACGATCACTTTGCGATCCGGGTTTTCCTGGAGGAACTGCGCCAGTTTGTTGATGTTCACCAGACCGCTGGATTTCAGGTCGGCCTTGTTGGTGGCGAACAGCACGTCACCGAAAGTCACCAGCGTACCGCGATCGGTCTGCTTGGCGTTGAGGCTGTCCTGCAGCTGCTTGATCTGCTGATCGCGGGCATCCAGACGGGCCTGGGCACGTTGGGCGGCGGCGTTCTTCAGGTTGTTTTCAGCGGTGCGCAGGGCGATCGTCTGCTTGGCCACTTCCACGCGCTGGTTGGTCAGATAGGCCAGTTGGTCGACCTTGTGCTGGTCTTCCTTGTCCAGATAAGCCTTGTCGGCTTTGTCCAGGTAATCACTGGCGTCCTTGGTTTCCAGTGCCGCGACTTTGCTCGCCTGCGGGTTGGCCTGCAGGCCGGCGTAGTTGGTGCGTGCCTGTTCCAGATTCGGGTTAGGCGGCGTCGAGCAGGCAGCCAGGGCAACGCTTGCGGCCAGGAGAGCGGGGATCATCAGTTGTTTACGCATAATCGTTCGTCCTTTCTATCGATAAGAGTTTCAGCCTTGCGGTCGGGATGCGCGCTTACTGCACAGTGCGCTGACTTTCCTGACGCAGTTCCTGAACACCTTTCTGGGAATCCTTCACCGCTTGTTCGGCTTTCATCGCCTGAGCCTTGCGTTCGGCGACGCGCGCGTCCCACTCGGCCTGTTCGGCGAGGATGCGGGCTTCGTCATACTTTTTGTCGTGCATGGCGATTTCGGCTTGTTTGAGCTTGTCCTGTGCCTGCTTCATTTCCACGGCGGCAAACTCGGTACCGCCGGCGCTGACCGCGCTGTTGACCGCCGATTGAGTCACGGCGTACTGCTCGGTCGGTGGATTGCCGGCGCAGCCGGCCAGTACGAAGCTGGTGCCGATGGCCAGAGCGGCCAGTTTCAGACCGCGCAGGTGGGAGAACGAGGTTTGGGTCTTCATGGTCTTCAACTCCATTGGTTAACTCCTTGGAAGCTTCGAAATCCATCCTGGTCGAGGAGTGACAACCGTCATGTGTCAGCGCGTTTTGAAACGCTCGTTCCAGGCGTGGTTACCTGTTCCGACCGAAGGCTTTTTTCAAAAGTTCAGAAAAGATGGCTCATCGCCAAAAAAAATTCTGACCGAACGGACAAGGCTCTAAACCGGGAACTTTGGCGGGGGAGAGTGGTACGCGCGGGCGAAAAATGGCGTAAGAGCAGAGGAAAAATACAGACCCTGCGGGAGCTGGCTTGCCAGCGATGAGGCCATCAAATTCAACACATCTGTGACTGAACTGACGCCATCGCGGGCAAGTCCACGCCCACCGTTTTGAGGTGTTCCGGAATCAGTGTTTTTGCTTGCCGGCAGCGGCCGACAGATCGTGCAGATGACGCCGCGACAGGGCGAGAAAACGCGGCGTCGGGCCGACATCCTCATACAGCGGATCGCCTTCCTCGTCGGTGGCGACCACGGTCGAACCTTTCACATACGGCAGGCTCGCTTCGAACTCTTCGAGGGCGGCGCCGATCAGCTCGCCGAGCAGTTCTTCGGCGTGGCGTTTGGGGTACATCTCGGCGATTGCCGCCAGCCGAGCGGCAGCTTCCACATCCAGATGAATCGTGTAGCCGGTATCGGTCAGGCGACCCTTGGCGGTTTCTTCCCAATGCTGGGCGAGTTCACGGATTTTCATAAGAACCTCATGTCGCACCTGCTCATGGCAGGTCTTGGTGAGTGTCCGGCGTCTGCCGGCGGCAAGCCGTTGTGCGGCTTACTCTTGAGACTAGCTGCAACCCTCAAGGTTTAAAGTCCCTTCGTCGTCTGCTTGTAAGAAGCGTCCCAGAGCGGCACTCTCTGTTCATCCACTCACTTGCGATCCGTCACCGATTACTGCTGGAGAGATGCTGATGACCGATATTGATGCACGCTTGCGCGAAGACGTTCACCTGCTCGGTGAGCTGTTGGGCAACACCATCCGTGACCAGTACGGCGAGGCGTTTCTCGACAAGATCGAGCAGATCCGCAAGGGCGCCAAGGCTGATCGGCGCGGCTCGATGGACGCCGAACTCAGCGCCAGCCTCAATCAATTGAGCGAAGACGAACTATTGCCGGTGGCGCGGGCCTTCAACCAGTTTCTCAACCTGGCGAACATCGCCGAGCAGTACCAGCTCATCCATCGCCGCGAAGAGACCCAGGCCGCGCCGTTCGAGTCTCGCGTGTTGCCGGAACTGCTCGCCCGTTTGCGCAACGAAGGGCACAGCGCCGAATCCCTGGCCCGGCAACTGGCGCGGCTGGAAATCGAACTGGTGCTTACCGCGCACCCGACCGAAGTGGCTCGGCGCACGCTGATCCAGAAGTACGACGCGATCGCCGCGCAACTGGCGGCCCAGGATCACCGTGACCTGACCACGGCCGAACGCGAACAGATCCACATCACCCTGCAACGTTTGATCGCCGAAGCCTGGCACACCGAAGAAATCCGCCGCACCCGGCCGACTCCGGTGGACGAGGCCAAGTGGGGTTTTGCGGTAATCGAACACTCGCTGTGGCAGGCGATTCCCAACCATATGCGCAAGGCTGATCAGGCGCTGTTCGCCGCCACCGGTTTGCGCTTGCCGCTGGAAGCTGCGCCGATCCGCTTCGCTTCGTGGATGGGCGGCGACCGTGACGGCAACCCGAACGTGACCGCTGCCGTGACCCGCGAAGTGCTGTTGCTGGCGCGCTGGATGGCGGCGGACCTCTACCTGCGTGATGTCGATCACCTCGCCGCCGAACTGTCGATGCAGCAGGCCAGCGACGCGCTCAAGGCCCGGGCCGGCGACAGTGCCGAGCCGTATCGGGCGGTGCTCAAGCAATTGCGTGAACGCCTGCGCGCCACGCGCAACTGGGCCCATGCATCGCTGACCGCGACCACGCCGGCCCCGGCCGATGTGCTGCACAACAACCGCGACCTGCTCGATCCGCTGGAGCTGTGTTTCAACTCGCTGCACGAGTGCGGCATGGGCGTGATCGCCGACGGGCCGTTGCTCGATTGCCTGCGCCGGGCCGTGACCTTCGGCCTGTTTCTGGTGCGCCTCGATGTGCGTCAGGATTCGTCCCGTCACAGCGCGGCCATGACCGAAATCACCGATTACCTCGGCCTCGGCAAATACGAAGAGTGGGACGAAGAACAGCGCATCAGCTTCCTGACTCGCGAACTGCAAAACCGTCGCCCGCTGCTGCCGGCGCATTTCAAACCCTCGGCCGATACCGCCGAAGTGCTCGCCACCTGCAAGGAAGTCGCCGCCGCGCCGGGCGCTTCGCTGGGCTCCTACGTGATCTCCATGGCCGGTGCCGCTTCCGATGTGCTGGCGGTGCAATTGCTGCTCAAGGAGTCCGGCGTACTGCGGCCGATGCGCGTGGTGCCGCTGTTCGAAACCCTCGCCGACCTCGACAACGCCGGCCCGGTGATCGAGCGCCTGTTGCTGCTGCCGGGTTATCGCGCGCGGCTGCAAGGCCCGCAGGAAGTGATGATCGGCTATTCCGACTCGGCCAAGGACGCCGGCACCACTGCGGCAGCCTGGGCGCAGTACCGGGCGCAGGAGCGGCTGGTGGAAATCTGTCGTGAGCAGCAAGTCGAACTGCTGCTGTTTCACGGTCGCGGTGGCACCGTGGGCCGTGGCGGCGGCCCGGCGCACGCGGCGATTCTGTCGCAGCCGCCGGGTTCGGTGGCCGGACGTTTCCGCACCACCGAGCAGGGGGAAATGATTCGATTCAAATTCGGCCTGCCGGACATCGCCGAGCAAAACCTCAATCTGTATCTGGCCGCCGTGCTCGAAGCGACCCTGTTGCCTCCGCCGCCACCAACCCCCGAATGGCGGCATCTGATGGACGAGCTGGCCGCTGACGGCGTCGCGGCCTACCGTGCGGTGGTGCGGGAAAATCCGCAATTCGTCGAGTATTTCCGCCAGTCGACCCCCGAGCAGGAGTTGGGGCGTTTGCCATTGGGCAGCCGTCCGGCCAAGCGCCGTGCCGGTGGCATCGAAAGTCTGCGGGCGATTCCGTGGATCTTCGGCTGGACCCAGACCCGACTGATGCTGCCGGCCTGGCTCGGCTGGGAAACCGCGTTGAGCAAGGCGCTGGAGCGCGGCGAAGGTGAATTGCTGGGCCAGATGCGTGAGCAGTGGCCGTTCTTCCGCACGCGCATCGACATGCTGGAGATGGTGCTGGCCAAGGCCGACGCCGACATTGCGCAGTCCTACGACGAACGATTGGTGGCGCCGGACTTGCTGCCTTTGGGTGTGCACTTACGCGACCTATTGTCGCAGGCGTGTTCCGTCGTCCTCGGCCTGACCGGCCAGTCGCAGCTACTGGCACATAGCCCGGACACCCTGGAATTCATCCGCCTGCGCAACACCTACCTCGACCCGCTGCATCTATTGCAGGCCGAGTTGCTGGCGCGTTCGCGACAACAGAATGTCGAGCAGGGCAGCCCGGTGGAACAGGCGCTGCTGGTGTCTGTGGCGGGGATTGCCGCCGGTTTGCGAAATACCGGCTAAGGTTTTCTGCGTGGGGCGGGGCACCCGGGGCGAGCCTCGGGTGCCGTTTATTGGCCGTGGGAAAAATGCGGTCAGGCGACAGTTAATGATGGGGTTGCGACTTGGGGAACCGCGTCGCAAGGTCGCGGCGGGCGCCGGTTTCTCCGACTTTTGGCGTCTTGTGTGGGCGCAGCCTGCTGTGTATCTTGATCAGCCTTTGGCCGTTTGGGCGGCCACGACCCGTTTTATGAGATTGGCCCCACGAGGCGAATCCGTTGTTTTTTATATAAAAAATTGAGGAGCACATCGATGCGCGTCATTCTGCTGGGAGCTCCCGGGGCCGGTAAAGGTACTCAGGCTAAGTTCATCACCGAGAAATTCGGCATTCCGCAAATTTCCACCGGCGACATGCTGCGTGCTGCGGTCAAGGCCGGCACCGAGCTGGGCATCAAGGCCAAGAGCATCATGGATGCCGGCGGCCTGGTGTCGGATGACCTGATCATCGCGCTGGTCAAGGACCGTATCGCTCAAGCCGATTGCGCCAAGGGTTTCCTGTTCGATGGCTTCCCGCGCACCATTCCTCAGGCTGAAGCGCTGGTGACTGCCGGTGTCGAGCTGGACGCCGTGGTCGAAATCGCCGTTGAAGACGAAGAAATCGTTCAGCGTATCGCCGGTCGTCGCGTTCACGAGGCCAGCGGCCGCGTTTACCACATCGTCTACAACCCGCCGAAACTGGCCGGCAAAGACGACATCACCGGCGAAGAGCTGGTACAGCGCAAGGACGACACCGAAGAAACCGTGCGTCATCGCCTGTCGGTCTACCACTCGCAGACCAAGCCGCTGGTGGAGTTCTACCAGAACCTGTCCGCCAGGAACGGTGGCAAGCCGAAGTACAGCCATATCCCAGGCGTCGGTTCGGTTGAAGCGATCACCGCCAAGGTGCTTGAAGCCCTGAGCTGAAAAACCTGATCCGCTGCATCATCCACGGCCCGCTTGCGGGCCGTAGTTGTTTATACTGGCGCACTTTTTCCCCACCTGATTTACGGACACATCGATGAGCACCTTGCTGGCCCTGGACACCGCGACTGAAGCTTGCTCCGTTGCCTTGCTGCATGACGGCAAGGTCACGAGCCATTACGAGGTGATCCCGCGCCTGCATGCGCAGAAACTGCTGCCGATGATCCAGCAACTGCTGGCCGATGCCGGCACCACCCTGCAAGCGGTGGATGCCATCGCCTTCGGCCGTGGCCCGGGCGCTTTCACCGGCGTGCGGATTGCGATTGGCGTGGTGCAAGGCCTGGCCTTTGCGCTGGATCGCCCGGTATTGCCGGTGTCGAACCTGGCCGTGCTGGCACAGCGGGCTTATCGCGAGCACGGCGTGAGCCAGGTCGCGGCCGCCATCGATGCGCGCATGGATGAGGTGTATTGGGGCTGCTACCGCGAGACGGCCGGGGAGATGCGTCTGGTCGGCGCCGAGGCGGTGCTGCCGCCGGAAGTCGCCGCATTGCCGGACGATGCCTCGGGCGACTGGTTCGGTGCCGGTACTGGCTGGGGTTATGGCGAACGCATCGCTGTAAACCTGAGCGGGTCCGATGCGGGTATGCTGCCCCACGCCGAAGACCTGCTGACCCTGGCGCGCTTTGCCTGGGAGCGCGGCGAAGCGATTCCGGCAGACGACGCCCAGCCGGTTTATCTGCGCGACAAAGTGGCCACCCCGAAAGCCCGCTGAGGCCATTCACCCTGTGGCATTCGCCGCAGGGTCCCACCCGATCTGCCAATCGTCCGTTTCTAACCCCGCGCTTTAAACCTTTTGTCTTTTATGTGTTCTAGTTATCACTCGGCGATTTGCTAAGTCGGTCAGGTGCCGCTAAATTGCCATCATCGATACCGAGCATGACTTTATGCGTATAGACGGCGTTTCCACTCATTCCTACCCCATCAAGCGCAAGCCTCGCAAAGGCAATCCGGCGCTGGATGAGTCCGTCGACGATATCGACGGCGAGCTGGAATTCCCGACCGAAGAGCAACTGGCTGCCCGTGCCGCCAAAGCCACCGCCCAACGCCTGAGCAATCTGCCCGCCCGTCAACAAGACATGATTTATCACCGCGCGATGAAGAAAAGCGTGGCCATGGCCTTGGCCAGCTACCTGAGCACCGCCGGTTTTGTCGATTGGGATGCCGACGTGCTGGGCCTCGATCTGTACATCTGATGGATCTGCCTTACTACCTCGGTTGCCCGTCCTGGAGCGAAAACGCCTGGCGCGAGTACCTGTATCCGGTAGACGCCAAGACCTCCGATTTCCTCGGACTCTATTCGCAAGTGTTCAACGCCGTGGAAGGCAACACGACCTTCTACGCCAGTCCGTCGCCGGCCACCGTGCAGCGCTGGGCCGAGGTGATGCCGGAACACTTTCGCTTCACCGCCAAGTTCCCCGGTGACATCAGCCACAGCGGCGACTTGCGCGATCAACTGACCGCCGCCGAAACCTTCCTCCAGTTGCTCAAGCCGCTCGGTGAGCGTGTCTCGCCAATGTGGCTGCAACTGTCGAAAAGCTTCACGCCACACCGCTTGCCGGAGCTTGCTGCGTTCATCGATGCGCTGGATTGTCCGCTGGCGGTGGAAGTGCGCCACGAACAGTTCTTCGCCAAGGGCGAGAGTGAGCGACTGCTCAATCGGCTGCTGCTGGATCGCGGCGTGGAGCGCATCTGTCTTGATCCCCGCGCACTGTTCAGTTGCCTGTCCACCGAATCGTCGGTGATCCACGCCCAATCGAAAAAGCCCCGCGTACCGACGCGTCCGGCAGCGTTCACTCAATTCCCGCAGGTGCGCTTCATTGGCCATCCGGAGCTGGAGGCCAACGATCCGTTTCTGGTGCCGTGGGTGGCGAAAATCGCCGAGTGGATCGAAGAGGGGCGCACGCCGTACATCTTCCTGCACACCGCCGACAACATTCTGGCGGCGAAGCTGGCGCAACGTTTTCACGCACAACTGATGCAACGTTTGCCTGGCCTGCGACCTTTGCCTGAGCTATACAGAGAACCCGCCGCCGAGCAACTTGGCCTGCTCTGAGGCGGATTTCTTTCCTGCCCAGGAGCCTGCCGATGGACGCCCAAGCCCGTCAACAACAAGCCCGTAAAGCCGAAGCCTTCAAAGCCCTGCACGAACGCCCCGGGATTTTCGTGATTCCCAATCCGTGGGATGCCGGTTCCGCCAGGATGCTCGCCAGTCTCGGCTATCAGGCGCTGGCGACCACCAGCGCCGGCTATGCGTTTTCCCAAGGCAAACCCGATGGCGGCCTGAGTCTCGACGATACCCTGGCCAATGTCCGGGCGATTGTTGCGGCCACCGATCTGCCGGTGGCGGTGGATCTGGAAAACGGTTTCGCCGATGCCCCGGCCGAATCGGCGCAGAGTCTGATCCGCGCCGCCGAGGCGGGCGCTGTGGGCGGCTCGATCGAAGATGCCACCGGCCGGGAAGACTCACCGATCTACTGTTTCGAACACGCGGTGGCGAGGATCGAAGCCGCCGTCGCCGCCGTGCGCAGCTTGCCGTTTCCCTTCACCCTGACGGCCCGTGCGGAAAACTATCTGCACGGCAATCCCGATCTCAACGACACCATCCGCCGTTTGCAGGCCTTTGCCGAAGCCGGCGCCGACGTGCTGTACGCGCCGGGCCTGCGCACCGCCGAAGAAGTCCTGGCGGTGGTGCGCGCGGTGGCGCCGAAACCGGTCAATGTGTTGATGTCCGGCGGCTTGAAACTGACCGTGCAGCAGCTCGAGGAAATGGGCGTGAAGCGGATCAGCACCGGTTCGGCGCTGGCCCTGGCGGCGTTCGGCGAGTTTTTCCGCGCGGCTGAAGAGATCCAGCAGTCCGGCACGTTCACCTTCACCTCCCATTCGATGCCGTACGCCAGGGCCAATCAATTCTTCAAGGGATGAGCATGGGGCGCTGGCTGCTGTTGGCAGGGCTGCTGATCATCGGTGGCAGCCTGATCGGCGTCTGGCGCGGCTGGCTCGATATGCCGCCGCGGTGGAATCCGTGGGCGCCGCTGGACGTGCAGGCGACGCCCAACTGGCTCACAGGCTATAAGTTGATGCGTCTGCGTAGCGATCCGCTCTTGTGCGAGCAGGCATTGGGCAGCTCCGGCCTGCGGGTTTCGCCACAGGCCGACAGCCCCGATGCCAAATGCCCGCTGAAGGGTGCTTTGCGCGTGCAGGGCGGCGGGGTGGGGCTCAGCAGCAGCTTTCTCGCCAGTTGCCCGTTGGCCGTGGCGTTCGCGATGTTCGAGCGTCATACGCTGCAACCGGCGGCGCAGCGGGCCTACGGTCAGTCGGTGGCGCGTGTCGATCACCTCGGCAGCTTCGCCTGCCGCAACGTCTACAACCGCGAGAACGGCGCGCTCAGTCGCCACGCCAGCGCCGATGCGCTGGACATTGCCGGCTTCCGTCTGGCGGATGGTCGCGCGATCAGCGTACTCAAAGACTGGCCGAAGCAAAATCAGGACGCGCAGTTTCTACGTCAGGTGCGCGATGGTGCCTGCGAGGCGTTCAGTGTGGTGTTGAGTCCGGATTACAACGCCGCCCATCGCAACCACTTTCATGTCGATGTCGGACGCTGGAGCGTGTGTCGCTGAGAAATCAGGCGGCGATGCGCAGGTTCTGCTGAACGATCGGGCGCACCCAGCCGTTATCGAAGTCCAGGGCTTTCTGCTGCTCGACGATTTCTTCCGGCGGGAACGGCGGGTAAGGCTGCAGCAGATCCAGATCGAATTCGGCAATCGGCAGGTACAGCGGTTTTTTCTGCGGGGCAGGGCCCGGCTCCGGAATCGGCTGACCGTTGTTGATCACGATCGGGCGAACCCAGCTGCTGTCGAATTCCTGCTGTTTTTGCTGAGTCTTGATGGCTTCCGGCGGGAATGGAGGGTACGGCTCGGCCAGTGTCATGTCGATTTCGGCGATCGGCAGGAACAGCGGCTCCGGCGGACGCACCTGGGTTTCCACCACATCGCATTCGCGCTGGCTGATGATGTGCGCGTGCAGTTCACTGCCGACGGTCGGTTCTTCAGGGCTTTCCAGATCAACCGGCGGGAAAGTGCCGCAGGCCGGCACCACATCACTCGATTGTTCGGCCAGCGCCTGGGCAAAGAAATCCTGCCACAGGTGGCTGACGCCGCCCAATGCTTGAGTGTTATGACGGCTGAAGTCGCCTGTGGGCGAAAGGTAGCCAATCGATGTGGGAAGAATGCCTGACATTTTTTTCGGTTGACGCTCAGCTCTGGCAAAATGCGCGTTGATTGGGTTATCGGCGGTTTTTGCCGATCCTTAACTTTTTTGAGCGTGTTTTCCATGATTGAGCAACCCGCGGCCTGCCGCATCCATGTCGAGGCCCTCGGCCCGACGTTCGAAGCGCAGGCCGAGCAGTGGGCGCAGCGCCTGAACCTGCCGTTGCAGGTGGCTGACGGCGAGTTTGCCCTGCAGGTCGGCGAGCAGGGTTTGCAGTTGCAACAACTGGGGCCAGATGCGCCGGGCCCGGTGCGGGTCGACTTCGTCGAGGGTGGTGCGGCCCATCGCCGGTTGTACGGCGGCGGCAGTGGTCAGATGATCGCCAAGGCCGTCGGCATCGCCCAGGGCGTACGTCCTCGGGTGCTGGATGCGACGGCGGGGCTCGGGAAAGACGCGTTCGTGCTGGCCAGTCTTGGTTGCGAGATGAGCCTGATCGAGCGTCAGCCGCTGATCGGCGCCTTGCTGGAGGATGGTCTGGCCCGTGCGGCGGAAGACTTCGAGGTGGCGCTGATCGTGGCGCGGATGAAGCTGCTCAAGGGCAACTCCATCGAGGTGATGCGCAATTGGGAGGGCGAGCCGCCGCAGGTGATCTACCTCGACCCGATGTTCCCGCATCGTGAGAAAACCGCACTGGTGAAGAAGGAAATGCGCCTGTTCCGCCCGCTGGTGGGCGATGATCCGGATGCACCGGCCTTGCTGGAAGCGGCGTTGGCACTGGCCACCCACCGGGTGGTGGTCAAGCGCCCGCGCAAGGCGCCGTGCATCGAAGGGCCGAAACCGGGTCATGCGCTGGATGGCAAATCCAGCCGTTACGACATCTACCCGAAGAAAGCGCTCAAGACCTGAGACCTGGTCGTCCCCAATCGCTGGCAATCCAGCTCCCACAGGTTCAGTAGTGTGCACACAATCAGTGATCACACTTCGATCCCTGTGGGAGCTGGCTTGCCAGCGATAGCGTCAGGACAGACACCGCAGAAACTAGGGTCGAAAGGCCCGCATGAACAGCCCGACCACTTCCTGCACATGACTTTCCGCCGCCTCGCCGGTCAGCGGCTCACCGCAGCCGTACAACAGGCGGAAATTCCCGGCGCCCTTGATCAGGCAAAAGAAGTGCTCGGCGGCGTTGTGCGGGTTGTCGATGCTCAGCACGCCGGTTTCGTGAATCCGCCGCAGCAATCGTTCCATGCCTTGCACCATGCGCTGGGGGCCGGCCTCGAAGAAGATCAGCGACAGGTTGGGATCCTGACTGCCCAGCGCCATGATCAGGCGATGCAGGTTCACCGATTCCTCACTGTTGATGAGGTGGTGAAAGCCTCGCGCAATGTTCAGCAACACATTTTCCACCGCAATGCCGTCCGGCAATTCGAAGAACAGTGGCGGCAATTGCTCCTCGCATTTGGCCACCACGGCGGCAGAGAACAGCGTCTCCTTGTCGTTGAAATGGCTGTACACCGTCAGCTTTGACACCCCGGCCTCGGCGGCCACCGCGTCCATGCTGGTGTTGGCATAGCCATGACTCAGAAAGAGGATTTTCGCCGCCTCGAGAATCGCCTGACGTTTGGCCGGATCCTTCGGTCGGCCGGGGCCGTTTGGAGTGGACAGATTGTTCGACATTCTTCGCTTTTAATACTGGACTGGTGAGTTTGCTATTAATAACATACCGGCCAGTATAATTATTCCAAGCCTCCTTAGCGAAAGGTCCTTCACCATGTTCCGCCATGCGTTGTCCTTTGCGGTGCCAGTCAGTCTGGCGTTTTTATTGTCGGCATGTGGCAAGGAAGAGGTGACGCCAGTCAGCGTGCGACCGGCCATGGTGGTGCAGCCAGAGCCTTCGGCGCAGGCGATGGAAAGTTATCCGGGCGAGGTTCGCGCCCGCTACGAACCGGATCTGGCGTTCCGCATCGGCGGCAAAGTCAGCCGACGACTGGTCGAGGAAGGCCAGCGCGTGAAAGCCGATCAACCGCTCGCCGAACTCGATCCGCAGGATGTGCGCCTGCAACTGGAAGCCACCCGGGCCCAGGTCGCGGCCGCCGAAGCCAACCTGAACCTGGTACGCGCCGAACGTGACCGCTACAAGACCCTGATGGAACGGCAGATGGTCAGCCGCTCGGCCTACGACAATGCCGAAAATCTCTACCGCTCCGGCGAAGCCCGCCTCAAACAGATCAAAGCCGAATTCAACGTCTCGACCAATCAGGCCAGTTACGCCGTGCTGCGCGCACCGCAGGATGGTGTGGTGGCCAAGCGTTCGGTGGAAGTCGGCCAAGTGGTCGCCGCCGGCCAGACCGTTTTCACCCTCGCCACTGATGGCGAACGGGAAGTGCTGATCAGCCTGCCGGAGCAGAGCTTCGGTCGCTTCAAGGTCGGCCAGCCGGTGTCGGTAGAGCTGTGGACGCAACAGAACCAGCGCTTCGCCGGGCAGATCCGCGAGCTGTCGCCGGCCGCCGATCCGAAATCCCGCACCTTTGCCGCACGCATTTCATTCACCTCCGGCAAAGTCCCTGCGGAACTGGGTCAGAGCGCCCGGGTCTTCGTGCAGACTGCCGATGTCATCCCGCTGTCGGTGCCGCTCTCGGCACTGACGGCCGAAAACGGCGCGACCTACGTCTGGGTCGTCAGCGCCAACAACACCCTGAAAAAGACTCCGGTGCGCACCGGCCCGTTCGGTGAGAAAACCGTGCCGGTGCTCGAAGGCCTGAATGCAAGCGACTGGGTGGTCGCCGCCGGCGTTCACGTTCTGCTGGAAGGGCAGCAGGTGCGTCCGGTGGATCGCTCCAACCGCGTGGTCAATCTGGCGGACAAGGAGTAATCCCCGATGGGTTTCAATCTTTCCGCCTGGGCGCTGCGTAATCGCCAGATCGTACTGTTCCTGATGCTTTTGCTGGCGATCGTCGGTGCGTTGTCCTACACCAAGCTCGGCCAGAGCGAAGACCCTCCATTCACCTTCAAGGCGATGGTCATCCAGACCCGCTGGCCCGGCGCAACGGCGCAGGAAGTCTCGCGTCAGGTCACCGAGCGCATCGAAAAAAAACTGATGGAAACCGGTGAGTACGAACGCATCGTTTCGTTCTCGCGCCCCGGTGAATCCCAGGTCACGTTCATTGCCCGCGACTCGATGCATTCGGTGGAGATTCCGGATCTCTGGTATCAGGTGCGCAAGAAGGTCAGCGACATTCGCCAGACGTTGCCGCCGGGGATCCAGGGGCCGTTTTTCAACGATGAGTTCGGCACCACTTTCGGAAATATCTATGCGCTGACCGGCGACGGTTTCGACTACGCGGTGCTCAAGGATTACGCTGACCGTATCCAGATTCAGCTGCAGCGGGTCAAGGATGTGGGCAAGGTTGACTTGCTTGGTTTGCAGGACGAGAAGGTCTGGGTCGAACTGTCCAACGTCAAACTCGCCACCCTCGGCTTGCCGCTGGCGGCGGTGCAGCAGGCGCTGGAAGAACAGAACGCTGTGTCCACCGCCGGCTTCTTTGAAACCGGCAGCGAGCGTTTGCAGCTGCGGGTGTCGGGGAATTTTCAGACAGTCGACGAGATCAAGAACTTCCCGATCCGCGTCGGTGATCGTACGTTCCGCATCTCCGATGTCGCTGACGTGCGGCGCGGTTTCAATGATCCTCCGGCGCCGCGCATGCGCTTTATGGGCGAAGACGCCATCGGTCTTGCGGTGGCAATGAAGGACGGCGGCGACATTCTGGTGCTGGGCAAGGCTCTGGAAATCGAATTCGCCCGGATCCAGAAAAACCTGCCGGCCGGCATGCAGTTGCGCAAGGTCTCCGACCAGCCCGCCGCCGTGAAAACCGGTGTCGGCGAGTTCGTCCAGGTGCTGGTCGAGGCACTGGCCATCGTGTTGCTGGTGAGTTTCTTCTCCCTCGGCGTACGCACCGGCATGGTGGTGGCGCTGACCATTCCGCTGGTGCTGGCGATGACCTTCGCCTGCATGTATTACTTCGGCATCGGCCTGCACAAAATCTCCCTCGGCGCGCTGGTGCTGGCGCTGGGTTTGCTGGTGGACGACGCGATCATCGCCGTGGAAATGATGGCGATCAAAATGGAGCAGGGCTTCGACCGGATCAAGGCTGCCAGTTATGCATGGACCAGCACCGCGTTCCCGATGCTCACCGGTACGCTGATCACCGCCGCCGGTTTCCTGCCGATTGCCACGGCGCAGTCCGGCACCGGCGAATACACCCGCTCGATCTTCCAGGTGGTGACCATCGCGTTGCTCGCATCCTGGGTGGCCGCCGTGGTGTTCGTGCCGTATCTAGGGGAAAAACTCCTGCCGGATCTGGCGAAAATTCACGCGGCCAAACACGGTACGGCTGACGGCCAGACCGACCCCTACGGCACGCCGTTCTACCAACGGGTGCGGCGTCTGGTGGAGTGGTGCGTGCGTCGGCGCAAAACCGTGATCGTGCTCACCGTGCTGCTGTTCGTGGCGTCGGTGGCGTTGTTCCGGTTCGTGCCGCAGCAGTTCTTCCCGGCTTCCGGCCGTCTGGAGTTGATGGTCGATCTGAAACTCGCCGAGGGCGCCTCGCTGGCCAATACCACGGGTGAGGTCAAACGCCTGGAAGCGATGCTCAAGGATCACGCTGGCATCGATAACTACGTCGCTTACGTCGGCACCGGTTCGCCACGTTTCTACCTGCCGCTGGATCAACAACTGCCGGCGGCGAGCTTCGCCCAGTTCGTCGTGCTGGCGAAAACCATCGAGGAACGCGAAGCGCTGCGCACGTGGCTGATCGACACGTTGAACGAGCAGTTCCCGGCTCTGCGTTCGCGGGTCACGCGCCTGGAGAACGGTCCTCCGGTTGGCTATCCGGTGCAGTTCCGTGTCACCGGCGAGCACATCGAGGAAGTCCGTGCTTTGGCGCGGAAGGTGGCGGCCAAGGTTCGCGAGAACCCGCATGTGGTCAACGTGCATCTGGACTGGGAAGAGCCGAGCAAGGTCGTGTACCTGAACATTGATCAGGATCGCGCCCGGGCCCTGGGAGTGAGCACGGCGAATCTGGCGAAATTCCTCCAGAGTTCGCTGACCGGATCCAGCGTCAGCCAGTACCGCGAGGACAACGAACTGATCGAAATCCTCCTGCGTGGCACCGTGCACGAGCGCACCGAACTGTCGTTGCTGCCGAGCCTGGCGGTGCCGACCGACAACGGTCGCAGCGTCGCGCTGTCGCAGATTGCCACGCTGGAATATGGCTTCGAGGAAGGCATCATCTGGCATCGCAATCGCCTGCCGAACGTGACCGTGCGCGCGGACATTTACGGCAAGGAGCAACCGGCGACGCTGGTGAAGCAGATCCTGCCGACGCTTGATCCGATCCGGGCCGAGTTGCCGGACGGTTATCTGCTGGATGTCGGCGGTACGGTGGAGGATTCGGAGCGTGGGCAGAAGTCGGTGAACGCCGGAGTGCCGATGTTCATTGTCGTGGTGCTGACGTTGCTGATGGTGCAGTTGCGCAGTTTTTCGCGCACGGCGATGGTGTTTCTGACCGCGCCGCTGGGGTTGATCGGGGTGACGCTGTTTCTGTTGGTGTTCCGTCAGCCGTTCGGGTTTGTGGCGATGCTCGGGACGATCGCGCTGTCGGGGATGATCATGCGTAACTCGGTGATTCTGGTGGATCAGATCGAGCAGGACATCGCCGCCGGGCTCAAGCCGTGGCAGGCGATTATCGAGGCGACCGTGCGGCGGTTTCGGCCGATTGTGCTGACGGCGCTGGCAGCGGTGCTGGCGATGATTCCGCTTTCTCGCAGTGTGTTTTTCGGGCCGATGGCGGTGGCGATCATGGGCGGGTTGATTGTTGCTACTGCTCTGACGCTTTTGTTTTTGCCGGCGTTGTATGCGGCCTGGTTCAGGGTGCGTAAGGAGTCCTGAAACCTTGTGAGCGTGGCGGCCTTTGGGCCGGCCAGGCTCTTGGGGTTTTGGGTGAGTATCCGTTTCTTTGGGTGTTGCGGCTGGCGGTTCCGCTCTTACAGCGGCTCACTTTTTCAAACGCCAAAAAGTAAGCAAAAGGCTTGGCCCCGGCGTTCGGCCCCTCGCTGGGGCTCGGGGTTCCTTCGCTCCGGGATTCATCCGGGGGCATCGCCTCCGGTTTGCTTCGCTGCACCTCCTCTCGATGTGTTCGACTTCGTCGAACGGCGCTTCGCGCCTACCCCCGGATGAATCCCTCCACTCAGCCGGCCGAAGGGGCCGGCACGTCAAGAGCGGTACTCGAGCTAACGCTCATTGTGGTTTACGCCTTTATTTGCTCGTTGTAGGAGGGGGTGTTCTCTCCTACATGTTTTTCAGACGCCTCCGATATTGAGTCGCTGTGTTGGCGGTGCTGTACTCGAGGCTGTTTTTCAGCCTTGGTTGAGCAGCGTTGATGAAGAAACCGCCGGTATTGAAGGGTCGGGCCGATCCAGTCTTTGAGTTGTTGATGCGCGCGCCTCACAAGCAGCGTCTGGCGGACTATCTTGCGTTGCTCAAGCCGCTGGATGATCACGGGCGGTATCTGCCTTTTGAGGATTTGCGGTATCGCTGGGCCAGCGGGCTGGATTCGCGTTTGTGTTGGGCGTTGGTCAAGAAGGCGCGGGCCGCTCAGTACATTCATCTTCTGCCTTTGGGGGAGCCGGCGCAGTGGGGAAAGTTTGTGCCGACGCCAACCGCGCAGAAGGCCCTTTCAGTGGTTGATCGGCAAACCACCACGGCGTCGCTGGAGTACATGACCAGCCAGATAGGCGAGCGGGCGCATTTCAGTTATTTGCTTAACGATTTGATCGAGGATGAGGCGATCAGCAGCAGTCAGCTGGAAGGCGCCGCGACCACTACCCGTGTTGCCAAGGACATGCTCAAGCAACGGCGCCAGCCCCGGACGCCGGATGAGCGGATGGTCATGGGTAATTTCCGGATGATGAATTTCGCCTGGGAAAAACGTTACGAGCCTTTGAGCGTGGAGTTGATTGCGTCGATGCATCGGGTCGGTGTCGAGGGTATTGATGACGAGCAGTACGACCCCGGGCTTTTCAGGACCAACGATGAAGTGGTGGTGCAGGACGGCGAAGGGAATACCGTCCACTCGCCACCGCCTGCCGCCGGATTAGTGAGGCGACTGGATTTGCTCTCGCAGTGGGTCAATCAACCACAGGGTTCACCTCGGCAAAAAAACTACCTGCATCCGCTGATCAAGGCGATCACGCTGCACTTTGCCCTGGGCTATGAACATCCCTTTCGCGATGGCAACGGGCGGGTCGCCAGGGCGCTGTTTTACTGGCTCATGTTCAAGCACGAGTTTTCGGCATTCCGCTATATCGCGATCAGTCTTTTACTGCGCAACGCGCCGGTAAAGTACGGGCGGTCGTATTTGCACAGCGAGGCTGATGAGCTCGACCTGACGTACTTCATCGAGTTTCAGTGTTCGGTGATTTTGCGGGCGGTGGAGGGTTTTACCGACGTGTACCGCAAGAGTGTGGCGTACAGCGAAGGCTTCGAGCGCTGGCTGAACTGTTCGGGCTTTTTTGATCGGCTGACAGAGCGGCAGCGGGCGATTTATCAGGTGGCCAGGAGCGGGGTGGCGAAGGAGTTCACTGCGGGGAACGTCAAGGAGCATCTTGGTTGTGCCTACAACACAGCGGTGTTGACGTTGAGCGGGTTGGTTGAGCTGCAGGTTTTCGAGAAGAAGAAAATGGGACGCGAGTGGGTGTACTTTTTACGTGTGTCTGCTGGCGACGGATTGAACAACGGGAGTGAGAAAACTCACTCCCGTGTGGTGACGGTTTAGAGCGTACCGAACACTTTTTTCGCCAGACTCGTCGCCGCAGCGGCCGGATTCTTGCGGATGGTTTCTTCCTGTTTGCCGATCATTTCGAACAGGCCGTTGAGCGCTTGTTCGGTGACGTAGCTTTCGATGTTGGCGCTTTTCGCATCGACCACGCCGAAGGTCGCGGCCTGGCCGGCGAAGGCGTTGTATTTCTGGGCTACGCCGACCTTGTCGGTTGCCTGTTTGACGATCGGCAGGAACTTGGTGCGGATCTGTTCGCGGCTGGATTTGTCCAGGTATTGGGTGGCGGAGTCGTTGCCGCCGCTGAGGATGCCTTTGGCGTCTTCCACGCTCATTTTCTTCACGGCGTCGACCAGGATCGGCTGGGCCTGGGTGACGGCGGTTTCCGCAGCCTTGTTCATGGCTGTTTCCAGCTCCTCGACCTGGGCGCCCATGCCGAATGCTTTCATCTTGCCGGCGACTTTGCCGAGTTTGCCCGGCAGTTCGATTTTCACGTCCGGGTTGTTGCTGAAGCCACCCGGGGTGCCGAGTTGTTTGACGGCCAGTTGCGCGCCTTGGGTCAGGGCATCCTTGAGACCGCCGGTGGCGTCGCCTTGCGACAGGTCGCTGAGGGACAGGGCCAGTGCGTTGGCGGAGATCATCAGGCCCGCGCACAGGCCGGCGAAGCGAAGGGTAGGGCGGAGCATGGCGGCTTCCTTGTTGGGAGAGATTCAGCGGGCGGCGTCGACGCGGATCTTCAGTGGCTGCGGATCCTTGCCATCGAGCTGCACGGCATGGTTTTCGGTGGTGATGAACATCAGCTCGCCGTTGACTTCAATGCGTGCGCTGACCGAGTAGCGGTGGCCGGGTTTGACCTGGGCCGGATCGTAGCTCAAGTGGAACGGCAGCGGCACCTGGCCTTTGACCGGGCCTTTCTGTTCGTCGAGTACCACGGCCGGAGCGTCGGCCAGCGAAACGTCCTGCAGGCTCACGCTCAAGGTCGCACTGGGCGGCAGGGCGATGCGTTGCAGATAGAACACTTCGCCGTCGAGGCTGACCTTGCCGGCCGGAGAGGTCGACTGGCAGGCGCTGAGCAGGGCGGCGGCGGCCAGCACAGAAAGTTTTTTCATCGCAGATCTCCGTATCGACGGCGCCAGAAGAAGCCAGGCGCCTGTAGGAATTTAGTCGCTTTGCACAGCGGGGGCGACCTGATCGGCCGCATCTTCGCTGCGATGCAGGGCTACCTGACGGATCGACAGGCGAATCTCCGCCGGCAACACCCGTTTGGCTGCGCCTTCGGCCAGTTCGCCGAGCAGTTCGTGATAGCTCAGCTTGCCGGCTTCATCGCGACGCAGCACGTCGAGGTCGAGCAGGGTCTGGATGAAGTGGCGGAACAGGCTCTTGTCGAAGAATTCCGGCGCGTTCAGGCCATGCAGGATCGACAGGCGCTGGGCCATGACCGTGCACAAGTCTTCCAGTTCTTCGGCGCTGATGCTGTTCTGGCCGCTGTTGAGCAGCAGGGAAACCGTCATGTAGAAGCGTTGCAGGGTCTGGGCGATGCTCTTCGACAGCAATGTCAGCAGCACAAAATGCCGCGAGCTTGGCGCCGGGCGCAGGTAGACGTCTTTTTCGAAGCGCAGCAGGCCTTGTTCGACGAACGCTTGGAGCCACTGATCGATCACCGCATCCAGTTCGTCCAGGGGCCAGCGGATGAACAGTTCCGATTGCAGGTACGGATACAGTGCGCGGGTATAGCGCAGGATCTGTTCGCGGCTCATGCGCGAGGTGCTCTGGAAGAAACTCGCCAGCAGCGCCGGCAGGGCGAAGATGTGCAGCACGTTGTTGCGGTAGTAGGTCATCAGGACGGCGTTCTGCTCGTCCAGATACAGAATCTTGCCCAGCGCATCGTTCTGCTCGGACAGCAGATCCATGTCCTTCACGTGTTCGATCAGCGCCCGGCCATCGCCTTCCGGCAAGGTGGTGTGCGGCGAGTACGGGACTTTGCGCAGCAATGCCAGATACAGATCCAGCACCCGCGCCATGGCCCGATCGTCGAGTGCAAGGCGGGTGGTCGACAGTAGCGCCAGCGCCACCAGGTTGACCGGGTTGATCGCCGCCGCTTCGTTCAGATGCTGCGCGACTTTCTCGCCGAGGCGGTTAGTGGTTTCGTTGAGCCAGGCCGGCTTGTACTGCGGGCCGAGTTCCTGCTGGCGCCACCCTGGTTGTTCGCTGTCGAGGAATTCCGCGAGTTTGATCGGCTCGCCGAAGTTCACCGCCACCTGGCCAAAGCGCTGCTTGAGCGCGCCGATGACTTTGAAGATGTCGAAGATCGATTCTTTCTTCTTGCTCGCGCCACGCAGTTCGCCGAGGTAGGTCCGGCCTTCAAGCACGCGCTCGTAACCGATGTACACCGGCACGAACACGATCGGCATCCGCGACGAACGCAGGAAACTGCGCAGGGTGATCGCCAGCATCCCGGTTTTCGGTTGCAGCATGCGCCCGGTACGCGAGCGACCGCCTTCGACGAAGTACTCGACCGGGAAACCTGTGGTGAACAGGGTGTGCAGGTACTCGTTGAACACCGAGGTGTACAGCGGATTGCCCTTGAACGTGCGGCGCATGAAGAACGCACCGCCGCGACGCAGCAGGCTGCCGATCACCGGCATGTTCAGGTTGATCCCTGCGGCGATGTGCGGCGGGGTCAGGCCGTTGCGGAACAGCAGGTACGACAGCAGCAGGTAGTCGATGTGGCTGCGGTGGCACGGTACGTAGATCACTTCGTGACCCTGGGCGACCTTCTGCACGCCTTCGATGTGGTTGACCTTGATCCCGTCGTAGATCTTGTTCCAGAACCAGCTCAGTACCACTTCCAGAAAACGGATCGCGGTGTAGGTGTAGTCCGAGGCGATCTCGTTGCCATAGCGCAGGGCCTGGGCCTTGGCTTTTTCCGGGGAGATGTTTTCGCGCTCGGCTTCGTCGAGGATCGCTTGCTTGACCAGCGGCTGGTTGAGCAGGCCTTTGACCAGGTTGCGGCGGTGGGAAATGTCCGGGCCGATAACCGCAGCCTTGAGGTTGCGGAAGTGCACCCGCAGGATTCGCTGGGCCATGCGCACGGTGCGTTCGTGGCCCTTGTTGTGTTCGATCAGCTCGCGCAGGTGGATCGGTGCGGAGAATTGCACACGAGTCTTGCGTCCCAGAATCATGATGCTCAGCAGACGACGCAGACGCCCGGTGACGGCCCAGCTGTCGGCGAACAGCAGTTTCCACGGGCTGTTCTCGCTGTCCGGCGACTGGCCCCAGAACACGCTGACCGGAATGATCTGTGCATCTTCGGCAGCGTTCTGGCTCAGGGCGCTTACCAGGCGGGTCAGGGTCGGCGGCGCGCCGCGCTTGTCCTGGCGGCCGAGCCAGTCCGGGTCCGGCGTCAGGTAGAAAAACGCCGCCGGTTCGATCAGCGAACCCACGGACACCGGCAGCACCGGGCGCGGCAGGCCGGCCTTGGTGCACTCGGTGTCGACCACCGCCAGATCGGTCAGCGATGGGTTTTGCAGGACGTAGAACACCGGACGACTGCGGTCGAGGTTGAGGGTGAACGACGACTGGTTGATCGTCTCGGAGCGAACCCAGAGATACAACAGTCGGCGCAAGGTGCCAAACACAAGACGGCGGAACGGGGAACGGGTCATACGGCTTCTGCGTGAGTGGATAAACCGAGCGTTTGCTCGGGAGGGCAGGGGGCGTTCTTCATGAGTTTTCGTGCCGCGCCGTGCCTGCTGTTGTGCAGGGCAAGGCGCGAGAAGCGTGGTTTGGTCGTTCCAAACAAGC
>NZ_JBQEQA010000020.1:38034-119564 GCF_052045815.1 Pseudomonas sp. 22085
CAACCATTTCCAGCGGCCTGCGCCTTGCCTGGTCCGCTTTAAGGCGACAACGCGGCGCGAAAACTCATGAAGAACGCCCCCTTAGTTTGCCGTATTGGGCGAAAATCGGCAAAAAAGCGGCGAAGTAATCTCCTGTTGAGAGTTTTGCCGCCTGTCATATACTCGGCGATCTGTCGCCGGGGCCCTTTTATGGACGTCGGACGCAGGTTGACGTTCCTCAAAGGCTTTCCTGCGAAAAGCCTGTTCAATAATAAAAAAGGAGTATGAACAGATGGCAACACGTGAAACCGGCAACGTGAAGTGGTTCAACGACGCCAAGGGCTACGGCTTCATTCAGCGCGAAGACGGGGTGGACGTGTTCGTGCACTACCGCGCGATCCGCGGCGAAGGCCACCGTTCGCTGACCGAGGGTCAGCAGGTTGAATACGCGGTGGTGGAAGGGCAGAAGGGGTTGCAGGCTGAAGACGTTGTAGGCCTGTAATGATCGTTCCCACGCTCTGCGTGGGAATGCCTCAATGGACGCTCTGCGTCCGCTTTGGGACGCGGAGCGTCCCGGGCTGCATTCCCCCGCAGAGCGTGGGAACGATCAAGCTCGAAGCTTCTTTTACGCAGTTTTCCAGGTGATTTCTTCTTCACCGTCGGCGCTGATCCGGATCCAGCGATCCGCCGTCTCCTCACCTTCTTCCTCGACCCACGTCCCCGGTGCGCAGCGCACTTCAACTTTCAGCGCGGCAAAGGCTGCCCGGGCGCAGGCGATATCGTCGTCCCATGGGGTCGCGTCGCTTTCCAGGTACAGGCTGTTCCACTTGCCCACGGCTTTCGGCAGCCAGGTCACCGGGATGTTGCCGGCCTTGCACTTCCAGGTCTGGCCTTTCTGCACCCATTCGCTGCAAGGGCCGAGGGCGGCACCCAGCCAGGCGGAAATGGCCTTGTGGTCGACGTCGGCGTCTTTCAGGTAAATCTCGATGTCCGGTTGGCGCATGGATGTCCTCACTGCGGGTCTGAAAAATCCATTCGCGGATTTAGCCGGCCCCGGGTCGTTGCCCGAGACCAAAGGTTATTGAAGAACGAAATAATCGTAGCGCATCGAGACAGTGGTCACGAACGGCTCGGCCTGTTCGATGACCGCCGCGCGGCGCTCGGCACTGGCGCGCCAGCCGTGGGGTGTCATCGCCAGCAGGTTGGCGCGATCCTCGGGCTTGTCCAGCGTCAGCTTGAATTCCAGGGTTTCACTGTGCGCCAGTGCCATGCCTTCCGGCACCAGGGCCAGATGCTTGTCGTCGGTGTACTCGCGTACTTCGTCGTACAGGCGTTCGCGCAGTTCCATCAGGTGGCCGCTGGTCGGGCCGACTTTCATCAGGCCGCCGCCAACACTGAGCAGGCGCTTGGCTTCTTCCCAATCCAGCGGACTGAAAACGCTGGCCAGAAACTGGCAGCTGCCGGAGGCCAGTGGCACCCGGGCCATGCTGGCGATCAACCAGGTCAGCGCCGGATTGCGTTTGCAGGCGCGTTTGACCGCTTCCTTCGAGATGTCCAGCGCGTAACCGTCGGCGTCGGGCAAAGCCTCGGCGATCTGCGCGGTGTAGTAACCCTCGCCACAACCGATATCGACCCAGCGCGCCGGCGCGTAACCGGCTGCCAGCTCCGCCAGACGCTTGGCTACCGGCGCGTAATGTCCGGCGTTCAGAAAGTCGCGGCGGGCCTCGACCATCGCCTGATTGTCGCCGGGATCGCGGCTGTTCTTGTGCTGCACCGGCAGCAGGTTCAGGTAACCCTGGCGCGCGCGGTCAAAGCGGTGGCCGGCAGGGCAGACCACGCCGTTATCCACCGCGTTCAGCGGTTCACTGCAGATCGGGCACGCGAGCATCAGGCGAGCAACTTGATCAGGGTCTGGTAGTAGATTTCGGTCAGCACGTCGAGATCGGCCGCCAGTACGCGCTCGTTGACCTGGTGGATGGTCGCGTTGACCGGGCCCAGCTCAACAACCTGCGTACCCATGGTCGCGATGAAACGACCGTCGGAGGTGCCGCCGCTGGTGGATGCCTTGGTCTCGCGGCCGGTGATGTCCTTGATGCTCGAAGACACCGCGTCGAGCAGTGCGCCCGGTTCGGTGAGGAACGGCAGACCGGACAGCGCCCAGTCGATGTGCCAGTCCAGGCCATGCTTGTCGAGGATGTCGGCGACGCGTTTCTGCAGGCCTTCGACGGTCGATTCGGTGGAGAAGCGGAAGTTGAACACCGCCACCAGGTCGCCCGGAATCACGTTGGTCGCGCCGGTGCCGGAGTTGACGTTGGAAATCTGGAAACTGGTCGGCGGGAAGAAATCGTTGCCGTGATCCCAGTGCTCGGCAGCCAGCTCGGCCAGGGCCGGGGCAGCGAGGTGGATCGGGTTCTTCGCCAGGTGCGGATAGGCCACGTGGCCCTGCACGCCGCGCACGGTCAGTTTGGCGCCGAGGGAGCCGCGACGACCGTTCTTCACCACGTCGCCCACCAGCGTGGTGCTCGACGGTTCGCCGACGATGCACCAGTCCAGACGTTCGTTACGGGCGGCCAGACGCTCGACCACGGCCTTGGTACCGTGATGCGCCGGGCCTTCCTCGTCGCTGGTGATCAGGAACGCAACCTTGCCCTTGTGATCCGGGTAGTCGGTGACGAAACGCTCGGCCGCTACGGTCATCGAGGCCAGGCTGCCTTTCATGTCCGCCGCGCCACGGCCGCAGAGCATGCCGTGCTCGTCGATCACTGCGTTGAACGGGTCGATCTGCCAGGCAGTCACCGGGCCGGTCGGCACCACATCGGTGTGGCCGGCGAAGCACAGCACCGGGCCGTCGCCTTTGCCGTGAGTCGCCCAGAAGTTATCCACATCTTCGATGCGCATCGGTTCCAGCTGGAAACCGGCATCGCCCAGGCGCTGCATCATCTGCTTCTGGCAATCGGCGTCGACCGGCGTCACGGACGGACGGCGGATCAGGTCGATGGCGAGTTGGAGGGTCGGCGAAAGGTCGGCGTGGGCCGTCATGGAAAACTCCGAAAGCTGTAAATGTGGGAGCGAGCCTGCTCGCGATGACGATGTCCTGTTCAAAATAAGTGTTGAATGTGACGGACTCATCGCGAGCAAGCTCGCTCCCACAGGTCTAGGGGCAGGCCATCGGGGCCTTGGCCCTGCAAAATGGCGGTTATCTTAAAGCAAAACGGCGACCATTGGCCGCCGTTTAGTGCATCGGTGAGGATTTAGACCACCGGTGCCGGTTCAGGCGCCGCCGAAGGTTTCGGCAGCGACGACAGGAACGCCATGATCAGCGCCGCCACGTACGGCAGCGACTGAACCAGCAGCATGGCCACCCAGAAGCGCATGTCGTTGCTCGGAATGCCCTGCACCAGGAAGATCCCCAGCGCCGCGCCCCACAACAGCAGCATGATGAACAGCTCTTCCCGGGCCTCGGAAATCGCCACCCAGAAACCATGGTTGTCGGCGTTTTTCGGGGTGCGGAAGAACGGAATGCTGCTGGTGAAGAAGCCGTACAGCACCGCTTTGGCGATGGTGTGCGACAACGCCAGTCCGGCCAGGGCCGCGCAGAACGCATCCTTGAGGTTCACGCCCACGGCGCGACGGTAGAGGAAGATGATCTTGCCGACCTTGAACACGAACAGCGCCAACGGCGGGATCGCGAAAATCAGCAGCGGCGGATCGACCCGTTGCGGCACGATGATCATCGCCGCCGACCACAGCAGCGCGCCGATGGTGAAGAAGATGTTCATGCCGTCCGCGACCCACGGCAGCCAGCCCGCGAGGAAGTGGTAACGCTGGCCGCGCGTCAGCTCGGTGTCCTTGCCGCGCAGCAGACTGCGGGTGTGACGCTTGATGATCTGGATCGCACCGTAGGCCCAGCGGAACCGCTGCTTCTTGAAGTCGATGAAGGTGTCCGGCATCAGACCCTTGCCATAACTGTCGTGGTAATACGCCGCCGACAGTCCTTTCTCGAATACCCGCAGACCAAGCTCGGCGTCTTCACAGATGCACCAGTCGGCCCAGCCCAGTTCTTCCAGAACCGAGCGTCGGGTCATGGTCATGGTGCCGTGCTGGATGATCGCGTCGCGGTCGTTGCGGGTGACCATGCCGATGTGGAAGAAGCCTTTGTATTCGGCGTAGCAGAGCTTCTTGAAGGTGCTTTCGTTCTGGTCGCGATAGTCCTGCGGCGACTGCACCACGGCGATTTTCGGGTCGGCGAAGTGCGGCACCATGTGCTTGAGCCAGTTCGGATGCACGCAGTAGTCGGAGTCGATCACCGCGATCACTTCGGCGTCCTTGGCGGTGTGCGGGATCAGGTAGTTCAGCGCGCCGCCCTTGAAACCGGCCAGAGGCGAGACGTGGAAGAACTTGAAGCGCGGGCCGAGCGTTTCGCAGTAGTCGCGCACCGGTTCCCACACCGCCGGGTCCTTGGTGTTGTTGTCGATGATCAGGACTTCGAAGTCCGGATAGTCGAGGTTGGCCAGGGCGTTGAGGGTCTGTTTGACCATCTCCGGCGGCTCGTTGTAGCAGGGCACGTGGATCGAGACTTTCGGGCGGTAGTCGGAATCGCCGACCACCGGCAGGAATTCACGCCGGCGTTTGTGAATCCACACCGCTTCGGCCAGTTCGTGGGCCTCGGTCAGCAACACGATGAACACCCCGAGCGCACCGAGCGCCAGCAGGAAACCCACCGTCAGGCTGAACCACGTGCTGTATTGCTGGCTGTAGTCGTAGCCGATCCACACCAGCACCGAACCGCAGAGGAACGCGATAAAGGTCAGGAAGGTACGGCCGCGCTGACGCAGGGCCGAGCCGTCGATCATCAGCAGGGTCAGCGACAACAGCGCCAGCACCACCGAACCGATGGCCAGCACGCGCCATTGCGGGATCGCCACCACCGGGCCTTCGAAGTTGAATTTCTGCTGGCGCGCGGCGTTGAACACGCCCCAGTAGGCGCCGACCGAACCTTCGTCGCTGGCCTTCCACGGCTGGTCAAACGCTTCGATCACGAAGTAGTTGAAGCCCTGGCGGTTGAGCTTGTTGACCAGTGTGCGCAGGTAGATCGCCTGATCTGCCGGCGACGCATCGGCGCCACCGCGCATGCGGCCGTTGCTCGGCCAGCCCACTTCGGACAGCAGCAGCGGTTTTTTCGGGAACATCTTTTTCAGGTCGCGGGCGCGGTCGAAAACGAACTGCCCGGCCTTGTCCACCGGAATGAATTCCCAGTACGGCAGAACGTGGGCGGCGATCAGGTCGACGTGCTTGGCCAGTTCCGGGTGCTCTTCCCAGACGTGCCACTGTTCGGAGGTGGTCACCGGCACTTTCACGGCCGCGCGCACACGGTCGAGCAGCACGCTGAGTTCCTGGGCGGTGATTTCCTTGCGGAAGATCGCTTCGTTACCGACGACTACGCGAACCACGCTGCGCGAAGTGTTGGCCAGTTCGATGGCGCGGGTGATTTCCCGCTCGTTGCGTTCCTGGTCGGGGCTGATCCAGATCCCGAGGGTCACGCGAAGGCCGAATTCTTCCGCCAGTTTCGGGATGTCCTGCAGAGAGCCGTCGACCGAGTAGATGCGGATGTTGTCCGTCAGCTTGCTCATGATCTCCAGGTCGCGGCGCATTTCATCGTCGGACGGATACTGATCCTTCTGTGGGAACTGTCCCTGCTGGAACGGTGAATAGGAGAAACCGGAGATCTGCTCCGGCCAGTTCGGCGCGGAGACGGGGCGGTTGATCAGCGCCCAGAAACCGGTGAACAGGGCGGCGATTGCCAGAACCACCACCAGGTTGAGTCCAAATTTACGCGATGACATAGCTGTGTCGGGTTCCAAAGGCTGTGGAACGAAGGGTCGGCTGGTTGACGCCAAGAGGGCGCGCATCCTACACCGGCAGTTCGCTGAGTCCTACAAGAGACAGGGAAATGCCGGACGTTGGGCAATCCAACCTGACTTAAGTTCTTTCGTTTCAGCGTGTAAGACAAATCTTTGTTACGTGCAGCTTTAATTAAAGCAGGCGCGTTCGCCGTTCATAGCGCAAAGATGCTCTTGGCCGCCGACGGCCCTATAATGCGCGCCGGTTTTCAGGGTAATGGTCATGAGTACAGAAGATCCGCGGTTTGCAGGCATCGCCCGTTTGTATGGCATCGAAGGCCTCGAGCGCCTGCGTGCAGCCCATGTGGCGATTGTCGGCGTTGGCGGCGTCGGTTCCTGGGCGGCGGAAGCCATGGCCCGTTGCGGGGTGGGCGAGATTTCGCTGTTCGACCTCGACGACGTCTGCGTCAGCAACGCCAACCGCCAGCTGCACGCGCTCGACAGCACGGTCGGCAAGCCCAAGGTCGAGGTGATGGCCGAGCGTCTGCGCGGGATCAACCCGGACTGCACGGTGCACGCCGTGGCGGACTTCGTCACCCGCGACACCATGGCCGAATACATCACGCCGAACATCGACTGCGTGATCGACTGCATCGACGCGGTCAACGCAAAAGCTGCGCTGATCGCCTGGTGCAAACGGCGCAAGATCCAGATCATCACCACCGGCGGGGCCGGCGGGCAGATCGATCCGACGTTGATTCAGGTCTGCGACCTCAACCGTACGTTCAACGATCCGCTGGCTTCGAAAGTGCGTTCTACGTTGCGCCGCGATTATGGTTTCTCGCGCACCGTGACCCGCCATTACAGCGTGCCGTGCGTGTTCTCCACCGAACAACTGCGCTATCCGAAACCGGACGGCAGCATTTGCCTGCAGAAGAGTTTTGTCGGCGACGGTGTGAAGCTGGACTGCGCCGGCGGGTTTGGCGCGGTGATGATGGTCACGGCGACGTTCGGCATGGTCGCGGCGACCAAGGCGGTGGACAAGATTGTGGCGGGCGTGCGGCGCCCGGCGGATCGGGTCAAGCCTCAGGCCTGAAGCCCAGGGCTGCGTGACCGATCGTTCCCACGCTCTGCGTGGGAATGCCTCAACGGACGCTCCGCGTTCGGCTCTTGATTTGGGACGCAGAGCGTCCCGGGCTGCATTCCCACGCGGAGCGTGGGAACGATCAGTACGATCAGTCCGGGGCGAGTTCACGCATCCGCTGCAACACGGCATTCAGGCCATTGCTGCGCGACGGCGACAACTGCCGCGACAGCCCCAACTGATTGAACCAGTCCGGCAGGTCCAACTGTTGCAGCTCGCCGGCGGTCAAACCGTTGACCCGCAACAGCAGCAACGCCACCAACCCGCGAATCATCCGCGCATCGCTGCTGGCTGCGAACTGCCAGTGGCCATCGCGCAATTCGCCAACCAGCCACACCTGACTTTCACAGCCGTGTACCCGATTGGCCTCGCACTTGTCTGCATCGCTCAAAGGCGGCAGGCGATCACCAAACTGCATCAATAGCCGCGCCCGCTGTTCCCAGCCGGCGGCGTTCTGAAACGTTTGCAGCGCTTCGGCAGCCTCGACCGGCAGACTCATCGCAACAACTCCAGCGCTTGATCCAGCGCTTCAAAGAACCGCTCCAGATCCTCTGAATCGTTGTACAACGCCAGCGACACGCGAATCGCCCCGGCCAGTTCGAAGCGCTTGAGCAGCGGCATGGCGCAGTGGTGCCCGGCGCGCACGGCGATGCCCTGTTCGGTCAGCAAATGCGCCAGATCGGCGTTGTGTACGCCTTCAACGACAAAACTGGCCAGCGCCAGTTGCGGCTTGCCCAGCAGACGAATGCCGTTGCGGGCGGCGAGGCCGCGCAGCAGATAATCGTGCAGCGCCGCTTCGTGAGCGGACACGGCGTCCTGATCCAGACCGGCCAGATAGTCGAGGGTCGCACCGAGGCCGATCACGCTGGCAATCGGCGGCGTTCCCGCTTCGAAGCCCAGTGGCGCCGGGCGGAAACGGGCGTCGTGATAATTGGCTTCCAGCACCATTTCGCCACCGAATTGCCACGGGCGCAGTTGTTCGAGCGCGGCGTTGCGCCCGAACAGCACGCCAAGGCCATCGGGACCGTACAACTTGTGGCTGGAAAACACGTAAAAGTCGCAACCGAGCGCCTGCACGTCATGTCGGCCGTGAACCACGCCTTGAGCGCCATCGACCACCGTCAGTGCGTTGTGCGCCTTGGCCATCGCCAGCAGCGCCGGCAACGGTTGCCAGGCACCGAGCACGTTGGATAACTGACTGACCGCCAGCAAGCGAGTGCGCGGGCCTATCAGGTGAACGGCGGCGGCGAGGTCGATCACGCCGTCATCGTCCAGCGGCAGGATCACCAGTTTCAGGTCGCGACGTTGTGCCAGTTGCTGCCACGGCAGCAGGTTGGCGTGATGCTCCAGGGCGCTGATGACGATCTCATCGCCCGGATGGAAAAGATGTTCCAGGCCATAAGCCAGGAGATTCAGCGCACTGGTGGCGCCGTGGGTGAAGATGATCTGCCCGCTGTCACCGGCATTCAGCCACTGGGCAACCTTCAGGCGGCTGTCCTCGAACGCCTGCGTGGCATGGGCGCCGGGCAGATGCTGGGCACGATGCACGTTGGCCGCGCCATTGGCGTAGTAATGCGTCAGCGCGTCGAGCAGGGCCTGGGGTTTTTGCGTGGTGGCGGCGTTGTCCAGGTAAGTCTGGTCTTGCCGTTGCAGGGCGGCGATGGCCGGGAAATCGGCGCGCCAGGGGGAGGGAATCATCACGGTTTCAAGCCCTGGTGAAGATGGGCGGGTTAACGCCGAACCCTGTGGGAGCGGGCTTGCCCGCGATGACGATCGGTCGAACACCATCGCAAACAGGCTGGCTCCCTCAGGTGAGCTTCTGGCGCTTAGTTGTGAGCGTGCAGTGCTTCGTTCAGTTCGATCGCCGATTTGTGGGTTTTGCATTCCACAGCACCGGTTTCCGAATTGCGACGGAACAGCAGGTCGGTCTGACCGGCCAGTTCACGGGCCTTGACCACTTTGACCAGATTGTTGTTCTCGTCTAGCAGTGCGACTTTGGTGCCGGCGGTCACGTACAGGCCCGACTCGACGGTGTTGCGGTCGCCCAACGGGATACCGATACCGGCGTTGGCGCCGATCAGGCAGCCTTCGCCGACCTTGATCACGATGTTGCCGCCGCCCGACAGGGTGCCCATGGTCGAGCAGCCGCCACCCAGGTCCGAACCCTTGCCGACGAACACGCCAGCGGAAACGCGGCCTTCGATCATGCCCGGGCCTTCGGTGCCGGCGTTGAAGTTGATGAAACCTTCGTGCATCACGGTGGTGCCTTCGCCCACGTAGGCGCCCAGACGCAGACGCGCGGCGTCAGCGATACGCACGCCGGCCGGTACCACGTAGTCGGTCATTTTCGGGAATTTGTCCACCGAGAACACTTCCAGCAGTTCGCCACGCAGACGGGCTTCGAGTTGCAGCTCGGCCAGTTCGCTCAGGTCGATCGCGCCCTGGCTGGTCCAGGCCACGTTGGGCAGCAGCGGGAAGATCCCGGCCAGGCTCACGCCGTGCGGCTTGACCAGACGATGGGACAGCAGGTGCAGCTTGAGGTAGGCCTCAGGGGTGGAAGTCAGCTGAGCGTCTTCGGCCAGCAGGGTGGCGACCAGTGGCTTGTGGCTTTCAGCCAGACGGGTCAGCAGCTTGCCTTGTACGGCGTCGATGCCTTTCACGGCTTCAGCCAGCTGCGCAGCCTGTGCGGTGGTGAAGGTGATGGCCTGGTTGCCTTCGGTGTAGCCGAGGATCGGTGCAACAGCAGCGACCAGTTCGGCCGATGGATTGAGCAGCGGCTGAGCGTAGAACACTTCCAGCCACGCGCCTTGACGGTTCTGGGTGCCGACGCCGAAGGCGATACTGAACAGGGAGTTGGACATGTGAATACCTCTACAAAATGTGACGGGCTGCTTACTTGAGGGCGGCCGCGTAGATATCTGGCTTGAAGCCAATCAGGGTTCGGTCACCGAGATCGAGCACCGGGCGCTTGATCATCGAGGGTTGAGCGAGCATCAGTTCGATGGCTTTCGACTGGTCGAGATCGGCTTTGCGTTCGTCGTCGAGTTTGCGAAAGGTCGTGCCTGCGCGGTTCAACACCGTTTGCCAGCCATGTTCGTCGCACCATTGGGTCAGATGCTCGCGGTCAATGCCGGCGGTCTTGTAATCGTGGAAGTCGTAACTGACAGCGTGTTCATCGAGCCAGGTGCGCGCCTTTTTCATGGTGTCGCAGGCTTTGATGCCGAAAAGGTGCAACGTTTTGCTTGAAACGGTCAAGGAATTGCCCCCTTTACAGGTGCTGGAAAAAAATGGTGTCGGATTATGCCATGACCAGACGGTTTCGCGGCGCCGAGGTTGCTTTTGCTGAGCGGGCTGCGACATAGGTGCAACGGTCACGCACAGCCTAAGCGGCTAATATGGCGGTTCAACGCTGTCGATTGTCCGGGATTTCCGCTTTATGCAAACTGCTTATACCGTCCTGATCCTGCTGATGCTGGTCAGTGTCTCGCGCCTGGTGGGACGGGTGATTCCGCTGCCGCTGCCACTGGTACAGATCGCCGCCGGCGCCTTGCTGGCCTGGCCGACCCTCGGCCTGCACGTGGCTCTTGATCCTGAACTGTTCCTGTTTCTGTTCCTGCCGCCGCTGCTGTTTTCCGATGGCTGGCGCATGCCCAAGCGTGAATTGTGGCGCCTTCGCGGGCCGGTGCTGACGCTCGCGGTCGGGCTGGTGCTGTTTACCGTGGTCGGTGCCGGCTACTTCATTCACTGGCTGCTGCCGACGATTCCGTTACCGGTGGCCTTTGCGCTGGCGGCGGTGCTGTCGCCGACGGATGCTGTTGCAGTCTCGGCCATCTCACAGAACCGCTTGCCCACGCCGCTGATGCACATGCTGCAAGGCGAGGCGTTGATGAACGATGCCTCAGGCCTGGTGACGTTCAAGTTCGCGCTGGTCGCGGCGGTGACCGGTGCATTCTCCCTGGCCAATGCCAGCCTGACCTTCGTGCTGGTGGCCGTCGGCGGGCTGGCGGTCGGCGTGGCGCTGAGCTGGCTGGTCGGAAGGTTGCGCGCCTGGATGATTGCCCGGGGCTGGGACGATCCGGCGACCCACGTGGTGTTCATGTTGCTGCTGCCATTCGCCGCTTACGTGCTGGCCGAGCGGCTTGGCGCGTCGGGCATTCTTTCGGCAGTGGCGGCGGGGATGATGCAGAGCTGGCTCGATCTGCTGCCGCGCCAGACCAGCACCCGGTTGCTCAACCGCAGCGTCTGGTCGTTGCTGGAGTTTGCCTTCAACGGTTTGATCTTCCTGCTGCTCGGCCTGCAACTTCCGGACATCGTTAAAGCGGTGGTCAGCCACGAGACATCGTTATGGCCGACCCTGTTCTATCGCTGTCTCGATGTGGTGGCGATTTTCCTGGCGCTGGTGTTGTTGCGCTTCATCTGGGTGCAGAGCATCTGGCGGCTGTCGGTGCTGCTGCGTCGCTTGCGCGGCAAGGGTGATCTGACGCAGGTGCCGACCGCCCGTTCCTGCTGGCTGCTGACCGTCGGCGGCGTGCGCGGTGCGGTGACCCTGGCGGGCGTGATGTCGGTGCCGATGCTGATGGGGAGCGAGGCGTTCCCCGAGCGCGATCTGCTGATCTTCATCGCCGCCGGGGTGATTCTGTTATCGCTGGTGGCGGCCTGTATTGCGCTGCCGTTGCTGTTGCGCGGCATCGAAAAAAGTCCGGACGACAAGCGTCGTCAGGAAGTGCGCGACGCTTGGCGCAAGACGGCGGAAGCAGCGATCCATGCGCTGGAGACCGAGGAGGTCAACCCGCAGGACGCCGCGCAAGCCGCCCTGGCAGCGGAGCTCAAGGCGCGGATCATGTCCGAGTATCGCCATCAACTGGAGGTCTTCAACGATTCGGCCGAAGCCCAGGCGCTGGCGTTCCAGATGGATCTGCTCGAACGCCGCTTGCGCCTCAAGGCACTGCGCGCGCAACGCCTTGAGTTATACAGCCTCAGTCGTCAGCACCAGATTGGCGATGACGTTCTGCGTGAAGTGTTGGGCGAACTGGACTTGAGTGAGGCGAATCTGGGCTCGGTCAAATAATGGCGTCACTTTGGTTCGAATGGGTTATTGCGCTTGTTCGGCAGGGTAGGGGTAGGCCTTCGACATGAACGTCTTGTCCTTTTCACTGAGCGCCAGATTCAGATCAATCTTGAAGTCGCCGTGGGTCCAGTCCTGACGCACGGCGTAGTGCATGATCGATTTCGGATCGTAGGGCAAATGGTCGAAATCGCTGGCGTCGAGCAGGTTGAAGTAGCGTTCATCGACAGACCGGCGGGCGTAATCGTCTTCGTCGGCGTTTTCTTTGACCCAGTGCGCGGCATAGACCGCTGCCTTGTTCCAGGGGATGTTCGATTCCGGATGCAGGTGCTCATGCTCGGCCCCCAGCGCATGCCCGAACTCGTGCATGACGTTGGCGGCGAAAAACGCCGGTGCCTGCAGATCCGGCGACAGCCTCATGGTCGGGCCGTCCTCGATCAGCAGTGCGTGGGTGCCAATCATCGACCAGTAAATCCCGGGCTCGCTGCTGATTCGGATATCTCCCGATTCACCCTCGACGAAATCAAAGTTCAAATTGATGTACGGCAGCCATTCGCTGGCAGCAGCCTTGACCGCATCCTTGAACGGCTGGTCGCCGTTTAAGAAGGCAATGCGCAATGTTTGACCTGGAGTCCAGAAGTGAGACGGTTTGCCAATCGCACGTTTTTTACGACCGGGGGCGGTGATAGTCGGAATCATGTTCAAGTGTCCTTGCTTGTAGGATTGATAGTTGAATTTCCCGGGACTCGATGGGTTCGGGTGGTGTTGAAGTTAGTGGTAGATGTTAGTTTGTGAAAGTTGTTTGATGTAAGGTTGTGTGTTTTCAATTCAAGTTTGCCAGGCGTTGCACCTGGCAAACTTTCTAGTTTGAAATGTCCGAATTATTTTGGATAAAGCAGCTTCATCAATTGTTTGTCTTTTTTACTGATCTTGCGGTTTATCGGTACTTCCCAGTTGCCGATGGTCAAATCGTTCGATACAGGATGATGCATGATCGATCGCCTGTCGTAGTTCGTATAAATCGCATCCAGCGTATCGAAAGTCGCGAACAGGTTGCGGTCGACCTGTTCGCGAGTCAGCGGATTCATTTCCCGATTCCGGTAAAACTCGTAAACCTTGGGTTTGTCCCACGGAATATTGGCTTGAGGATGCTGATGTTCATGCAGGGCGCCCAGTGCATGGCCGAACTCGTGGATCACGATGGTCTCGAAATCGGGATGCTCTGGTTTGACGCCCAGATTCATCGTTGGATGGTCGGGATGTATCAACAGGGCATCGGTACCCAGCATTGAACTGTTGTCATTGTTTCGGGTTGCGATGCGGATATCGCCTTTCAGATCGTCGACGAATTCGAAGGTCAGGTTGATATAGGCCAGCCATTTACGAGCCGCGTTGATAATCCCTGTCTTATGATCGGCGTCGGGTGCGTCCATAAAAGCAATTTTCAATGTTCGGCCATTTGCCCAGAGTTTCGAATAATTGACCACGGAGCGTTTGCGGCGAGAGCCTGCTGTGCTTTGGGTGCCGGCATTCGCCGGGTTCTCGTTGATGGCGGCGATGTAAGCGGCCTGGTCGTCCGGCCATTGAATCAGTTGGCAATCCAGAAGTTCTTTCATTATTGACTTCGTCCATGAAGTTGCAGGTTGATTTTGGGTGTTGCGCACAATGACGCGACTCAAGACTAACGTCTGGCCAGCGTAAAGGTGGGGTAGAAAAAGCGGGGGAAGTGTTACGTCATGTTTGATCGCCCGTGCCGGATTGCCCGGCACGGGCGTGAGCGATTACTTATGGCGCAAGACGAAATCGCGAATGCGCTCGGCCGCTTCCACGCACTCCGCCAAGGGGGCTACCAGCGCCATGCGCACGCGTCCGGCGCCCGGATTGACGCCATCGACGTCCCGCGACAGATAGGAGCCCGGCACTACGGTCACGTGCTCTTCGGCAAACAGATCCCGACAGAACGCAGCGTCGTCACCTTGTACATTCGGCCATAGGTAGAAGCTGCCATCGGGGCGCTGCACATCCATCACCGGGCTGAGGATCGCCAGCACGGCATCGAATTTCTCGCGATACAGCGCACGGTTGGCGCGTACATGCACTTCGTCATTCCACGCAGCGACGCTGGCCAGTTGGGTCTGAACCGGCATCGCACAGCCGTGGTAGGTGCGGTACAGCAGGAAGCCCTTGAGGATGTCGGCATCGCCGGCGACAAAACCGGAGCGCAGGCCCGGCAGGTTCGAGCGCTTGGACAGGCTGTGGAACACCACGCAACGCTTGAAGTCCTTGCGACCCAGATCGGCGCAGGCGCTGAGCAGGCCCGGCGGCGGGGTCTGTTCGTCGAAGTACAGCTCGCTGTAGCACTCGTCAGCGGCGATCACGAAGTCGTATTCGTCGGCCAGGGCAATGAGCTTTTTCAGCACGTCGACCGGAATCAGCGCGCCGGTCGGGTTGCCCGGCGAGCACAGGAACAGGATCTGGCAGCGCTTCCAGATGTCAGGCGATACCGCGTCGAAGTCGGGGTTGAAGCCGTTCTCGTCCAGGCATGGCAGGTAGTGCGGCTTGGCGCCGGCGAGGAACGCCGCGCCTTCGTAGATCTGATAGAACGGATTCGGGCTGACCACCAGCGCGTCGTCGCCACGATTGACCACGGTCTGGGTGAAGGCGAACAGCGCTTCACGGGTGCCATTGACCGGCAGCACGTTGCGCGCCGGGTCGATCCAGCCGCTCGGCACGTTGAAACGACGTTCGCACCAAGCCGCGATGGCTTCGCGCAGGGCCGGAATGCCGAGGGTGGTCGGGTACACCGCCATCTGCTCCAGATTGTTCGCCAGCGCCTCGGCGACAAAGCTTGGCGAGCGATGCTTCGGTTCGCCAATGGACAGCGCGATCGGGCGCTTGTCGGGGTTTGGCGTGACGCTGCCGAGCAGGGCGCGGAGCTTTTCGAACGGGTAGGGCTGGAGCTGGGACAGAGCGTTGTTCATCGGTGCGGGATCTCGTGCAAAGCGGTTGAATCCGGGCGCGCAATCAAATGCTGATGCGCGACAGTTTGATATCGGGGTCCTGATTGACGCTCAACTGTTCGACGATGGCATCCTGCAAACGGCTGCACAGCAGCGGGTCGGACAGCGGTTGATTGTGGGCGTCGGTGATGAAGAACACGTCCTCCACCCGCTCGCCCAGGGTGGCGATCTTGGCGTTCTGCAGCGACAGGTCGAACTCGAGGAAAATCCCGCCGACCCGTGCCAGCAGGCCCGGGCGATCGGGTGCCGTGAGTTCCAGCACCGTCACCGGGCGCTGGGCATCGTTGTGGATCGTCACCTGCGGGGCGAACGCGAAATGCTTGAGCTGGCGCGGCACCCGACGCTGGATGATCGTCGGGTAGTCGGCCGGGTTGCGCAGGGCTTCGGTCAGGCCGTCGCGAATCTGCTTGACCCGGACCGGATTGTCGCCGATCGAATCGCCATCGGTGTCGAGCACGATGTAGGTGTCGAGGGTGAACTGGCTGCTGGACGTGATGACCCGGGCGTCGTGAATGTTCAGGTTGAGCTGGTCCATCGCGGCCACGGTCACGGCGAAGAAGTCGTGTTGGTCCGGCGCATAGATGAAGATCTGCGTGCCACCCTCGAATTCGCGCTGGGTGGTTTCCTTGATCAGCACCAGCGGACCGCCGTCAGCCGGTTGCTGGAGGATGGCGTCGGTGTGCCAGGCCACATCGCCGGCGGTGTGACGCAGGAAGTAGTCATCACCCAGTTGCGCCCACAATTGCTCGACGTCATCCGGATCGGTGCCGCCGCGTACCAGTATGTCCAGCGCTGCGCTCTGGGTCTGGCGGATCTGCTCTTCGCGATCCACCGGGTTCTCCAGGCCACGGCGCAGGGCGCGCTTGGTTTCGGTGTAGAGCTGGCGCAACAGGCTGGCACGCCACGAGTTCCAGAGGGTCGGGTTGGTCGCGTTGATGTCGGCTACGGTCAGGACGTACAGGTAGTCGAGACGGGTTTCGTCACCGACCGCCAGGGCGAAGTCATGGATCACCTGCGGGTCGGACAAATCCTTGCGCTGGGCGGTGGTCGACATCACCAGGTGGTTCTGCACCAGCCAGACGATCAGGCGGCTGTCCCAGACCGGCAGTTGGTGGCGCTGGCAGAACGCCTCGGCATCCACTGCGCCAATTTCCGAGTGATCGCCATGCCGGCCCTTGCCGATGTCGTGATACAGGCCAGCCATATAAATGAGTTCAGGCTTCGGCAGTTTGGCCATGAGCTTGGCGGCCAGCGGGAATTTCTCCGACACCTGGGTGTACTGCAACTTGCGCAGGTGTTTGATCAGGTTCAGCGTGTGCGCATCGACCGTATAGATGTGGAACAGGTCGTGCTGCATCTGCCCGACGATGAAGCCGAATTCCGGCAGGTAGCGCCCGAGAATGCCGTAGCGGTTCATCCGCCGCAGGTTGCGGTGGATGCCGATCTTGCACTTGAACAGCTCGATGAACAGGCTGGTGTTGCGGATGTCGTTGCGGAAGTTGTCGTCGATCAGGTGACGGTTTTCCCGCAGCAGACGAATGGTGTCGGCGCGTACTCCTTTGATTTCCGGCTGCTGGGCCATCAGCACGAAGATCTCGAGCATGGCGAACGGCGTGCGGCGGAACACGTTGTCGTTGCGTGCCTCGATGTAACCGTCGTGCAGCTGGAAGCGCGAGTTGATCGGCTGCGGCGGCGCTTCGTCTTCCGGGGCGAGGATGACTTCCTCGAAGTGCTGAATGATCAGGTCGCTGAGCTGGGCGATGCTCATCACCACGCGGAAATACTGCTGCATGAAGTTTTCGACGGCCTGTTTGGCGTCGTCGCCTTCAAAACCCAGCAGACCGGCAATGGTGCGCTGGTGATCGAACAGCAGGCGGTCCTCGGAGCGACCGGCCAGCATGTGCAGGGCGTAACGCACCTTCCAGAGGAATTCCTGGGAGGAGGCCAGCAGGGCGTTTTCGCTCTCGACCAGGAACCCTTCACCGGCCAGGGCGCGCAGGTTCAGGGTGCCGTACTGACGACGGGCTACCCACAGAATCGTCTGAATATCCCGTAGTCCGCCGGGCGAGCCTTTGACGTTGGGTTCCAGGTTGTATTCGGTATCGTTGTACTTGTGGTGGCGAGCCTTCTGCTCGGCGCGCTTGGCCAGGAAGAAATCCTTGCTCGGCCACATGTGCGCGGTGCTGGTGACGTCGAGCATACGCTGGCGCAGGCGCTCGGGGCCGCAGATGGTGCGGCTTTCCATCAGGTTGGTGACCACCGTCAGGTCGGCGCGGGCCTCTTCGGCGCATTCGTCGACCGAACGAACGCTCTGACCGACTTCCAGGCCGATGTCCCACAGCAGCGTCAGAAAGCGCTCGATGGAATCGCGGAAGATTTCGTGGTCGGCGCTGTCCAGCAGGATCAGCAGGTCGATGTCGGAGTAGGGGTGCAGCTCACCGCGACCGTAGCCGCCGACCGCGACCAGCGCGATGTCGGCGTCTTCGCTCCAGTCGAACTGATCCCAGGCCTTTTGCAGGATGTTGTCGACGAACCATGCCCGGTCCTCGATCAGCCGCCGAATGTCGCGCCCGGCGCGAAAGCGTGCATCGAGCACTTCGCGGGCCTGGCGGATCGCCTTCTTGAATGCCGCGATGGGACTCGCTTTCAGGGCCAGTTCAGCCTGGAACTGGCCGCGGTCGAAAAGTTCGGGATCCACCTGCGGCATCGATTGGCTTTCCTTCTATAGGCTGGGAGCGGTGTCTGGGTCAGGCCGAGATGCGCGGGATCGTGTCGTCGCTGCGCAGGGTGAAGATCTCGTAGCCGGTGTCGGTGACAAGCAAAGTGTGTTCCCACTGTGCCGACAGCTTGCGATCCTTGGTGATCGCGGTCCAGCCGTCGCCCAGTACTTTGGTGTCGGCCTTGCCCTGGTTGATCATCGGCTCGATAGTGAAGGTCATGCCGGCCTTCAGTTCCATGCCGGTGCCGGCGCGGCCGTAGTGCAGGATCTGCGGCTCTTCGTGGAACACCTTGCCGATGCCATGGCCGCAGAACTCACGCACCACCGAGAAGCCGTTCTTTTCCGCGTGCTTCTGAATGATTTCGCCGATGTCACCGAGGCGGCAGCCGGGTTTGACGATTTCGATCGCCTTGTACATGCATTCCTGGGTGACCTGCGACAGGCGCTCGGCCCAGACCGGCACGGTGCCGACGTGGAACATGCGGCTGGTGTCGCCGTGGTAGCCGTCCTTGATCACGGTGACGTCGATGTTCAGGGTGTCACCGTTTTTCAGCGGCTTGTCGTTCGGGATGCCGTGGCAGACCACGTGGTTGATCGAGGTGCAGATCGACTTCGGGTAGCCCTTGTAGTTGAGCGGGGCGGGGATGGCCTGCTGCACGTTGACGATATAGTCGTGGCAGATCTGGTTCAGCTCATCGGTGGTCACGCCCGGCTTGACGTGCTCGGCAATCATTTCCAGCACATCGGCGGCCAGTTTGCCGGCGACACGCATGCCAGCGATGTCCTCGGGGGTTTTGAGGGTGACGGTCATACAGGCTCTCTCTGCGCTCGGCGGCGCTTGCTGATACGAACAGGGGCGCAACTGTTGATTTGGCGGCCCCGAAAAACGCGATTCTAACAGACCAAAGGCGCAAATCCGCGCCTGCGTGCATCGCTTCTCTCTATACAATGCGGTGCATTGTCCCGATTCCAAGGGGCTGGCGCGCATGTCCCTGACGCGATTGCAGATTCCGGGTTCCGTTTGCGTCGTCCCTGTGGTATAAAATGCGCCGCTTTCCGGGGATAGCCCCGGGAGCATTAACCCACACACGTGTCGACACGATGGCCTGGGTGCCTTTGATCCTCGGATCAATGGTTGGTCATTGGGATACGTGGAGGCCCAACCCGACTTATCAAGGAACTATCATGTCCCAAGTCAACATGCGCGATATGCTGAAGGCCGGTGTGCACTTCGGTCACCAAACCCGTTACTGGAATCCGAAAATGGGTAAATACATTTTCGGCGCGCGTAACAAGATTCACATCATCAACCTTGAAAAAACCCTGCCAATGTTCAACGAAGCTCTGACTTTCGTAGAGCGTCTGGCCCAGGGCAAAAACAAGATTCTGTTCGTCGGCACCAAGCGTTCCGCTGGCAAGATCGTTGCTGAAGAAGCAGCACGTTGCGGTTCGCCGTACGTCGATCACCGCTGGTTGGGCGGCATGCTGACCAACTTCAAGACCATCCGTGCTTCCATCAAGCGTCTGCGTGACCTTGAAGTACAAGCCGAAGACGGTACTTTCGCCAAGCTGACCAAGAAAGAAGCGCTGATGCGCACTCGCGATCTTGAGAAGCTGGATCGCTCCCTGGGCGGCATCAAGGACATGGGCGGTCTGCCAGACGCACTGTTCGTGATCGACGTTGACCACGAGCGCATCGCGATCACCGAAGCCAACAAGCTGGGCATCCCGGTCATCGGCGTTGTCGATACCAACAGCAGCCCGGAAGGCGTTGACTACATCATCCCAGGCAACGATGACGCAATCCGCGCTATCCAGCTGTACATGGGTTCGATGGCTGACGCAGTCATCCGCGGTCGCAACAACGTTGCTGGCGGTACTGTAGAATTCGCAGCTGAAGAAACTCAGGCTGCAGCTGAGTAATTGACGCCCTGGCGTTGACTCAGTAAGCAAAAAGGGGGCTTGGCCCCCTTTTTGCCACCTCGAAAACCATCTGTCGGCAGCGCAGCTACAGCATCTGTAACGTGCAGCGGCTACAAGGTGGCTCGGGAAGAATTGAACGCCCGTTCGATCGGGTGGAATGGTTGAAAACCTATCCAAGAGGAATTTGAAAATGGCAGCAATTACTGCAGCGTTGGTCAAAGAACTGCGCGAGCGTACCGGCGAAGGCATGATGGATTGCAAGAAAGCCCTGGAAAAGGCTGGCGGCGACATCGAAAAAGCCATTGATGACATGCGTGCTTCGGGCGCCATCAAGGCTGCCAAGAAAGCTGGCAACGTTGCCGCTGAAGGCGCTATCGCCATCAAGGACGACGGCAAGGCTGCCGTTCTGATCGAAGTCAACTCGCAGACCGACTTCCTGGCTCTGCAGGACGACTTCAAAAACTTCGTTGCTGCCAGCGTCGACAAAGCATTCGCTGACAAGCTGACCGACGCTGCTCCGCTGATCGCTGCTCAAGAAGCTGCTCGCGAAGCACTGGTTGCCAAAGTAGGCGAGAACGTCAACATTCGTCGCCTGGTGCGCGTAGAAGGCGACGTCGTCGGCACCTACCTGCACGGCAACAAGATCGGTGTTGCTGTTGTCCTGAAAGGCGGCGACGTCGAGCTGGCCAAAGACATCGCGATGCACGTTGCTGCAAGCAACCCTGAGTTCCTGCTGCCTTCGCAAGTCTCCGAGGAAGCGATCGAGCGTGAAAAAGCTGTGTTCCTGCAGCTGAACGAAGAAAAAATCAAAGGCAAGCCAGAAAACATTGTTGAGAACATGGTCAAGGGCCGTATCAGCAAGTTCCTGGCAGAAGCGAGCCTGGTTGAGCAGGCGTTCGTCAAGAACCCTGAAATCAAGGTTGGCGAGCTGGCCAAGAAAGGCGGCGCTGAAATCGTTTCCTTCACCTACTTCAAAGTAGGCGAAGGCATCGAGAAGCCGGTCGACAACTTCGCTGAAGAAGTTGCTGCCCAGCTGGCTGCCGCCAAGCAATAAGACAGTTTTTCAACTGTCGCCCGAAAGAGGCTGCCCGCTCACGCGCGCAGCCTCTTTTCAGATAGGGTTATCAATTTTTAATTGGTTTCCCCTTGGAACTGACTTACAAAGCCATGTTCCGATGGCGCTGAAGCAGCGCCAAGCTAGAGTGAACGCCAGCTGTAAACAGCTCGCAAAGAATTTTTAAAATACGCCGCAGGAGAGATTCGCAATGGCTCAGCAGGGCAGTGGTTATCAGGCTCGCTATAAACGCATTCTACTCAAGCTTAGCGGCGAGGCCCTGATGGGCTCGGAAGAGTTCGGGATCGATCCGAAAGTGCTGGATCGCATGGCGCTGGAAGTCGGCCAGCTGGTCGGTATCGGCGTTCAGGTCGGTCTGGTGATTGGTGGTGGCAACCTGTTCCGCGGTGAAGCGCTGAGCAAGGCCGGCATGGATCGGGTCACGGGCGACCACATGGGCATGCTGGCCACTGTGATGAACGCCCTGGCCATGCGCGACGCGCTGGAACGTGCCAATATCTCGGCCATCGTGATGTCGGCCATTTCCATGGTTGGCGTGACCGACCACTATGACCGTCGCAAGGCCATGCGCCACCTGAACTCCAAGGACGTGGTGATTTTTGCGGCCGGTACCGGCAATCCGTTCTTTACCACGGATTCGGCAGCCTGCCTGCGCGCCATTGAAATCGACGCGGACGTCGTGCTCAAGGCGACCAAGGTCGATGGCGTCTACACCGCTGACCCGTTCAAAGACCCGCATGCCGAGAAGTTCGATCATCTGACATACGATGAAGTGCTGGATCGCAAGCTGGGTGTAATGGATCTGACGGCTATCTGTCTGTGCCGCGATCACAAGATGCCGCTGCGCGTATTTAACATGAACAAGCCGGGCGCCCTGCTGAACATCGTGCATGGTGGCGCTGAAGGCACTCTGATCGAGGAAGTCCAACAATGATCAACGAAATCAAGAAAGACGCCAAAGAGCGCATGACGAAGTCCGTTGAGTCCCTGGCTCACAACTTCGGCCGTATCCGTACCGGTCAGGCACACCCAAGCATCCTGGAAGGTGTGATGGTGCCTTACTACGGCGCTGATACCCCGATCAAGCAAGTGGCCAACATCACCGTCAAGGATGCCCGTACGCTGCAAGTCGTTGCGTTCGAGCGCAACATGCTGGGCGCCGTCGACAAGGCTATCGGTAGCGCGGGTCTGAACCTGAACCCGACCAATCTGGGTGAGCTGCTGCTGATCAGCATGCCGGCCCTGACCGAAGAAACCCGTCGCGGTTTCACCAAGCAGGCGCGTGACGTGGCAGAAGACGCCCGTGTTGCCGTGCGCAACATCCGTCGCGATGCGAACAGCTCCCTGAAGGATCTGGTCAAGGAAAAGGAAATCAGCGAAGACGAAGAGCGTCGCGCCGCAGGCGAGATCGACGATCTGACCAAGAAGTTCGTGGCTGAAATCGACGCCAAGCTGGCCGAGAAAGAAAAAGACCTGATGGCCGTATAAGGGTCGAGTTTTAAATGGACAAGACCAAGCAGACTGCGCCGTCCACGGTGCCGCGCCATGTCGCGATCATCATGGATGGCAATAATCGCTGGGCGAAAAAACGCTTTATGCCGGGTGTCGCCGGGCATAAGGCTGGCGTGGATGCTGTGCGGGCGGTGATCGAGGTGTGTGCCGAGGCCAAGGTCGAAGTGCTCACCCTGTTCGCCTTTTCCAGTGAAAACTGGCAGCGTCCGGCTGACGAGGTCAGCGCCTTGATGGATCTGTTCTTCAAGGCGCTGCGTCGTGAAGCCAAACGCCTGAACGACAACAACATCAGTCTGCGCATCATCGGCGACCGTACGCGGTTTCATCCCGAGCTTCAGGCAGCCATGCGTGAGGCTGAAGCGATGACCGCTGGTGCCAACCGCTTCATTCTGCAGATCGCCGCCAATTACGGCGGTCAGTGGGACATTGCGCAAGCGGCGCAGCGTCTGGCGCGTGAAGTTCAGGCGGGTCATCTGCGACCGGAAGACATCACGCCGGATCTGCTGCAGACCTGTCTGGTCACTGGTGATCTGCCGTTGCCCGACCTGTGCATCCGCACCGGCGGCGAGCATCGCATCAGCAACTTCCTCTTGTGGCAGTTGGCTTACGCCGAGTTGTACTTCTCCGACCTGTTCTGGCCGGACTTCAAACACGAAGCCATGCGCAATGCGCTGGCCGATTTCGCTTTGCGCCAGCGTCGCTTTGGTAAAACGAGCGAGCAGGTCGAAGCTGGAGCCCGGGTTTAATGCTTAAACAACGCATCATCACTGCACTGATTCTGTTGCCGATCGCCTTGGGCGGTTTTTTCCTGCTCGAAGGTTCCGGCTTTGCTCTGTTCATCGGGCTGGTCGTGAGTCTGGGTGCCTGGGAGTGGGCGCGTCTGGCCGGTTTCACCGCGCAGGCATTTCGTGTCGGCTACGCGGCGGTCGTCGCGCTGATGCTGTTTGTCATGTACATCCTTCCGGGGCTGGCGCCTTGGGTGCTGGGTGCTTCGGTAATCTGGTGGGCACTGGCGACCTGGCTGGTGCTGACGTATCCGCGTTCCAGCGAGCGCTGGTCCAGTGCCGCCAGCAAACTGGTGATCGGCTTGCTGATTCTGTTGCCTGCCTGGCAGGGGCTGGTGCTGATCAAGCAGTACCCGCTCGGTAACTGGCTGATCATGGCAGTGATGGTGCTGGTCTGGGGGGCTGATATCGGGGCGTACTTCTCCGGTCGTGCATTCGGCAAGCGCAAGCTGGCGCCGCAAGTCAGTCCCGGCAAAAGTTGGGAAGGCGTGTATGGCGGTCTGGCGCTGAGCCTGGTCATCACCACCCTGGTCGCACTGTTCCGTGACTGGACGGTGGCGCAACTGTTCAAGGGGTTGATCGGTGCAGCGGTGATTGTCTTCATCTCTGTGGTGGGTGATCTGACCGAAAGCATGTTCAAGCGCCAGTCCGGCATCAAGGACAGCAGTAATCTGCTGCCGGGGCATGGTGGCGTGCTGGATCGCATCGACAGCCTGACGGCGGCGATCCCGGTCTTTGCAGTGCTGTTGTGGATGGCGGCATCGTGAGTCGCCCACAGCAGATTACCGTCCTGGGCGCGACCGGATCGATCGGTCTGAGTACGCTGGACGTTATCGCTCGGCATCCGGATCGTTATCAGGCTTTCGCCCTGAGCGGTTTTACCCGTCTGAGCGAACTGTTTGCCCTGTGTGTTCGCCATCTCCCCAAATATGCGGTAGTGCCGGAGGCCGGTGCTGCCCGCAACCTGCAGGACGATTTACGAGCCGCTGGCCTGTCGACGCAGGTGCTGGTTGGCGAGGAAGGCTTGTGTCAGGTCGCTGCTGCGCCTGAGGTGGATGCCGTCATGGCGGCCATTGTCGGCGCGGCGGGTTTGCGCCCGACTCTGGCGGCTGTCGAGGCGGGCAAGAAGATTCTTCTGGCCAACAAGGAAGCGCTGGTCATGTCCGGCGCCTTGTTCATGCAGGCGGTGCGCAAGAGCGGCTCGGTCCTGTTGCCGATCGACAGCGAACACAACGCAATTTTCCAGTGCATGCCGCAGGACTTTGCTCGCGGGCTGGGTAACGTCGGGGTTCGTCGGATTTTGCTGACAGCTTCCGGTGGTCCTTTCCGGCAGACGCCAATGGCCGAATTGGCGCATGTTTCACCGGACCAGGCCTGTGCCCACCCGAACTGGTCGATGGGGCGCAAGATTTCCGTGGATTCGGCCAGCATGATGAACAAAGGGCTCGAATTGATCGAAGCCTGCTGGTTGTTCGATGCCAAGCCTTCGCAAGTCGAAGTGGTGATTCATCCACAAAGCGTGATTCATTCGCTGGTCGATTATGTGGACGGTTCGGTGCTGGCGCAGTTGGGCAATCCCGACATGCGCACGCCGATTGCCAATGCCCTGGCCTGGCCTGAGCGCATTGACTCGGGCGTGGCGCCGCTGGATCTGTTCGCTGTAGCACGCCTGGATTTCGAAGCGCCCGACGAAGAGCGCTTCCCGTGCCTTCGGCTTGCGCGGCAGGCGGCCGAGGCGGGAAACAGCGCCCCGGCGATGCTCAATGCGGCGAATGAAGTGGCGGTTGCGGCGTTTCTCGACGGACGGGTTCGCTACCTGGAAATCGCGAGTATCATCGAGGAAGTCTTGAATCTGGAGCCTGTAGTGGCGCTGGATGATCTCGATGCGGTGTTCACCGCCGATGCAACTGCCCGTACATTGGCCGGGCAGTGGCTGACTCGTTACGGCCGGTAGGTTTTGCAACAGATGGCCTCACGCGGCACTGGACAGGATTGCGGAGAAAGTAGATGAGCGCGCTCTATATGATTGCCGGCACCCTGATCGCTCTGGGTGTGTTGGTCACCTTTCACGAATTCGGCCATTTCTGGGTCGCGCGTCGCTGTGGCGTCAAGGTTTTGCGTTTCTCCGTGGGCTTCGGCATGCCGCTGCTGCGCTGGCATGACAAGCAGGGCACCGAGTTCGTAGTCGCCGCGATTCCGCTGGGCGGCTATGTCAAGATGCTCGACGAGCGTGAAGGTGAAGTGCCGGCCGATCAGCTTCATCAGTCATTCAATCGCAAGTCGGTGCGTCAGCGTATCGCCATTGTAGCGGCCGGCCCTGTGGCCAACTTTCTGCTGGCGCTGGTGTTCTTCTGGGTGTTGGCGATGCTCGGCAGCGAGCAGATCCGCCCGGTCATCGGTTCTGTCGAGCCCGGCAGCATCGCCGCGACAGCTGGACTGAGCGCCGGTCAGGAAATCGTCGCGATCGACGGTGAGCCGACCTCGGGCTGGGCTGCGGTCAATCTGCAACTGGTGCGGCGTCTGGGCGAAAGCGGTTCACTGCAGTTACTGGTGCGCGAGCAGGGTTCCACGGCTGATACGCCGCGTGAGCTGGCACTCGATAAATGGCTCAAGGGGGCTGACGAGCCGGATCCGATTCGCTCCCTCGGCATTCGCCCTTGGCGTCCGGCGTTGCCGCCAGTTCTTGCCGAGCTCGACCCGAAAGGTCCGGCCCAGGCAGCCGGGCTGAAAACCGGCGACCGTCTGCTGACGCTCGATGGCAAGGCGCTGGATGACTGGCAGCAGGTGGTCGACACCGTTCGTACGCGTCCTGATACCAAAATCGTGCTGCGCGTCGAGCGCGACGGTGTTCAAATCGACGTCCCTGTGACATTGGCTGCACGTGGTGAGAAGAAGTCGCCAAGCGGTTACCTGGGGGCGGGCGTGAAGGCTGTCGACTGGCCACCGGAAATGATTCGCGAGGTCAGCTACGGTCCTTTGGCAGCGATTGGTGAGGGTGCCCGTCGTACCTGGACCATGAGCGTCCTGACGCTGGATTCACTGAAGAAAATGCTCTTCGGCGAGCTCTCGGTAAAAAACTTGAGTGGACCGATAACCATTGCTAAAGTGGCGGGCGCTTCTGCCCAGTCGGGCGTCGCTGATTTCCTGAATTTCCTTGCTTATCTGAGTATTAGCCTGGGGGTTCTGAATTTGCTGCCCATTCCTGTGCTGGATGGGGGGCATTTGTTGTTTTATCTGATCGAGTGGGCGCGTGGTCGTCCCTTGTCGGATCGGGTGCAAGGTTGGGGGATACAGATTGGTATCAGCTTGGTGGTCGGAGTGATGTTGCTTGCTCTGGTCAACGATCTGGGTCGTCTGTAACGCTTCGCTGAATTGCGAATCTGCCGCATTTTGCGGCAGTTTGTTTATTGCCAGTTGGAATAAGAAAGGACTTCATGAAACGTCTGCTGCTAACTGCGGTTCTCACCGTATTGATGATCGCCGAAGTTCACGCCGAGTCCTTCACTATCTCTGATATTCGCGTCAATGGCCTCCAGCGGGTCTCCGCGGGTAGCGTCTTTGGTGCCTTGCCGTTGAACGTCGGCGAGCAGGCGGATGATCGTCGCCTGGTGGAATCCACTCGTGCGTTGTTCAAAACCGGTTTCTTTCAAGATATCCAGCTGGGCCGCGAAGGCAACGTCCTGGTGATCACTGTCGTCGAGCGTCCCTCGGTCGCCAGCATCGAGATCGAAGGCAACAAGGCGATCTCCACCGAAGACCTGATGAAAGGCCTCAAGCAATCCGGTCTGGCCGAAGGCGAGATCTTCCAGCGCGCGACCCTTGAAGGTGTGCGTAACGAGCTGCAGCGTCAATACGTTGCACAAGGTCGTTACTCGGCTACCGTCGATACCGAAGTGGTGTCGCAGCCGCGCAACCGCGTCGGCCTGAAAGTGAAGATCAACGAAGGCACCGTCGCCGCCATTCAGCACATCAACGTGGTGGGCAACACGGTTTTCCCCGAGGAAGACCTGACCGACCTGTTCGAACTGAAAACCACCAACTGGCTGTCGTTCTTCAAGAACGACGACAAGTACGCTCGTGAAAAGCTGTCCGGTGACCTGGAGCGTCTGCGTTCCTACTACCTGGATCGCGGCTATATCAACATGGATATCGCTTCGACCCAGGTGTCCATCACCCCGGACAAGAAGCACGTCTACATCACCGTCAACGTTAACGAAGGCGAGAAGTACACTGTTCGTGACGTCAAGCTCAGCGGTGACCTGAAAGTCCCTGAGGACCAGGTCAAATCCCTGTTGCTGGTGCAGAAAGGCCAGGTGTTCTCGCGCAAGCTGATGACCACCACGTCCGAACTGATCACCCGTCGTCTGGGCAACGAGGGTTACACCTTCGCCAACGTCAACGGCGTGCCACAACCGCACGACGAAGATCACACCGTCGATATCCTGTTTGCCGTCGATCCGGGCAAGCGTGCCTACGTCAACCGCATCAACTTCCGTGGCAACACCAAGTCCGAGGACGAAGTGCTGCGCCGTGAAATGCGTCAGATGGAAGGTGGCTGGGCTTCGACTTACCTGATCGATCAGTCCAAGACCCGTCTGGAGCGTCTGGGCTTCTTTAAAGAGGTCAACGTCGAAACCCCGGCCGTGCCAGGTGTCGACGACCAGGTTGACGTGAACTACAGCGTTGAAGAGCAGGCCTCCGGTTCGATCACTGCCAGCGTCGGTTTCGCCCAGAGCGCCGGTCTGATCCTCGGTGGTTCGATCACCCAGAACAACTTCCTCGGTACCGGTAACCGCGTCAGCGTCGGTCTGACCCGCAGCGAATACCAGAGCCGCTACAACTTCGGCTACGTTGACCCCTACTGGACCGCCGATGGCGTGAGCCTGGGTTACAACGCGTTCTACCGCACCACCGACTACAAAGACCTCGACGTCGACGTAGCGAGCTATGCGGTAGACAGCCTGGGTGCCGGCGTGAACGTGGGCTACCCGATCAGCGAGACTTCACGACTGACCTTTGGTCTGTCCGCTCAACAGGACAAGATCAAGACCGGTAAGTACACCGTTGACGAGATTTTCGACTTCGTTAACAAGGAAGGTGATAACTACCTGAACTTCAAGGCATCGGCCGGCTGGTCCGAGTCGACCTTGAACAAGGGTGTATTGCCAACCCGTGGCCGTTCCCAGAGCTTGACGCTGGAAACCACGATTCCAGGCAGCGACCTGTCGTTCTACAAGCTCGACTACCGTGCTCAGTTGTTCCAGCCGATCAGCGAAAACTACACCCTGCGTCTGCACACCGAGCTGGGCTATGGTGACGGCTACGGTTCGACCGACGGCTTGCCGTTCTATGAAAACTACTATGCTGGTGGTTTCAACTCGGTACGTGGCTTTAAAGACAGCACGCTCGGTCCGCGCAGTACCCCGAGCCGTGGCACCAACCCGGGTACATCGGTAGACCCGGACCAGGACCCGCTGCCGTTCGGTGGCAATGTCCTGATTCAGGGCGGCGTGGAAGTTCTGTTCCCGCTACCGTTCGTCAAGGATCAACGCTCTCTGCGTACGTCGGTATTCTGGGATGTGGGTAACGTGTTCGATTCGCAGTGCAAGGACACTACCAACGCCAATGGCTCGTCGTCGAACACCAAGTGCAACGACATCAGTCTGAGCAACATGGCCAGCTCCGTCGGTGTCGGCGTGACCTGGGTCACCGCACTGGGCCCGCTGAGCTTTGCCCTGGCGATGCCGATCAAGAAACCGGATGAAGCTGAAACTCAAGTGTTCCAATTCTCCCTGGGCCAGACGTTCTAAGCGTCTGACCCAAGACAACGACAATGGATTTTGTAGGAGTGCATCGTGCGTAAGTTGACTCAATTGGTTCTCCTGGCCTCCGTACTGGTGGCAGGCCCGGCATTTGCCGACATGAAAATCGCCGTTCTGAACTATCAGATGGCACTGCTGGAATCCGACGCAGCCAAGAAGTACGCCGTAGATGCGGAGAAAAAGTTCGGCCCGCAACTGACCAAGCTCAAGACACTGGAAAGCAGCGCCAAGGGTATTCAGGATCGTCTGATGGCCGGTGGTGACAAGATGCAGCAGGGCGAACGCGAGCGTCTGGAGCTTGAGTTCAAGCAAAAGGCGCGTGACTTCCAGTTCCAGTCCAAGGAACTGAATGAAGCAAAAGCCGTTGCCGACCGCGAAATGCTCAAGCAACTGAAGCCGAAACTGGATAGCGCAGTGGAAGAAGTCATCAAGAAAGGTGGTTTTGACCTGGTGTTCGAGCGTGGCGCAGTGATCGATGTCAAGCCTCAGTACGACATCACGCGCCAGGTTATCGAGCGCATGAATCAGCTGAAGTAACCCATGACCGTGACTATCAAGCTCGGCCAGTTGGCCGAGTTCCTCGGCGCCACCCTGAGTGGCGACCCCGAGAAGCAAATCACTGGGCTAGCCACCTTGCAGGAGGCTGGCCCAGCTCAGTTGAGCTTTCTGGCAAACCCCCAATACCGTAAATACCTGGCTGGCTCGCAAGCCGCAGCCCTGTTGCTCAAGGCTGCCGACGCGGAAGGTTATGCCGGTAATGCGCTGGTGGTGCCTGATCCTTACCTGGCTTACGCACGCATTTCCCATCTGTTCGATCCGAAACCCAAGGCCGCTGCCGGCGTCCATCCGACGGCCGTGATCGCCGAGGATGCCGTGGTCGACCCGAGCGCCAGTATCGGTCCCTTCGTGGTGATCGAAGCCGGTGCGCGAATCGGTGCAGACGTGACGCTCGGCGCGCATTGCGTTGTCGGAGCCCGCAGCGAAATCGGCGAGGGCGGCTGGCTGGCCCCGCGGGTCACGCTGTATCACGATGTGCGGATCGGCAAGCGGGTGGTGATCCAGTCCGGCGCCGTGCTCGGCGGTGAAGGCTTCGGTTTTGCCAACGAGAAGGGTGTTTGGCAGAAGATCGCCCAGATCGGCGGCGTGACCATCGGTGACGATGTGGAGATTGGCGTGAACACCGCCATCGACCGCGGTGCGTTGGCCGATACCGTGATCGGCAATGGCGTGAAACTCGACAACCAGATTCAGATCGCCCACAACGTGCAGGTCGGTGATCACACCGCCATGGCGGCATGCGTGGGGATTTCCGGCAGCACCAAAATCGGCAAGCACTGCATGCTCGCCGGGGGTGTTGGCCTGGTAGGGCACATCGATATTTGCGACAACGTATTCCTGACCGGAATGACCATGGTGACCCACTCGATTACCGAGCCGGGTGCCTATTCTTCCGGCACAGCCATGCAACCTGCGGCCGAATGGCGCAAAAGCGCGGCCCGTATTCGTCAGCTCGATGACATCGCGCGACGTTTGAAACAGCTGGAAAAGCGGTTCGGGGAAGTGACCCCCGACGGTAATGCTTCATCTGAAGGCTGATACCATTTCCATATCAAGTGTGCACAGCCTCTGGACTGCCTCCTTGATTTGCTAGAGGAGTGCGCGTCAGTCGCGCTCCCAATCTTTACATAGGCTTCCCCCCGAAATGATGGACATCAACGAGATTCGCGAATACCTGCCTCACCGTTACCCGTTCCTGCTGGTGGATCGGGTAGTGGAGCTGGATACGGAAGGCAAGCGCATTCGCGCCTACAAGAATGTCAGCATCAACGAGCCGTTCTTCAACGGTCACTTCCCGGCGCACCCGATCATGCCGGGTGTGCTGATCATCGAAGCCATGGCTCAGGCTGCCGGGATCCTCGGTTTCAAGATGCTTGACGTGAAACCGGCCGACGGCACCCTTTATTACTTCGTTGGCTCCGACAAACTGCGTTTCCGCCAGCCAGTGCTGCCGGGCGATCAGTTGATCCTGGAAGCCAAGTTCATCAGTTGCAAGCGTCAGATCTGGAAGTTCGAATGCCAGGCTTCGGTCGATGGCAAACCGGTCTGCTCGGCTGAAATCATCTGTGCGGAACGCAAGCTATGAGTTTGATTGACCCTCGCGCAATCATCGATCCATCGGCCGTCCTGGCTGATGGCGTCGAGGTCGGCCCGTGGTCGATCATCGGTGCAGGTGTGGAAATCGGCGAGGGTACGGTCATCGGGCCACACGTGATCCTCAAAGGTCCGACCCGTATCGGCAAGCACAACCGCATCTACCAGTTTTCCTCGGTAGGCGAAGACACGCCGGACCTGAAATACAAGGGCGAAGAAACCCGCCTGGTGATCGGTGACCACAACGTCATCCGCGAAGGCGTGACGATTCACCGTGGCACCGTTCAGGATCGTTCCGAAACGACCCTGGGTGATCACAACCTGATCATGGCCTATGCCCACATCGGACATGACAGCGTCATCGGCAACCACTGCATTCTGGTCAACAACACCGCGTTGGCCGGCCATGTGCACGTTGATGACTGGGCAATCCTCTCTGGTTTTACCCTGGTGCATCAGTATTGCCACATCGGCGCCCACAGCTTTTCCGGCATGGGCACGGCCATCGGCAAGGATGTTCCGGCGTTCGTCACCGTATTCGGCAACCCGGCCGAAGCGCGTAGCATGAACTTCGAGGGCATGCGCCGTCGCGGTTTCAGTGAAGACGCCATCCACGCCCTGCGCCGTGCGTACAAAACGGTGTATCGCCAGGGACTGACCGTTGAGCAGGCGTTGGCCGAGCTGGCCGAGCTGTCCGCCCAGTTCCCGGAGGTCGCGATGTTCCGTGACTCCATCCAGTCGTCGACCCGCGGCATCACCCGCTGACCATGGCCAATCTGCGTATTGCGCTGGTGGCGGGGGAGGCTTCCGGTGACATTCTGGGCGCAGGCCTGATGCGTGCCCTCAAGGCACAGCACCCTGCGGTGGAGTTCATCGGTGTCGGCGGCCCGCTGATGCAGGCCGAAGGCCTGACTTCCTATTTTCCGATGGAGCGTCTGTCGGTCATGGGGCTGGTGGAAGTCCTGGGACGCTTGCGTGAACTGCTCAAGCGCCGCAAGGATCTGATCGCCACGCTCATCGCTGAAAAACCGGATGTGTTCATCGGCATCGACGCACCGGATTTCAACCTCAATATCGAACTCAAGCTGCGTCAGGCCGGAATCAAGACCGTGCACTACGTCAGCCCGTCGGTGTGGGCGTGGCGGCAGAAGCGGGTGCTGAAGATCCGCGAAGGCTGCGACCTGATGCTCACGCTGCTGCCATTCGAAGCCAGATTCTACGAAGAGAAGGGCGTACCGGTGCGGTTCGTCGGTCATACACTGGCCGATACCATTCCGCTGGAAGCCGATCGCTCTGCTGCGCGGGCCGAACTCGGTCTGCCGGACGGCCCTCTGGTGGCTTTGATGCCCGGCAGCCGGGGTGGCGAGGTCAGCCGTCTGGGGGCGCTGTTCCTCGATACCGCCGAACGCCTGCGTGCCATGCGCCCGGGTGTGCGTTTCGTCATACCCTGCGCCAACCCCGAGCGTTGCGCCCAACTCGAAGAGCTGCTGGCCGGTCGTGATCTGCCGGTGACCTTGCTCAATGGCCAATCTCACCTGGCCCTGGCGGCGTGCAATGCGGTCCTGATCGCGTCAGGCACGGCGACCCTGGAAGCGCTGCTGTACAAGCGCCCGATGGTCGTGGCCTATCGTCTTGCGCCGCTGACGTTCTGGATTCTCAAACGCATGGTCAAGAGCCCGTACGTGTCCCTGCCGAACTTGCTGGCCCAGCGATTGCTGGTGCCGGAATTGTTGCAGGATGATGCGACGGTTGAGGCACTTGCCCAGACCCTGTCGCCATTGATCGATGGTGGCGAAGAGCAGACCCGTGGCTTCGACGAGATCCATCGCACCCTGCGCCTGGACGCTTCCAATCAGGCGGCTGACGCCGTTCTGAACCTGATCGGGCACACACGATGAGCAAGACAAGCATGCAGATGGGCCTGGATTTCACCCTGGTCGCCGAAGTCGAAGAGCTGGTGGCCGGCGTCGATGAAGTCGGTCGTGGCCCGCTGTGCGGCGCGGTCGTCACGGCCGCGGTTATCCTCGATCCGAACCGCCCGATTCTCGGTCTCAACGACTCGAAGAAACTCACCGAAGCCAAGCGCGAGAAACTCTACGACGAAATCTGCGAGAAGGCGCTCAGTTGGTGCATCGCCCGCGCCGAAGTCGAAGAAATCGACGAGCTGAACATCCTTCACGCCACCATGCTGGCGATGCAGCGCGCGGTCGCTGGCCTGCACATCCAGCCGAAACTGGCGATGATCGACGGCAACCGCTGTCCGAAACTGCCAATGCGTTCCGAAGCCGTGGTGCAGGGCGACGGCAAGGTGCCGGCGATTGCAGCAGCATCGATTCTGGCCAAGGTCAGCCGCGACCGCGAGATGGCGGCGTTCGAATTGATCTACCCGGGTTACGGCATCGGCGGCCATAAAGGCTATCCGACCCCCGTTCATCTGGAAGCGCTGTCACGCCTCGGGCCGACGCCGATTCACCGGCGTTCGTTTGCCCCGGTGCGGCAGGCTTATGAAGCGCTCGAAGGCCTGACGCAGGTTTAGCGGCAAGGCTGATGTTTTGTTCAGGGCCCGGTACAATCCGGGCCTTGTTGTCTCTATGTAACTGGACAGGATCACTATGCCGGCTTCATTCGTTCATCTACGCCTGCACACTGAATACTCCCTGGTCGACGGGCTGGTGCGGATCAAGCCGCTGGTCAAGGCCCTGACCGGCATGGGCATGCCGGCCGTAGCGGTGACCGACCAGAACAACATGTGTTCGCTGGTCAAATTCTATAAAAACGCCATGGGTGCCGGGATCAAGCCGATCTGCGGCGCCGACCTGTGGCTGTCGAACAAGGACCCGGACGGGCCGCTGAGCCGGATCAGCCTGCTGGTCATGAATGCCCAGGGCTATCGCAACCTGACCGAGCTGATTTCCCGTGGCTTCATCGACGGTCAGCGTAACGGCATGGTCATCATCGAGCGCGAGTGGGTCGCCGAGGCCAACGAAGGCCTGATCATGCTGTCCGCCGCCAAAGAAGGCGAGATCGGCATGGCCATGATCGGCGGCAACCCCGCCGAAGCCGAGGCGCTGGCCCGCGAATGGATGGCGGTGTTCCCGGATCGTTTCTATCTGGAAATTCAGCGTACCAACCGTCCGAACGACGAAGAGCAGTTGCACGGTGCCGTCGCCCTGGCCGACAAGCTCGGCGCGCCGTTGGTAGCTACGAACGACGTACGCTTCATCAAGCAGGAAGACTTCGCCGCCCACGAAACCCGTGTCTGCATCGGTGAGGGCCGGGCCCTCGACGACCCACGGCGATCCAAGAACTACAGCGACCAGCAGTACCTGAAAAGCGCCGAGGAAATGGCCGAGCTGTTCAGCGACCTGCCCGATGCGATCGAGAACACCGTCGAGATCGCCAAGCGATGCAACATCGACGTGAAACTGGGCAAGCACTTCCTGCCGGATTACCCGATTCCCGATGGCATGACCATTGACGAGTATTTCCGCAAGGTCTCGTTCGATGGTCTGGAAGAGCGCCTCAGCGTGTTGCTGCCCAAAGACACCACCGAGGACTACGAGGCCAAGCGTCAGGTCTACGTCGACCGGCTGAATTTCGAGCTGGATATCATCATCCAGATGGGGTTCCCCGGTTACTTCCTGATCGTGATGGACTTTATCCAGTGGGCCAAGAACAACGGTGTTCCGGTGGGCCCAGGCCGGGGGTCGGGTGCCGGATCGCTGGTGGCCTATGTACAGAAGATCACCGACCTCGACCCGCTGGAATATGACCTGCTGTTCGAACGTTTCCTCAACCCGGAACGGGTATCGATGCCCGACTTCGACGTCGACTTCTGCATGGACGGTCGCGACCGGGTGATCGATTACGTGGCCGAAAAGTACGGCCGCAACGCGGTGAGCCAGATCATCACCTTCGGTTCCATGGCGGCGAAGGCTGTGGTCCGCGACGTGGCGCGGGCCCAGGGCAAATCGTTCGGCCTGGCGGATCGCCTGTCGAAGATGATTCCGTTCGAAGTCGGCATGACCCTGGAAAAAGCCTACGAGCAGGAAGAAATCCTGCGCGACTTCATCAAGGTCGATGAGGAAGCGGCGGAAATCTGGGAGATGGCGCGCAAGCTCGAAGGCGTGGTGCGTAACGTCGGTAAACACGCCGGTGGTGTGGTGATCGCGCCGACCAAGCTGACCGACTTCTCGCCGATCTATTGCGACGAGGCCGGCGACGGTCTGGTGACCCAGTTCGACAAGGACGACGTCGAGGCGGCCGGTCTGGTGAAGTTCGACTTCCTCGGTCTGCGGACCCTGACGATCATCGACTGGGCGCTGAAGACCATCAACCGCGACCGCGCCAAGGTCAACGAGCCGCCGCTGGACATCGCGTTCATCCCGCTGGATGACAAGCCGACTTATCAGCTGCTGCAAAAAGCTGAAACCACCGCGGTGTTCCAGCTTGAATCCCGTGGGATGAAAGAGCTGATCAAAAAGCTCAAGCCCGACTGCCTCGAAGACTTGATCGCACTGGTGGCCCTGTTCCGTCCCGGGCCGCTGCAATCGGGCATGGTGGATGACTTCATCAACCGTAAGCACGGTCGCGCGGAACTTGCGTATCCGCACCCGGATTACCAGTACGAAGGCCTGCAGCCGGTACTGGCACCGACCTACGGCATCATCCTGTATCAGGAACAGGTGATGCAGATCGCCCAGGTCATGGCCGGTTATACCCTCGGTGGCGCGGACATGCTGCGTCGGGCGATGGGTAAGAAGAAGCCCGAGGAAATGGCCAAGCAGCGCGGCGGTTTCATTGAGGGTTGTGCGTCGAACAATATCGACGCGGATCTGGCCGGTAACATTTTCGACCTGGTGGAAAAGTTCGCCGGTTACGGCTTCAACAAATCCCACTCCGCCGCCTACGGCCTGGTCTCGTATCAGACTGCCTGGCTGAAGGCTCACTACCCGGCGCCGTTCATGGCTGCGGTACTGTCGGCGGACATGCACAACACCGACAAGGTCGTGACCTTGATCGAGGAAGTGCGCACGATGAAGCTGCGCCTCGACGCGCCGGACGTGAACACTTCGGAGTTCAAGTTCACGGTGAACGACGAGGGCCGCATCGTATACGGCCTGGGCGCGATCAAAGGCGTCGGTGAAGGCCCGGTGGAAGCGATCACCGAGGCCCGTCAGACCGGTCCGTTCAAGGACCTGTTCGACTTCTGCGCCCGGGTCGACCTCAAACGTATCAACAAGCGCACGCTGGACGGACTGATCCGCAGCGGTGCGCTGGATCGCCTCGGCCCGTACTTCCACGACGAGCAGAAGGCCTATCAGGCCAACATCGACCGCAACCGCGCCGTGCTGCTGGCGGCGATGGAAGAGGCGATCAAGTCGGCCGAGCAGACCGCGCGCACCCGAGACAGCGGCCACGCCGACCTGTTTGGCGGGCTGTTCGTCGAGGAAGACGCGGACGTTTACGCGGTTCATCGCAAGGCGAAAGAGCTGACCCTCAAAGAGCGGCTCAAAGGTGAAAAAGACACCTTGGGCCTGTACCTGACCGGTCACCCGATCGACGAGTACGAAGGCGAAATCCGCCGTTTCGCCCGTCAGCGCATCATCGACCTGAAACCGGCCCGTGATACACAGACCGTGGCGGGGATGATCATCGCCCTGCGGGTGATGAAGAACAAAAAGGGCGACAAGATGGGCTTCATCACCCTCGACGACCGCTCCGGGCGGATCGAGGCGTCGCTGTTTGCCGATGCGTTCCATTCTGCGCAATCGCTGTTGCAGACCGATGCGATGGTGGTGGTCGAAGGCGAGGTCAGCAACGACGACTTCTCCGGCGGCCTGCGGCTGCGGGTCAAGCGGGTGATGAGCATGGAAGATGCGCGCACCAACCTGGCCGAGAGCCTGCGCCTGAAGTTGCAGACCCAGGACCTGAAAGGCGATCAGCTACGCTGGTTGGGTGATTTGCTCAAGCGTCATCGCGGGGCGTGCCCGATCACCATGGAATACACCAGCCCCGACGCCAAGACCTTGCTGCAGTTTGGCGAGACCTGGCGGATCGACCCGGCGGATGCCTTGATTCAAGCCCTGCGTGACCAGTTCGGGCGAGACAACGTCTTCCTCCAATACCGTTGACCGGGAGGTGCCATCAAAGCGCCTGCCCACAACCTGAATTTTTAATCTCGACCTCAGCGCGCCTCTCCCTTAAGGTAGGGCGCGAATAGACAACCGGCCGGCCCAAGCTCATTTGGGACACGACCCAAGACGGACGCCTATGAACCCGAATTTTCTAGATTTCGAACAGCCGATCGCCGACCTGCAAGCCAAGATCGAAGAGTTGCGCTTGGTCGGTAATGACAATTCGCTGAATATCGGCGATGAGATCTCCCGCCTGCAGGACAAGAGCAAGACGCTCACCGAAGACATCTTCGGCAAGCTGACCAGCTGGCAGATCGCACGTCTGGCGCGTCACCCGAAACGTCCCTACACCCTGGACTACATCGACCACATCTTCACCGAGTTCGACGAACTGCACGGTGACCGTCACTTCTCCGACGACGCGGCCATTGTGGGCGGCGTGGCACGTCTGGAAGACCAGCCAGTGATGGTGATCGGTCACCAGAAGGGCCGTGAAGTACGTGAAAAGGTACGCCGCAACTTCGGCATGCCGCGTCCGGAAGGCTACCGCAAGGCTTGCCGCCTGATGGAAATGGCCGAGCGATTCAAGATGCCGATCCTGACCTTCATCGATACCCCGGGCGCCTACCCCGGGATCGACGCCGAAGAGCGCAACCAGAGCGAAGCGATCGCCTGGAACCTGCGTGTCATGGCTCGCCTGAAAACCCCGATCATCGCCACCGTGATTGGTGAAGGTGGTTCCGGCGGTGCACTGGCAATCGGTGTGTGCGACCAGTTGAACATGCTGCAGTACTCGACCTACGCGGTGATCTCGCCGGAAGGTTGCGCTTCGATTCTGTGGAAAACCGCAGAGAAGGCGCCGGATGCTGCCGAGGCGATGGGCATCACCGCCGAGCGTCTGAAAGGCCTGGGCATCGTCGACAAGGTGATCAGCGAGCCTCTGGGCGGCGCCCATCGTGATCCGGCCGCCGCTGCGGCCTCGATCCGCGCCGAGCTGAGCTCGCAACTGGCGATGCTGAAGAAGTTCGACAACGAAGCGCTGCTCAAGCGTCGTTACGATCGTCTGATGAGCTACGGTCTCTAAGTCGAGCCGTTTCGACCAGCGATGCAAAACACTGTGGGAGCGGGCTTGCCCGCGAATGCGATGTAACATTCAACGACTGTGTTGGCTGTTTCAGCGCTTTCGCGAGCAAGCCCGCTCCCACATTTGGTTTGTGAAAAGGTAGAAAAATGGGCCAGCCCTCGATTGATTTGCCTTCCAGGCTTCTGCGCAATCTCAAGCCCTGGCTCGGTGCTTCCCATTGGCGCATCGCCTTCTCCGGTGGCCTCGATTCCACCGTTCTGCTGCACCTCCTGGCCAAACTCGCCGAAACCCAATCCATTCCGGCGCTAAGCGCCATCCATGTCCATCACGGCCTTCAGGCTGTGGCCGACGCGTGGCCGGCGCATTGTCAGGCTGTCTGCGATGAACTGGCGGTGCCGTTGCAAGTGGTGCGTGTGCAGGTGCCGCCGGGGGCGAGTCTGGAGCGGGCGGCGCGGGATGCGCGCTACGCAGCGTTCATTGCGGCGACCCAGGCCGAGGATGTGCTGCTGACCGGGCAGCATCGCGACGATCAGGCTGAAACACTGTTGTTCCGGCTGTTGCGTGGCGCCGGGGTCAGAGGTCTCTCAGGCATGCCAGTCCAGCGAGCGCTGGGGCAGGGCAGTCTGGTTCGGCCGTTGCTCGACGTCACGCGTGCCGAGCTGGAAGCCTATGCGCAGGACCATGGCCTGCATTGGGTCGAGGACCCGTCGAATCAGGATCGACAGTTTTCGCGCAACTATCTACGGCATCAGGTTCTGCCGTTGCTGAGCGGTCGCTGGCCTCAGGCGCACGCCAGCATGGCCCGCAGCGCGGCGCATCTGCGTGAGGCGCAAGGTTTGCTCGATGAGCTGGCGCAAATCGATCTGGCTACTGCGAAATTGCCCGCTGAGTTCGAGTGGCCGGGATTGCCGTCACTGGAGTTTTCGGCCATCGCAGGGTTGTCCGATGCCCGTCAGCGAAATGCACTCAGCCACTGGCTTGAGCCGTTGACCCGACTGCCGGATACCGACCATTGGTCGGGTTGGACGGATCTGCGGGACGCCGGTAGCGATGCCTCGCCGATCTGGCGTCTGGCGGATGGCGAGCTGCACCGAAGCGCCGGTCGCCTGTGGTGGCTCAGCGGGCAATGGTTGCGCGCGCCGGTAGTCAGCGGCAACTGGCACGAGCCATCGCTGGCGCTACGCTTGCCCGATAACGGACGTGTCATGTTCAGCGGTCAGACTCCCGTCGGGCCGCTGCAAATCCGCTATCGGCAGGGCGGCGAGGTGATGCATCTGGCGGATCGCGGTCATCGTGATCTCAAGCGCCTGCTCAATGAGCGCGCGGTGCCGGGCTTCGTGCGTGGCAGATTGCCGCTGCTGTTTCGCGGTAAGGAATTGCTCGCCGTGGCGAACCTGCCGGGGCTCGACGGCAATGCGCTGGAGGGCTGGCGATTGCATTGGCAGCCTTCTGACGAAGATCAAGGTTTGAGATGAAGGGGGCATTCCGGTAGACTACGCTCCCTTCTTGATACAACTTCTGTGGATTCGCCTGAATTGCAGGAGTTGCCGATTACCAAGCAGTCTTTGCTGGGCGATTCCAAAAAATGTGTAGCGAGCAACGTACCGGTGTTTTCACTTCCGGTCTGTCCCAACGCGGCGGTTTTTTTGAAAGGTGCACTGTGATTAATGCAGGTGATCGGGGGCTTCGGCCTTCCTTCGCTTTCCCCGGCGGCTCGGACCGCTTTAACGCAGACTTCTAGGGTTTTTCATGACGCGCTACATATTCGTCACGGGCGGTGTTGTTTCTTCTTTGGGGAAAGGCATTGCATCGGCTTCATTGGCGGCCATCCTGGAGGCGCGGGGGCTTAAGGTCACCATGCTGAAGCTGGATCCGTACATCAACGTCGACCCGGGCACCATGAGCCCGTTCCAGCACGGTGAAGTGTTCGTCACCCACGACGGCGCCGAGACCGACCTGGACCTGGGCCACTACGAGCGGTTCATCCGCACGACCATGACCCAGAACAACAACTTCACCACCGGCCGTGTCTACGAGCACGTGCTGCGCAAAGAGCGCCGTGGTGACTACCTGGGTGCAACCATCCAGGTGATTCCGCACATCACCGACGAAATCAAGCGTCGCATCATCAAGGGCGCCGGCGATGCCGACGTGGCCCTGGTGGAAATCGGCGGTACCGTTGGCGACATCGAATCGCAACCGTTCCTCGAAGCCATCCGCCAGCTGCGTGTGGAAGTCGGTTCCAAGCGCGCGATGCTGATGCACCTGACCCTGGTTCCGTACATCGCCACTGCGGGCGAGACCAAGACCAAGCCGACCCAGCACTCCGTAAAAGAGCTGCGTTCGATCGGTCTGCAGCCAGACGTGCTGATCTGCCGCTCCGACCATCCGGTGGATGTGTCTTCGCGTCGCAAGATCGCGCTGTTCACCAACGTTGAAGAGCGTGCGGTGATCTCCCTGGAAGACGTCGACACCATCTACAAGATCCCGGCCGTGCTGCACGCTCAGGGTCTGGACGATTTCGTCGTCGAGCGTTTCGGCCTGCAATGCAATGGCGCCGACCTGTCCGAGTGGGAAAAGGTTGTCGATGCCAAGCTGAACCCGGAGCACGAAGTCACCATCGCGATGGTCGGCAAGTACATGGAGCTGCTGGACGCCTACAAGTCGCTGATCGAAGCGATGAGTCACGCCGGCATCACCAACCGCACCAAGGTCAACCTGCGCTACATCGATTCCGAAGACATCGAAAACCAGGGCACTGCCCTGCTGGAAGGCGTCGACGCGATCCTCGTACCGGGCGGCTTCGGTCTGCGTGGCGTGGAAGGCAAGATCACTGCCGTTCAATACGCTCGCGAAAACAAGGTTCCATACCTGGGTATCTGCCTGGGCATGCAAGTGGCGGTCATCGAGTTCGCCCGTAACGTGCTGGGCTGGAAAGACGCCAACTCCACCGAGTTCGATCGTGCCAGCGGCCACCCGGTTGTCGGTCTGATCACCGAGTGGGAAGACGCCACCGGTGCCGTTGAAGTGCGTACCGAAGCGTCCGACCTGGGCGGCACCATGCGCCTCGGCGCTCAGGAATGCCTGCTCGAAGCCGGCTCCAAGGTGCACGACTGCTACGGCAAGGATGTGATTGTCGAACGTCACCGTCACCGTTACGAAGTGAACAACAACCTGCTGCCGCAAATCATCGAGGCCGGCCTGAAGATTTCCGGTCGTTCTTCCGATGCAGCGCTGGTTGAAGTGGTCGAAGCACCGGATCATCCATGGTTCGTCGCTTGCCAGTTCCACCCTGAGTTCACCTCGACGCCACGCGATGGCCATCCGCTGTTCAGCGGCTTCGTCAAAGCGGCATTGGCTCAACACCAGAAGAAGGCGTAACCCCGATGGCACAGAAGATCATCCGCGTCGGCGACATCGAGATTGCCAACGACAAACCCATGGTGCTGTTCGGCGGCATGAACGTGCTGGAAAGCCGTGACATGGCCATGCAGGTTTGCGAAGAGTACGTGAAGGTCACCGAAAAACTCGGTATCCCTTATGTGTTCAAGGCCAGCTTCGACAAGGCCAACCGTTCTTCTGTGACCTCCTATCGCGGTCCTGGCCTGGAAGAGGGCATGCGCATCTTCCAGGACATCAAACAAGCCTTCGGCGTGCCGATCATCACAGACGTCCATGAGCCTGACCAGGCCGCGGTCGTCGCCGAGGTGTGCGACATCATCCAGCTGCCGGCCTTCCTGTCGCGCCAGACCGATCTGGTCGTCGCGATGGCCAAGACCAACGCAGTGATCAACATCAAGAAAGCCCAGTTCCTCGCGCCTCAGGAAATGAAACACATCCTGAACAAGTGCGTGGAAGCGGGTAACGATCAGTTGATCCTCTGCGAACGTGGTTCGAGCTTCGGCTACAACAACCTCGTGGTTGACATGCTCGGCTTCGGCATCATGAAGCAGTTCGAGTACCCGGTATTCTTCGACGTGACCCATTCGCTGCAAATGCCTGGCGGTCGTTCCGACTCCGCCGGCGGTCGCCGCGCCCAGGTCACCGACCTGGCCAAGGCTGGCATGAGCCAGTCGCTGGCGGGTCTGTTCCTCGAAGCGCACCCGGATCCGGACAACGCCAAATGCGACGGCCCTTGCGCCTTGCGTCTGGACAAACTGGAGCCATTCCTGGCCCAGCTCAAAGCCCTGGACGAACTGGTGAAGAGTTTTCCGACGGTAGAAACCGCGTAAACCTCAATTCTCCGGTAAAGTACCGCACGATTTGTCGCTCATGCCCTCGGGTATGAGCGTTGTCGTCTGCAAGCTGCCCGCTGCACACCACTTGCCGACGGTAAAAAGATTTCCTCTAGCTGCGTCGTTTTCGTCAACTTTGGAGTGTTTACAACAATGGCAAAAATCGTCGACATCAAAGGTCGTGAAGTTCTCGACTCCCGTGGCAATCCCACCGTGGAAGCGGACGTGCTTCTCGACAACGGCATCATCGGCAGCGCCTGTGCGCCGTCCGGTGCATCCACTGGCTCGCGTGAAGCGCTCGAGCTGCGTGATGGCGACAAGAGCCGTTACCTGGGCAAGGGCGTGCTCAAGGCGGTAGCCAACATCAACGGTCCGATCCGCGATCTGCTGCTGGGCACCGACCCAAGCGACCAGAAAGCGCTGGATCACGCGATGATCAAGCTCGACGGTACCGAAAACAAAGCGACCCTGGGCGCCAACGCCATCCTCGCCGTGTCCCTGGCTGCGGCCAAGGCGGCTGCACAGGATCAGGACCTGCCGCTGTACGCACACATCGCCAACCTGAACGGCACCCCGGGTGTTTACTCGATGCCGGTTCCGATGATGAACATCATCAACGGTGGCGAACACGCCGACAACAACGTCGACATCCAGGAATTCATGGTTCAGCCGGTTGGCGCCAAGTCCTTCTCGGAAGGTCTGCGCATGGGCACCGAGATTTTCCATCACCTCAAAGCCGTGCTGAAGGCCCGTGGCCTGAGCACTGCCGTCGGTGACGAAGGCGGTTTCGCGCCGAACCTGGCGTCCAACGAAGACGCACTGAAAGTGATCTCCGAAGCAGTCGCCAACGCCGGTTACAAGCTGGGCACCGACGTGACTCTGGCTCTGGACTGTGCGGCCAGCGAATTCTTCGAAGACGGCAAGTACAACCTGTCCGGCGAAGGCCAGGTGTTCACCGCTGAAGGTTTCGCCGACTACCTCAAAGGTCTGACCGAGCGTTACCCGATCATCTCGATCGAAGACGGTCTGGACGAGTCCGACTGGGCTGGCTGGAAGATCCTCACCGACAAGATCGGCGAGAAGACCCAACTGGTCGGCGACGACCTGTTCGTGACCAACACCAAGATCCTCAAAGAAGGCATCGATAAAAAGATCGCCAACTCGATCCTGATCAAGTTCAACCAGATCGGTACCCTGACCGAAACCCTGGAAGCCATCCAGATGGCCAAGGCTGCCGGTTACACCGCCGTGATCTCGCACCGTTCGGGCGAAACCGAAGATTCGACCATTGCCGACCTGGCCGTGGGTACTTCGGCTGGCCAGATCAAGACCGGTTCGCTGTGCCGTTCCGACCGCGTTTCCAAGTACAACCAACTGCTGCGTATCGAAGAGCAGTTGAATGGCAAGGCCAAGTACAACGGTCGCAGCGAGTTTCGCGGCTGAGCAGTAAATGATAGAAAGACACCGGATTGTGTCGGAAAAGTCGTGACAGCGATGGATTTGCCACTAATCTGATGCCTTATATGCACAAGCCTGGATATTCCAGGCTTCGTGCTATCAGATGCTTCAAAGTTTTTGTGTGGCTGTCTTTTTTCACTGGATACCTGATATTCGATGCGCAGTCCTTACTGGTTGTTTCTCGTCTTGCTCTTGCTGCTGGCCGGTCTGCAGTACCGCCTCTGGGTGGGCAATGGCAGTCTGGCGCAAGTCGCCGAACTGAATCAGCAAATTGCTGATCAACACGCCGAGAACGAAGCCTTGCTGGAGCGCAACCGAGTGATGGACGCTGAAGTCAGCGAGTTGAAGAAAGGCATGGAGACCGTTGAAGAGCGGGCTCGTCACGAATTGGGCATGGTCAAGGACGGCGAAACCCTTTACCAGTTGGCCCAATGATCGATTCCCTGCCGGCCTTCTGGGCCGTGATTCCTGCCGCGGGCGTCGGTGCCCGTATGGCCGCGGACCGTCCCAAGCAATACCTGCAACTGGGCGGGCGCACAATTCTCGAACACAGCCTCGGCTGTTTCCTCGATCACCCGAGCCTCAAGGGCCTGGTGGTCAGTCTTGCCGTCGATGATCCTTATTGGCCGAACCTGGCCAGCGCCAGTGATTCGCGAATTCAGCGGGTCGACGGTGGTGCCGAACGCTCCGGCTCGGTGCTCAACGCCTTGCTGCATCTGCATGCGCAAGGTGCCGACGATGAAGACTGGGTGCTGGTGCACGATGCGGCGCGGCCGAACCTGAGCCGTGACGATCTCGACAAATTGCTCGCTGAGCTGGCGAACGATCCGGTTGGTGGTTTGCTGGCTGTGCCGGCGAAGGACACTCTCAAGCGGGTCGACAAGCACGGTCGGGTGGTGGAAACCGTCGATCGCAGCGTGATTTGGCAAGCGTACACGCCGCAGATGTTCCGCCTCGGTGCCTTGCACCGCGCACTGGCGGACAGTCTGGTGGCGGATGCCGTGATCACTGATGAAGCTTCGGCGATGGAGTGGGCCGGGTTGGCACCGCGCCTGATCGAAGGCCGTGCGGATAACCTGAAAGTGACCCGCCCCGAAGACCTCGAATGGTTGCGTCAGCGCTGGGCCAATCGTCGTTAAGTCCGATATTCCGGCCGTTCGGCCAAACCTTCCTTGAGAAAATCCACCAGTTTGCGCACCTTGGGCGACAGGTGCCGCTGCTGTGGGTACAGCGCCCACACCGCCGTATTCGGCGGTTGATGCGTCTCCAACAAAGAAACCAACGCACCGCTGTGCAGATGTTCCAGCACGTAATAGTCCGGCAACTGACACAGTCCGACGCCTTGTAGCGCCGCATCCAGCACCGCTTGCCCACTGTTGCAGCGCCAGTTTCCCTGTACCCGCTGGGAAAACTCCCGCCCGTTTTGTTCAAGCTGCCAGATGTCCGAGCTGCCGATCAGGCAATTGTGTCGACCCAGTTCCGACAAACTGTGTGGGCGTCCGTACCGTTCAAGGTACGAAGGCGATGCACACAGATACATGCGTCGCGGTGCAAGGCGAGTCGCCACCAGCCGGGAATCCTGAAGTCGGCCAAGACGGATCGCCAGGTCCAGGCCTTCATGCACCAGGTCGAGTTGGCGGTTGGTCAGTTCGATATCGATGCGCAGTTGCGGGTAGTGCCCCATGAACCGGGTCACCAGCGGCACAATGAAACGCTCGCCATAGGCCACGGCGCAGGTCATGCGCAGCATGCCTTTGGGTTCGCTGGTCAGATCGCCGACCGCGCGCAAGGCTTCTTCGCGTCCGTCCTGCAGACGTTGACAATGTTGCAGGAAAGTCTGGCCGGCCTCGGTCAGGGTGACGCGCCGGGTACTGCGATACAGCAAACGCGTCTGCAGACGCTCTTCCAGCCGTACGATTTGTCGACTGATGTGTGAGGAAGAAACGCCCAGGCGTTCGGCAGCCGCGGTGAACTGGCTGCATTCGGCAACGGCGACGAACTCGTCGATGCCTTCCCAGCGGTTTTCGGACATCAGGATTATCCCTGTATGGCAATAATGTTTTGCTTTTGCCCGGATTATTCATCAAGCAGCGCTGGACTACACTGACTGTCTGGTTTTTTATTCAATGGATTCACTGGAGAGTCAGCATGATCAAGTCGCGCGCCGCCGTTGCCTTCGAGGCCAAGAAGCCGCTGGAAATCGTAGAAGTCGATGTCGCCATGCCCAAGGCCGGTGAAGTATTGCTGCGCGTGGTGGCTTCCGGCGTTTGCCATACCGATGCGTACACGCTGTCCGGCGCTGACCCGGAAGGTATCTTCCCGTCGATCCTCGGCCACGAAGGCGGCGCAATCGTCGAAGCGATCGGCGAAGGCGTGACATCCGTGGCCGTCGGAGACCACGTGATTCCGCTGTACACCCCGGAATGCGGTCAGTGCAAATTCTGCAAGTCGGGCAAGACCAACCTGTGTCAGGCGATTCGCGCCACCCAGGGCAAGGGCCTGATGCCGGACGGCACTTCGCGCTTTTCCTACAAGGGCCAAACGATTTTCCACTACATGGGTACCTCGACGTTTTCCGAGTACACCGTGCTGCCGGAAATCTCCGTGGCCAGGATCTCCAAGGATGCACCGCTGGAAAAGGTCTGCCTGCTCGGTTGCGGCGTGACCACCGGTATCGGTGCGGTGATCAACACCGCCAAGGTGAAACCGGGTGACACCGTGGCGATTTTCGGCCTCGGCGGCATCGGTCTGTCGGCCGTGATCGGCGCGGTGAAGGCCAAGGCCTCACGGATCATCGCCATCGACATCAACCCGGCCAAGTTCGAAATCGCCAAACAATTGGGTGCCACCGACTGCGTGAACCCGAAAGACTTCGATCGTCCGATCCAGGAAGTGATCGTCGACATGACCGACGGCGGCGTTGATTTCTCCTTCGAATGCATCGGCAATGTGCAACTGATGCGCGCAGCGCTCGAGTGCTGCCATAAAGGCTGGGGCGAGTCGGTCATCATCGGTGTGGCCGGTGCCGGCCAGGAAATCTCCACCCGTCCGTTCCAGCTGGTGACCGGTCGCGTCTGGCGTGGTTCGGCGTTTGGTGGCGTGCGTGGTCGTACCGAATTGCCAAGCTACGTCGACATGGCGCAAAGCGGCGAAATCCCGCTGGATACTTTCATCACTCACACCATGGGCCTGGAAGACATCAACAAGGCCTTCGACCTGATGCACGAAGGCAAGAGCATCCGTACCGTCATTCATTTCTGATCAATCACGATGCCGCGACTGCCGATGTGCAGCCGTGGCTGCGTAGGAGTCCTACATGAGTCTGGAAAACATCTCCTGTCAGAAAAGTTTCGGCGGTTGGCACAAGCGCTATCGCCATCGTTCCGAAGTGCTGGGTTGCGACATGGTGTTCGCCGTGTACCTGCCGCCGCAGGCAGAGCAGGGCGGCAAGTTGCCGGTGCTGTACTGGCTGTCGGGCCTGACGTGCACGGACGAGAACTTCATGCAGAAGGCCGGTGCCATGCGCATGGCGGCTGAATTGGGGCTGATTATCGTGGCCCCGGACACCAGTCCTCGCGGCCCGGATGTACCGGGCGATCCCGACGGGGCTTGGGATTTCGGCCTCGGTGCCGGGTTCTATCTGAATGCCACGCAGGAACCCTGGTCGCGGCACTATCGGATGCATGACTACGTCGTGCAGGAATTGCCTTCACTGGTTGAAGCGCATTTCCCGGCGTCGGACAAACGCAGCATCAGCGGCCACTCGATGGGCGGTCACGGTGCATTGGTCTGTGCCTTGCGCAATCCAGGGCGTTATCAGTCAGTATCAGCGTTCTCTCCGATCAATAATCCGATGGATTGCCCGTGGGGCCAGAAAGCGTTCTCCCGCTATCTGGGCGAAGACCGTTCGAAATGGCGCGAGTGGGATGCCTGTGCGCTGATCGCCGAGACGGACGAAAAGCTGCCATTGCTGGTCGATCAGGGGGATCGCGACGACTTCCTCGCCACCCAGCTCAAACCCGAGGCCCTGCAACAAGCGGCAAAACAGGCGGGGCATCCGCTGACGTTGCGCCTGCAACCGGGCTACGATCACAGCTATTTCTTCATCGCCAGCTTCATTGACGACCACTTGCAGCATCACGCGCGCGCTCTGAAGAGTTAATGCAGGTAGAATCACGCCCTGACAAAATTCGGGGCGTTTTTTTATGCGTATTGGCCACGGCTATGATGTGCACCGTTTCGCTGAAGGCGATTTCATTACTCTGGGCGGCGTGCGAATCGCACACGGCTTCGGGCTGCTCGCTCACTCCGACGGTGACGTCCTGCTGCACGCCTTGAGCGATGCCTTGCTCGGCGCGGCGGCTCTGGGTGATATCGGCAAGCACTTCCCGGACACCGACCCGCAATTCAAGGGTGCCGACAGCCGTGTCCTGCTGCGCCATGTGGTCAGTCTGATCCACGCCAAAGGCTGGAAGGTCGGCAACGTCGACAACACCATCGTTGCCCAGGCTCCGAAAATGGCCCCCCATATCGAATCGATGCGCGCCCTGATTGCCGCGGATCTGCAAGTTGAACTGGACCAAGTGAACGTGAAAGCCACCACCACCGAGAAGCTTGGCTTCGTCGGTCGCGAAGAAGGCATCGCCGTGCATTCCGTTGCCTTGTTGCTGCGCGCATGAACGAACTGCAATTGCTCGGCCCACGGGCCTATGGCGACGCCCTCGGCACTGCGGTACTGAAAGCCATCGCCGAAGATTTTCAGGTCGATGAAGTGCTCGACATTCCGTTCAGCGGTGACGGCGAGCACCTGTGGATCTGGGTGGAAAAGCGTGGCTTGAATACAGAAGAGGCTGCACGCCGTATCGCCAAGGCGGCAGGTGTGCCGCTGCGTACGGTGAGCTATGCCGGTCTGAAGGATCGTCAGGCGCTGACCCGTCAGTGGTTCAGCGTGCAATTGCCGGGCAAGGCCGATCCGGATCTGTCGGCGTCGGAAAACGACACGCTGAAAATCCTCAAGACCACTCGCCACAAGCGCAAGTTGCAACGCGGTGCGCATTCGGCCAATGGATTCACGCTGCGCCTGACCCAGTTCAATGGCGACAAAACCGCCATCGACGAGCGTCTGCAACTGATCGCCAAACACGGAATCCCGAATTACTTCGGCGCCCAGCGTTTCGGCCATGACGGTGGCAACGTTGTCGATGCCCGCTCCTGGGCCGCGCGTAAGGCACTGCCGGAGCAGCGCAATGTGCGCTCGCGCCTGCTGTCGAGCGCGCGCAGTTTTCTGTTCAATCAGGTGCTCGCAGCACGGGTCGCCGATGGCACGTGGCAGCGCGCCCAGGTCGGCGATCTGCTGGCCTTCACCGACAGCCGCAGCTTTTTCCCGGCCGGTGAGGCCGAGTGCAGCGACCCGCGCCTGGCGATTCTCGACCTGCACCCGACCGGCCCGCAGTGGGGCGAAGGTGACTCGCCGGCGGCCGGGGTTGTCCATGATCTGGAGCAGGGGATTGCCGCACGCGAGGCGGATCTGCGCGATTGGTTGATTAATGCCGGTATGAGCCACGAACGTCGCATCCTGCGGCTGCCCATTGGCGGGTTGACGTGGCATTATCCCGAGCCTGACATTCTGCAACTGGAATTCGTCCTCCCGGCCGGATGCTTCGCCACCGTATTGGTGCGCGAACTCGTTGATCTGGTGCCGGTGGGGCAGACGGACAGCCCATGCGTATTCTGATTTCTAACGACGATGGGGTGACTGCGCCCGGTCTTGCCGCGCTTTATTCTGCGCTGGCGGATTACACCGAGTGCGTGGTTATCGCCCCGGAACAGGACAAGAGCGGTGCCAGCAGTTCGCTGACACTCGACCGTCCGCTGCACCCGCAATACCTGGCCAACGGCTTTATCAGCCTCAATGGCACACCGACCGACTGCGTCCATCTGGGGCTCAACGGTTTGCTTGAACGCGAGCCGGACATGGTGGTGTCGGGGATCAACCTTGGTGCCAACCTGGGGGATGACGTGCTGTATTCCGGGACGGTGGCAGCCGCCCTCGAGGGCCGCTTTCTCGAGCGCCCGTCGTTTGCCTTCTCGCTGGTGTCGCGGCAGGTCGACAACCTGCCCACGGCCGCCTACTTTGCGCGCAAACTGGTCGAGGCCCATGCCGGGCTCGATCTGCCACCGCGCACGGTGTTGAACGTGAACATTCCGAATCTGCCGATCGATCACATTCGCGGCATTCAATTGACCCGTCTCGGTCATCGCGCCCGTGCGGCGGCACCGATGAAAGTAGTGGACCCGCGCGGCAAGGCCGGTTACTGGATCGCTGCGGCAGGGAACGCGGAAGACGGCGGACCGGGCACCGATTTCCATGCAGTGATGCAAGGTTACGTATCCATCACTCCGTTGCAGCTCGATCGCACCTTCAATGATGCCTTCAGAAGTCTCGACGGCTGGCTGGAGGGGCTCAACTGATGGCTCGTGAACAAGACGACAGGCTGCGCAGCGGCATCGGGATGACCTCCCAGCGAACCCGTGAACGCCTGATCCAGCGTCTGTATGAAGAGGGTGTTTCCAACGCCAGCGTGCTGGAAGTGATCCGCCGCACCCCGCGACACCTGTTCGTCGATGAAGCGCTGGCGCATCGTGCCTATGAAGACACCGCGCTGCCGATCGGCAACAACCAGACCATTTCCCAGCCTTATATGGTGGCGCGCATGAGCGAGCTGCTGCTGGAAGCCGGGCCGCTGGACAAGGTGCTGGAGATCGGCACCGGTTCCGGTTACCAGACGGCGGTGCTGTCGCAACTGGTCGAGCGGGTGTTCTCGGTGGAGCGCATCAAGGTGCTGCAGGATCGGGCCAAGGAGCGTCTGGTCGAACTCAATCTGCGCAACGTGGTGTTTCGCTGGGGCGATGGCTGGGAGGGCTGGCCGGCGCTGGCGCCGTACAACGGCATTATCGTCACGGCGGTTGCCACCGATGTGCCTCAGGCTTTGCTTGATCAACTGGCACCGGGCGGGCGGATGGTGATCCCGGTCGGTTCAGGCGAAGTGCAGCAATTGATGCTGATCGTGCGCGAAGAAAACGGCTTCTCCAGACACGTTCTGGGAGCGGTGCGTTTCGTGCCGTTGCTCAACGGGCCGCTCGCCTGAGCATTTGTTCGAGGCCGCTGAATTCCTGTCGAGCGCGCCTGTCTTACAGCGGCAGCGAGTGGTTAAACAGGATGGATCGTCTACAAGCAAACGTGTGCGCCGAGCGATAGCGCTTCTATAAAAGGTAAAGCCGGTTGCGCCCGTTATACTTGCGAAGTTTCATGCCGGAATCGGCATTCCACATTTTTCAGCCACCACAAAGGGAGCGGCGGGTGAGTCTCACAGTCATTGCGCAGCGTATGGGTAACACGAGCTTTCAGCGCCTGGTGACTGGCCTTGTCTTGAGCACCTTGCTGGTCGGTTGCTCCAGCACAAAATCGAGCAACGTGCGGGTCGTTGATCGCAACAATGCGGTGGCCCAGCGTCCGGTCGTGACGACCGGGCAGTATGTAGTCCGTCCGGGCGATACCTTGTTTTCCATCGCTTTTCGCTACGGCTGGGACTACAAAGCCCTCGCTGCCCGGAACAATATTCCTACGCCATATACGATCCATCCGGGTCAGACGATTCGCTTCGATGGCCGTACCGGTTCAACGTCGACGGCAGTCGTCACCAACGCCGGTTCTTCAGCGTCTTCGTCCAGCAAAACCACGGTTATCCGGCGCCAGGCAAATGGCACGACGACCACCACAACCACGGGTTCCGGCGCGGCTTCGACGACGGTTGTACCGTCCGTCGCCAACAAGCCAACACCCGCTCCACTGCCACCACCGGGCCCGGCCCCGACCGGCTGGGGATGGCCATCTAATGGCATTCTCATTGGAAAATTCTCTTCAAACGGTAGTTTGAATAAAGGAATTGATATCGCCGGAGATTTGGGACAGCCTGTTTTAGCTGCGTCTGATGGGACGGTGGTATACGCCGGGAGTGGCTTAAGGGGCTACGGCGAATTGGTCATCATCAAACACAGCGAAACCTACGTCAGTGCTTACGGACACAACCGTCGGCTGTTGGTACGGGAGGGGCAGCAGGTCAAGGTCGGACAGACAATTGCCGAAATGGGGTCAACGGGTACAGACCGGGTGAAACTGCATTTTGAGATTCGCCGACAAGGTAAACCTGTAGATCCGCTGCAGTTCCTGCCAAGACGTTGATTTGCAGACCAGCCTGTTCCGTCACGTAGAGGGGACAGGCTCCAGCGTTGCCAAGGATAAAGGCGTCGCTTGAGCTTGGGGTCGAACTCACCAAAGGACTATAACAATGGCTCTCAGTAAAGAAGTGCCGGAGTTTGACATCGACGATGAGGTTCTCCTGATGGAGACCGGCATCGATTCGGATTCGATGTCGAATGATGAAGGGGCTGCTCCACCTTCCGTTCGTGCCAAATCCAAACACTCCGCTTCGCTTAAACAACACAAGTACATCGACTACACTCGGGCACTCGATGCCACGCAGTTGTACCTCAACGAAATCGGCTTTTCCCCTCTGCTCTCCCCGGAAGAAGAAGTTCATTTTGCGCGCTTGTCGCAAAGTGGCGACCCGGCCGGGCGCAAGCGCATGATCGAAAGTAACCTGCGGCTGGTCGTCAAGATCGCCCGGCGTTACGTCAATCGGGGGCTGTCGCTGCTGGATCTGATCGAAGAGGGCAACCTCGGACTGATCCGAGCGGTGGAAAAGTTCGATCCCGAGCGCGGCTTCCGCTTCTCGACCTACGCAACCTGGTGGATCCGTCAGACCATCGAACGCGCAATCATGAATCAGACCCGGACCATCCGGCTGCCGATTCATGTGGTCAAGGAGCTCAACGTGTACCTGCGGGCTGCACGGGAGCTGACGCAAAAGCTCGACCACGAACCTTCACCCGAAGAAATCGCCAACCTGCTGGAAAAACCGGTGGGCGAGGTCAAGCGCATGCTGGGCCTGAACGAGCGGGTTTCTTCGGTCGACGTCTCACTGGGTCCGGATTCGGATAAAACCCTGCTGGACACCCTGACGGATGACCGTCCGACCGATCCATGTGAACTGCTGCAGGATGACGATCTGTCGCAGAGCATCGATCAATGGCTCTCGGAACTGACCGACAAGCAACGCGAGGTGGTGGTACGCCGCTTCGGCCTGCGCGGCCACGAGAGCAGCACGCTGGAAGATGTAGGCCTGGAGATCGGCCTGACCCGGGAACGGGTGAGACAGATCCAGGTGGAAGGCCTTAAGCGCCTTCGGGAAATTCTCGAGAAAAACGGCCTGTCGAGCGAGTCGCTGTTTCAATAAGCCGCCCGCCTGACCGCCATGCAGAAAGCCCCGACTGGTTCGGGGCTTTTTGTTTGTGTGCTGAAAGCGCCAGGTATTCCCACCTTGTAGGTTTGCGCTGTAAGCCTTTGCTGACTGTATCGTAAGTGTTCGTGATTTTTACACTGCTGCCGAAGGCGATTGTGCTCATCGCTGATCAATAACATATTGATTTATAAGGTTATATTTTAATGTTAAGGGTTTATGACAACAGTATCATGCGCTGAGGGCCGGTTGCCCCCTGCGGGGAACTCGCTAGTATCTGGGTTGTGTCGACGGATAGACACGCCCTTCAAGGAAGAGGGGAATGGACATCGCAGGAAGCGATTCATCAGGACGATGAAAAGGAACACAGGGAATAGGGAAAAAATGTGGGCGGGTCAAACCGCCCCTTTTTTTGCCTGAAATAAAGCAAAAACCGGAAAAGCAAAAAGGCCCGCGAGGGGCCTTTTCTTCAAACGCGCGACAGATCAGCGTTCGAGGTCTTTGATCTTGCCTTTGACGCCATCCCACTCTTCGGCATCCGGCAGCGATTCTTTCTTCTCGGTGATATTCGGCCAGATTTCGGCCAATTCAACGTTCAGTTGAATGAACTCCTGCATCTCTTCCGGAACTTCGTCCTCGGAGAAAATGGCCACGGCCGGGCATTCCGGTTCGCACAGGGCGCAGTCGATGCACTCATCCGGGTGAATCACCAGGAAGTTCGGGCCTTCGTAAAAGCAGTCCACCGGACAGACTTCTACGCAGTCGGTGTACTTGCACTTGATGCAGTTGTCGGTGACGACGAAGGTCATTTCTAATTTTCTCCTCAGGCGGCGGCAGCGTTGCCCCTTCACGGTTGGGGTCGCCAGGTTCGGGAGCGATGTCTGCCGGCCAGGCTATTAGCCAGCAGCATCCCGAACCGCGCGAGATTCTAACAGCTTGAAGCCGTTTGCGTTATATCCGGTTCGTCGGTGCTTAGATCCGGTTCTTAAGTGCATATAACATTTCGAGCGCACGACGCGGTGTAACGTCATCCAGATCCAGTTTGGCCAACTCATCCAGCACCGGATGCGGGAGGCTGGCAAACATGTCGCTCTGTTGTGGCGCTGCCGGTTTGCCCTTGGCGGCCGGTTTCGGCGCCTCATGTGGCAGCGCGGTAGCTTCCAGGCGGCTCAAGTGTTCACGAGCACGCACGATCACTTCGCTTGGCACACCGGCCAGCTGCGCAACCGCAAGGCCATAACTCTGGCTCGCCGGCCCCGGCAACACATGGTGCAGGAAGACGATGCGCTCATTGTGTTCGGTGGCATTGAGGTGCACGTTGGCCACCAGCGGTTCGGCTTCCGGCAGCACGGTCAGTTCGAAATAGTGCGTCGCAAACAGAGTATAGGCCCGCAACTGCGCCAGACGCTCCGCCGCCGCCCACGCCAGGGACAGACCATCAAAGGTGCTGGTGCCGCGCCCGACTTCGTCCATCAGCACCAGGCTGCGCTCGGTAGCGTTGTGCAGAATGTTCGCGGTTTCGCTCATTTCCACCATGAAGGTCGAGCGCCCGCCGGCGAGGTCGTCGCTGGAACCGATCCGGGTGAAGATCCGGTCCACCAGCGACAGTTCGCAACTGGCTGCCGGCACGAAGCTGCCGATGTGCGCCAGCAGCACAATCAGTGCAGTCTGGCGCATATAGGTGGATTTACCGCCCATGTTCGGGCCGGTGATCACCAGCATGCGGGTGTTGTCGTCCAGGCTCAGGTCGTTGGCCACGAACGGCGTGGTCAGCACTTGCTCGACCACCGGGTGACGGCCCTGGGAGATGCGCATGCACGGTTCGCTGACGAACGTCGGGCAATTCAGGTCGAGGTTCAGCGCACGTTCGGCGAGGTTGCTCAGCACGTCCAGTTCGGCGAGAGCCGAGGCGGTGTCCTGCAATGGGGGCAACTGGCTGATCAGATCTTCCAGCAATGCTTCATAAAGCATCTTCTCGCGGGCCAGGGCACGGCTCTTGGCAGACAGTGCCTTGTCTTCAAACTCTTTCAGCTCCGGGGTGATAAAGCGCTCGGCACCTTTGAGGGTCTGGCGGCGGATGTAATCTGCCGGCGCCGATTCAGCCTGTTTGCTAGGCAACTCGATGAAGTAACCGTGGATGCGGTTGTAGCCGACTTTCAGGTTGGCGAGGCCGGTACGGGCCTTCTCCCGGGCTTCCAGATCGATCAGGAACTGGCCGGCGTTCTCGCTCAGCGATTGCAGCTCGTCGAGTTCGCTGTCGTAACCGGTTTTCAGCACGCCGCCGTCGCGGATCACCGCCGGCGGGTTGTCGATAATGGCTTTTTCCAGCAGCGCCGCCAGTTCCGGATAAGTGCTGGTGGTGGCCGCCAGTCGTTGCAGGTGCGGCGCTTCCAGGTCAGCCATTGCCACTTGCAGTTCAGGCAACGCGCCGAGTGCATCGCGCAAGCGGGCGAGGTCGCGAGGGCGGGCATTGCGCAGGCCGATCCGCGCCAGAATCCGCTCGATGTCGCCGATTTCCTTGAGCTGCGGTTGCAGTTTTTCAAAACGATAGCGGTCGAGCAGGCAAGTGATCGAACTCTGGCGAGCGAGCAGCACGGTCAGATCGCGCAACGGACGGTTGAGCCAACGGGTCAGCAAACGGCTGCCCATGGCGGTCTGGCAACGATCGACAACCGATTGCAGGGTGTTGTCGCGGCCGCCGGCCAGGTTGGTATCGAGTTCGAGGTTACGGCGGCTGGCGCCGTCCAGCACCACGGTGTCGTCCAGCCGTTCATGACGCAGGCTGCGCAGATGGGGCAGGGCGGTGCGCTGAGTTTCCTTGGCATACGCCAGCAGGCAACCGGCGGCGCCGATGGCCAGGGTCAGGGTTTCGCAGCCAAAACCTTTCAGGTCTTGGGTGGAGAATTGCTGGCAGAGACTTTTCAGCGCCGAGTCGCGCTCGAAATCCCACGGTGCACGGCGGCGAACGCCACGGCGTTTTTCCGCCGGCAGATCCTTCGGCCAGTCATCGGGGATCAGCAGCTCGACCGGGTTGACTCGCTCCAGTTCCGCCAGCAGGTTTTCCCAGCCCTTGATCTCCAGCACGGTGAAGTTGCCGCTGGTGATGTCCAGCACGGCCAGGCCGAACAGACGCTCATCGCCCAGCACCGCCGCGATCAGGTTATCGCGGCGCTCATCGAGTAGCGCCTCATCGCTGACCGTACCCGGGGTGATGATCCGCACCACCTGACGCTCCACCGGGCCCTTGCTGGTGGCCGGGTCGCCAACCTGCTCGCAGATCACGACCGACTCGCCGAGCTTGACCAGCTTCGCCAGATAACCTTCCGCCGCGTGATACGGAATCCCGCACATCGGAATCGCCTGACCCGCCGACTGCCCGCGCGCGGTCAGGGTGATGTCCAGCAACTTGGCCGCCTTCTTCGCGTCTTCGTAGAAGATCTCGTAGAAGTCGCCCATGCGGTAGAACATCAGCTGGTCCGGGTGCTGATTCTTCAGGCGCCAGTACTGCTGCATCATCGGAGTGTGGGAGGACAGGTCGGAGACGGCTTTATTCATCGGATTGTCAGGTAACTCGTTGGAATGTGTGGGGCAAAAGCGGGGCAGTCGCCGGGCTTTTCCGCGATGGGCGCAAGGTTACCATGGGCGGTCTGTCGGACGCAGGCATCGCGGCCGGGTGACATCTATCTGGTGCAAAAACGTCGACTATGCACGATTTATGCAAATCAGCATTTGTCTTCGCGAAAAACTTCAAGCACTATGCGCGTTATGCAAAAACGCAACGTATCCTCCGTCTTAAGAGCACTGCTCGATCAGCACGGGATCTCCCCCACGGAGCTCCACCGTCGCACCGGCGTGCCTCAATCCACGCTCTCGCGGATTCTCAGCGGGAAGATCGTCGATCCCTCAGATAAGCACATCTCGAAGATCGCCGAGTACTTTGCCGTGAGCACCGACCAGTTGCGCGGGCGCGCGGATGTTGCGCCCGCCGCCAACGCCGGACGCGACGAGTTGCATTCCGAACTCAAGGACATAAGCCTGTGGGACGACGACACCCCCGTCGATGACGACGAGGTGTCGGTGCCCTTTCTTCGCGAGGTTGAATTGGCTGCTGGATCAGGAAGATTCGTCATCGAAGAGAGCGAACGCTCAAGCCTGCGCTTCGGCAAGCGCAGCCTGCGCCATAACGGTGTGCAGTTCGATCAGGCCAAATGCGTGACGGTACGGGGCAACAGCATGTTGCCGGTGCTGCGCGACGGTGCCACGGTTGGGGTCAACGCGGGAAAATGCGGTATTGGCGACATCATTGATGGCGACCTTTATGCGATCAACCACAACGGTCAACTGCGGGTGAAGCAGCTTTATCGCCTGCCTACCGGTATCCGTCTGCGCAGCTTCAATCGCGATGAGCATCCGGACGAGGACTACAGCTTCCAGGACATGCAGGAAGAGCAGATCGTCATCCTCGGTCACGTCTTCTGGTGGGGCATGTACGCCCGGTAACCCGATCCCTTTCGGATAAAACCCGCCTCGGCGGGTTTTTTTTCGCCTGTAGAAAACCGGGCAACCCTTGATTGGCGGGGCTTCCATGCATCCGCGCATTTTTCGTGCATAAATAAATGCATTTACGCATTGACTGTATATGCATCCATGCATATTCTTGCCACCAAGCCGCTCGACAAAGCGGCTGGCAACAACAGCTCTTTAGTTCCACAAGAACAGGCAGCGATGGACCGGCCTCAACGGTTCAGAGGGTTGGCAACTGACCCGGGTGTGCAGCGTAAAGCACCAGAAGCAGTTATCCGGCGGGCAGGGACCGCGGTCGGAAAAACAATTTGAATGGACTCGTACCGCGCCAGTAGCGCCGAAAAGTCAGCTTCCTTCACGTACACAGGATTGAAGGAAGGCAAAGGAGTGCATTACTGAAAAGCCCGGCGGGTTGCCGGGCTTTTTGGAATGCCTACTGAGCTCATCGCTGCACCCCCCTCTGCAATAAAGCAATCGGCTGAACAACAACCAAGGAAATCAGGATGAACCGTTACGTACTCACAATATATGCGAATTACATCATCGTTCTTCAGGTGCTGGATACTGATGGACCGCTGCCGGCCATACCTCTTGGTGAACCGGATGCCGCATGGCGAGATGTCACCGGTGATACCACCGCGCAACCGGGAATGAGAATGGAGTACGGTCCATACGGGGTGACGTTCAGTGCGATCCCCGTCTCCGAGCACGAGTGGATCAACAATGCCCGCATGCAGCAACGGTTCGACGCAGCCGAACGCTGGCTGAGGTTCAACCCGCTGCAATACAGGCTGGATCTTGGCATCGCCAGTCCGGCAGATGAGGCGGCGCTGGTTGCCTACAAGCAGTACGTCGTTGCCGTAAGCGAAGTGAAAAACCAATCCGTGTTCCCGGTGCTCGACTGGCCGGTGGCTCCTTTCTGACTTACTTCCAGTGAAAGCGCATTACTGAAAAGCCCGGCGAATTGCCGGGCTTTTTGGAATGCCTGCCCGATGCAGTCAGATCAACGTATGCCGAGATATCGGCGATCCAATAAGGATGTGAGCAATGAGCTTGAAAAAATATGCACGTGTAGTGAATGGCAAAGTCGACAACATTTTCGAAACTGCCAATCCGATCACCGAAGAATTTCCCGGCGATCAAGTGTGGGTCGACGTTACCGCCACCTTGGCTGGCCAGGTCGATTACGGCCATAACGCAGTCAACACCGACGGCGTCTGGTCTTTTGCACCCGAGTTCCCTTGGGGCCAATCGGTGTTGGGCGAACAACTGCGCAATGAGAAGACGCGTCGGTTCGACAACCTAGTCACTCGTGTCGCCGCCGCCGGTCTGCAATACAAAGTTGATCTGGGCATTGCCACTACAGCGGAGCAGGTGTACCTGGCCGCGTTCAAGGAGTACTGCGTGGCCTTCACTCAGGTCAATAAGCAGCCGGGTTTTCCGGTGACCATCGTTTGGCCTGAGTTGCCGTAAAGGCGCAAGAGCGCACTACTGAAAAGCCCGGTCCCTGTCCCTGTGCCGGGCTTTCTGGAATATCCGCCTGATGCAGGCGCTTCAACAAAGTTTCGCGGCATGAACATGGCCTGGCAGGGAATCAAAAGGATTTGCCGATGTTGAAAGAGTGCCGCTGTGGCAGCTGCAAACGACTGCTCGCCCGGGTGGGTAGGTACACAGAACTCCAGATCAAATGTTCCCGCTGCGGAACATTGAATCATGTGAAGGCCACGAGTCTCGAGCGATCGCCTGTGAGCGACATGCGTGCTGCATCGCCAGCACAACCTGATCAATCTCCTCATAGGTAAAGACATGAATATTCTCAAGAAATACGTAGCTCCGTTTCTCGCTATTGCACTGCTGGGCAATGGCGGCAGCGCAATCGCCGCCAACCTCCTGGTGAACGGCAGCTTTGAACAATCGACATGCGGTGGTGGCTGCATTCTGGACACCCCGGCAAAAACCAATGCCATCACAGGCTGGACGACGTTCCTGTCCGGTGCCGAATACTTCAACATGCCCAATGCTATCGGCGGTTCTGTGGCAGCAGATGGCGTGATGATCGTCGACCTGGCCAACTACGTTTATGGCAACGGTGGCGGGATTCAGCAGAATTTCGCGACCACTCCGGGCGCCAAGTACCGTCTGACTTTCAGTGCCGGCAACTCCCGATTCGCCAGCCGCTCCGGCGACGGTGTCATTCAGGTGAAAGTGGCCGGGCAAACCGCTACGTTCAACACACCGACAGCCAAAGGCGTCGCGGTCGAGTGGAGCACCGTCACTTACGAGTTCACCGCGATTACCGCGCAGACAACTCTGGCGTTTTCCAACGAGCAGAACCCGTACGCCAACTACGCCTTCATCGACAACGTCATTGTCGAGCGCCTGTAACTGCTGAATGCGCGGAACCTGTAGCTGTTCTTCCCCGCTTCAGAGGCGACACCCGTCCGGTGTCGCCTCTTCACTTCTCTTCATTCATCAACGCTTTCAGGAGGCGTGACATGACAACCGAGCAACAAGCATTGGCTGACATGCCGATCTGGCTGGTCATCCTCCTTGCCGTCGTGGGCGGGGTGTCCGGCGAAATGTGGCGCGCCGACAAGGAAGGCGCCCGTGGCTGGCCACTGCTGCGACGCCTGGCCCTGCGCTCCGGCGCCTGCATGATCTGCGGCGTGTCGGCAATCATGCTGCTGTACGCCGCCGGCATGTCGATCTGGGCTGCCGGGGCATTTGGTTGCCTCACTGCAATGGCCGGTGCCGACGTCGCCATCGGCCTTTACGAACGCTGGGCTGCCAAGCGCATCGGCGTCTGCGAAGTTCCGCCGCGCGACCCGCAATAACCCATTCACTTTCCTGTCTCGCTGCACGCCGTGCGGCGCGACTTCGCGTGGACATCAGAAAAGGAGGTCAAGCATGCCCACACTGATTCAGCAGCCTTCGCAGCTGTTCACCGCGATAGCGACAGCCTTGCGCAACAGCTCCGAGCTGAACGTGCAGGTCGGTAATCACGATGACTTCACGACCCCCGGCGACAAAGCCTGGGTGCTGATCGATATCGAACGCAATGCATCGGGAGAGCGCGCCGCCAACGGGCGGATTGCCCATGTGCTGACGCTGTCGCTGCAAGTCATTCCGGCGCTGTCCGCCACGGCATTTGCCGCCTGTGATCTGATCGCCGCGCTGAAGAACCTGATCACCGACAACCGCTGGGGCTTGCCCGGCGATCAGTGCGATCTGCCGATGAACATCGATGGAATGCCGTCATTGCTCATCCGCGCCGACCAGCCGAACAAAGCCTGGACGCTGTCGTTCAACCAGACCCTCTACCTGGGCCCGACCCTGCTGGACGACCCGCTCGGCACACCGAAATTCGCCCGCACCTGGGAAGTCAGCGACATCGACGACCCCGACCAATACACCTCGCTGGAGGCCTGACCGATGTTCGACGCGTTACTGCGAATGCAGCTGGGCCCGATCATCGAGCGCCTGGCCGAGATGGAAGCGGAGATCGAAGACCTGCACCGGCGTGCCGAGAGTTATTGCCGTATCGGCATCTGTCAGGAGGTCGATGCGGCGAGCAACACCTGCCGGGTCAGCCACGGTGGATTGCTCACCCCGGCCATCAAGTTCTTCAACCCGAGCGCCGGCGCGCAGAGCGAGTCGCGGATCCCGACAGTGGGCGAACAGTGTCTGCTGTTCAACTACGGCAGCGGCGAAAGCGGTGCACAAAGCGTGGCGCTGTTCGGCCTGAACAGTGACCGTTTTCCGCCGACCTCGACGGTCCCGACGTTGACTCGTCGCGTCCATCAGGACGGCAGCGAAAGCGGCTACGACGACGCCACGCACACGCTGCACTGGCAAAACGGTCCGGCCGCCTTCAACGGGTCTCGCGAAGCGCTTGAGATGAGCATCGGTCCGGCACGGCTGGCGATGACCCCGCAAGCGATCAACCTGCAACTGGGCGCGGTCGGCCTGACCATCGACGCCTCGGGCGTGCATTTCAGCGGCCCGTTGGTGGATCACCAAGGCCGTGTCATCAGCCCCTGAATCAAGAGCTTCCCATGATCGGAATCGATAGAGACAGCGGGGCCACGGTCGACGACTGGCTGCAATTCGTGCAGCGCGCGACCCGAGCTCTGACCACGCCGCTGGGCACCCGGCAAAAACGGCCCTTGTACGGTTCGCTGATCCCCACGCTGCTGGGGCAAAACCTGGGCGACGACATCCTGTTGCTCGCCCAGAGCCACGCAGCCCAGGCGTTTTACAACCCGCAGAACGGCATCGGCGATTTCCAGCCCGGCGTGATCGTCGCCACCCGACAGGGCGCGGGATTGCTGTTGCGATTTGCGGGCACCTGGAAAAACCGCCAACAGACTTTCGAGGTCGTGACATGAGCATGTTGATCCCCGGCCAGAATCAGTTGGCCGAACCCTCCTTGATCAAGGTCGATGCCTTCGAGGATCTGCTCGCCGAGTTCAAGACCTTCGTGGTCGAGTACGTCGGCGCACGTTCGCCGCAGAGCGCGGAAAAGCTCAAGACCAGCCTGGAAAACGAAAGCGAACTGCTGACCCTGGCGCTCGAAGCTTTCTGCGTTCGCCTGCAAACCCACGAACGCAAATACAACGCTCGCATCAAGCAGATGCTGGCGTGGTGGGCCACCGGCAGCAACCTCGATGCGCGGTTGGCGGACATGGGCCTGGAGCGACAGTTGCTCGATCCGGGCGACCCGGCAGCGTTTCCGCCGGTGCCGGCGACTTACGAGAGCGACGATGACGCCCGGCTGCGCTATTACCTGGCACCCCATGCGCCGGCGGCGGGTTCGCGGATGCAGTACCGCCGCGAGGTCTTCACCCTCGGTGAACGGCCGACGGTGAAAGTCGAATCCACCGAGGCCGGTGTGGTGAACGTCACCTACACCTTCGACCCGGACGGCCTCGCCGCGCAGGTCAAGGACGGCAATGGTCGTCGCACCGCGCCTGGCGAAGTGCAAGTCACCGTGCTTGCCCGCGAGGGCGACGGTACGCCGTCCCCGACCTTGCTCGACGGCGTGCGCCGACACTTTGCCCGGCCCGATGTCTGTCCGGAAACCGACAAGGTCACGGTCAAAGGCGCAGAGATTCAGCGCTACAAAATCCGCGTCGTGGCCAAGATCAATTCCGGCCCGGATTCGGGCCTGACCAAAGTCGCCGCCGAGCAGCATCTGCAAGCCTACGCCGACAGTTGTCATCGCCTGGAAGGCCGGGTCGATCCGAGCTGGATCGACTACACGCTGCACAGCGCCGGCGCCGTGCAATTGCAGATTCTTGAGCCGCTGACACCGATCGTGTGCAGCGCGTTTCAAGCACCGTACTGCACGGCGGTCGAAGTCGAGGTGCAGACGCTATGACCGATCAGACACCGCGTCCGACCCTGCTGCCAGCCAATAGCTCGGCGCTGGAACGGGCACTCGACATCGGCTTCGGCGCATTGCTTGATCGCGTCGCTCCGCCGTTTCCCGAGCTGATGAACCCGGCCTCGACACCCGTTGCGTTCCTGCCGTATCTCGCGGCAGATCGTGGTGTTGCCGAATGGAGCACCGACGCACCGGAAGCGGAAAAGCGCCTGACCGTCGAACTGGCCTGGCCCACCGCGCGTCAGGCCGGTACTCGAAAAGCGCTGGAGAATGCCGCCAAGGGCTTGCAGCTCAGGCCGGAAATCCGCGCCTGGTACGAACAGACACCGCCCGGCGAGCCTTACAGCTTTTCCGTGCGGGCCTTCAGCGAACAACCCTACAGCGAAGCCATCGACGCCCGTCTCGACCGGCGCTTGGCTGATGCCAAGAGCGAGCGGGACGTGCTGTCGGTGTCGGTAGGGCTTAGCGCCTTCGGCAATCACGTCATCGGCGCCGCGACCTTCTGCGGTGAGCTGACCACGGTTTATCCGGTGTTCATCGAAGGGCTCGAGACATCCGGCGAGGCCTTCATGGCGGCTGCGCTGTACACCGTCGAAACATCCACTATTTATCCTCAGGGGGCCTGAATGGCTGACTATTACACCCTGCTCACCAACGCAGGGATTGCCTACGAAACCGCCTGCAAGGCAGCGGGCGTACCGATCAAGCTGACACAGATTTCCGTCGGCGATGGCGGCGGCGCGGTCTACAACCCGGCCGCGACGGCTACCGCGCTGAAACGCGAAGTCTGGCGCGGTCCGCTCAATGCGCTGTTCCAGGACGAGAAGAATCCGAGCTGGTTGCTCGCCGAAGTCACCATCCCGCCGGACGTCGGCGGCTGGTATGTGCGTGAAGCCGGACTGTGGACCGACACCGGGATTCTCTACGCCATCGTCAAATACCCGGAGTCGTTCAAGCCGGTATTGGCCACGTCCGGCTCGGGCAAAGAGTTCTACATCCGCTCGATTTTCGAGACCAGCAACGCCTCGCTGGTGACGCTGTTGATCGACGACACCGTGGTCAAGGCCACTCGCGCCTGGGTCATGAGCTACCTCGCCGAAGAACTCGGCAAACTCGACGGCAAACAGTCGGTTCGCGTAGCTGCGACTGGCAATGTCGTGTTGAACGGTGCACAGCAAATCGACGGTGTTGCAGTGGTTGCTGGCGACCGCGTGCTGCTGCCGAACCAGACCCTGGCCAAGGACAACGGCCTGTGGATTGTGGCGAACGGCGACTGGATTCGGGCCAACGATGCCAACGTCAGCGCCAAGGTCACCCCGGGCCTGACGGTGATGGTGGAAGAGGGCACGCTCAATGGCGACTCGCTGTGGCACCTGACCACCAATGCGCCGATCACCCTCGGCACTACCGCGCTGACATTCAAGATGCTCGCGGGGCGTACCGGGATTGCTGCCGGGACTTACAAGAGTCTGAGCGTCGACGAATATGGCCGCGCGACGGCCGGCTCCAATCCCGACACGCTGGCCGGTTTTGGTATCAAGGATTCGTACACCAAGGCTGAAGTCGAGGCGCTGATTGCCAAGGCATCGGCGTTGCCGGTGGGGTCGATTGTCGCGTTCCCGGTTGACTCGCCACCTCCGGGCTTTCTGGAGTTGGACAACAGCGTCAAGAGCAGCGCGACTTACCCGGACCTGAGCGCCTATCTGGGTGGCAAGTTCAACAAGGGGGATGAGGGCGTCGGGAATTTCCGCTTGCCGGAAGCGCGTGGGGAGTTCTTGCGGGGTTGGGATCACGGGCGCGGAGTTGACCCGGGACGGGCGATAGGCGCCTTACAGAGTGACCTCTTCGGCTCCCACAGCCATACCCATATTCCCGACAACTCAAAGGGCATTTCGAATATTGCGGTCGGGACTGTAGCGGGGTCAGGGCAATATGCAGTGACCGATGGCGGTAATGTGACCGGGTTTGTCGGTGGCTCTGAAACCCGTCCCCGCAACATCGCCGTCATGTGGTGCATCAAAGCCTGGAGCGCGCCGGTCAATCAGGGAAACATCGACGTAGCGGCACTGGTCAAGGAAGTTTCCCGGCTTGGATCTGCCGTTCCGGTGGGTGCCGTCATGGCATTCCCGACGGGGATCGTACCGCCCGGCTTTCTTGAGTTGAATGGCAGTGTGCAGAGCACTTCGACTTATCCGGATTTGGCGGCATATCTCGGCACCACTTACAACAAAGGTGATGAGGGTGCAGGCAACTTCCGGTTGCCGGAATCACGTGGTGAGTTCCTGCGAGGCTGGGATCATGGGCGAGGTGTAGACCCAGGTCGGGCGATTGGCAGTTGGGCGCCTGATGAGCTTAAGTCTCACGTTCACCAGGTTGATGCGCCTGCCAATCCGAGCGGATTTGGCCAGGACAAGGTCGCTCGTGGCAACCGCTCCGACAGCAACGGAACACCACAGACGACTGCCACTGGCGGTTCGGAAACCCGTCCGCGCAGCATTGCAGTCATGTGGTGCATCAAGGCCTGGAACGCGCCGATCAATCAGGGAAACATCGACGTCGCCGCACTGGCCAATGAAGTCGCACAGCTCAAATCTTCCGTTCCGGTCGGTGCTGTCCTGTCGTTTCCAACGGGCGTCGTTCCTGCCGGTTATCTGGAGCTGGACGGCAGTGTGCAAAGCATTGCGACCTATCCGGATCTGGCGGGTTATCTCGGCACAAAGTTCAACAAGGGGGACGAAGGTGCGGGCAACTTCCGGTTGCCGGAATCTCGCGGTGAGTTTCTGCGTGGTTGGGATCATGGTCGCGGTGTTGACGCTGGTCGGACAATCGGTAGCTGGCAAAAAGCGACGTTGGTTGCGCACGATGCGGTGACCTCGACAGCGCAGGCTATCCAAGCTGCCGCCTCATCTTGGAAACTCAATCCAGACAATAGTGGGAAGTCTCACCCGGTACTTGGAGGCGACGTTGCCTCTGCGGCCGACTATCCTTCCGCATTTTTCTCTTCTGGCGAAATCACCTCCCCTGTATCGCTGAATCAGGCGGCGCTGTTTACTGATGGGCACCTGGTTGGCACCCGTCCGCGCAACCTCGCCGTCATGTGGTGCATCAAAGCCTGGAACGCACCGGTCAATCAGGGAAGCATTGATGTCGCAGCGCTGGCTCCTCTGGCCCAGCAAGCGACCGAAATCAAGCAAGGCACAGCCAAACTCGCCACTCAGGTGCTGACCGATGCCGGGGCTGACGACACCACGATCGTGACACCCAAAAAGCTCCGCTGGGGATTTCAGATTCTCAAGGAAATCAACGGGTACATCATTTTCCCGTCCTGGCTCGGTGGATTGATCATTCAGTGGGGCAGGGTCTCCGGAAATGGTGGTACGGACATCGCCACCGCATTCCCGATCGCGTTTCCCAATGCCATGTACAGCCTGAACGCGACATTGAACTACACCCCAGGGTCGGCAGTGAACGGGTATGTGGATGTCGGTGTGTCAAGTCTCACTTCGTTTTATGGAAAACATACCTTTCCCGGGGTCACGGTCTTTCATTGGGTCGCGGTGGGCAGTTAAGGAGAGATCATGAAATACGCACTGTTTGACGAGAATTCGAACTTGCAAACCTGCCTGATTGAAGGGGTTCACCCGATCCCCGCTTCGGCAGTCAAAGTCGATGACAAGTTGTTTATCAGGTTGACCCAGGAGGCCGATGGTATCTGGCGTCGAGTAGGCGATGAAATTGTCAAAACGCCTTTCCCGCAAGTGACCCCTGACTATGCGCAACGGGTCGCCGACGAGCGCTATGAGCGGGAGGGTGCGGTCGTTTCCGTGGAAGGTCTCACGGTTGCAACCTCCCGCGACAGCGCGGGGATGATCTATGGCGCTGGCATCTCGGCGATCCTCGATCCTGATTACCGCTGCAACTTCAAAACGCTCGAGGGTTTCGTCGAGATCGGCGCGCAGCAGATTCTCGCGATTGCCAAAGCTGTCAGGGCGCACGTGCAGGCTTGTTTCGACCGCGAACTGGAATTGCTCCAGGCAATCGAGGATGGCACGTACTCCGATGAAATGCTCAAGGAAGGCTGGCCCGATTCCATGCCAGCTTCACCGACCTCCGAGCCTCAATAAAACGCCCCGCACCCCGGGGCGTTTTATTGTCCGCCCAACACATTCAACACCCGCCAAGCCCCTCCCAACGAGGGGCTTTCCCGTTTATGGAGAAACGAAAAATGGCAACCCGCCAAACCTACACCGTGCTCGTTCCATTCCCCACCGGCGGTGGGCACTGGTCGAGCGTCGGCCAGGAACTCGATCTGCTCGACGTCGAGGCCAGTGCCCTGCACAGCGCCGGTCGACTGGAGCTGAAAACATCTACCACCAAGGCCGTGAAGGCCGCTGCCAAGAAGGCTGACTGACTATGGCTGAGGTTCTGAACTTCGAGCACAACGGCATTACCGTCAATGCCACCGAATCCCCCGAGGCCATGGGTGGCCTGGGTGACAACGTCATCGGTCTGGTCGGCACCGCGCCGAAAGCCGATCCGCTGATTCCGCGTAACGCACCGTTTCGCATCAACAGCTTCACCACCCATGCGCTGCTCGATCCGACAGGTTCCGAAGAGGGCACCCTGTACCACGCCGTCTACCAGATCCTCAAAGTGGTCAAGGTGCCGGTGTACGTGGTGATCGTCGAAGCGGGCGCGACCCCGGCCGATACCGTCAACGCCGTGATCGGCGGTGTTGAACCGGCCACCGGCCGCAAGCTCGGTCTGGCCGCACTGGGCAGTGTCCCGGAAGACCTGACCATCATCGGCGCGCCGGGCTTCACCGGCACCAAGGCTGTGGCCAGCGAGTTCGCCTCGTTCGGCAAGCGCATCAAGGCCCGTGTGGTGCTGGACGGCAAGGACGCCTCGGTCGCCGACCAGGTGCTGTACAGCCAGGAACTGGGCGGTGCGGATCTGGGTTTCGACCGTTGCCTGGTGGTGCACAACATGCCTGCCGTGTACTCGAAAGCGGCGAAGAAAAACGTGTTCCTCGCGCCATCCAGTCTGGCGATTGCCGCGCTGGCCAAGGTCAAGCAATGGGAAAGCCCGGGCAACCAGGTGACCTACGCCGAAGACGTGTCGCGGGTCGTGGAATACAACATCCTCGACACCTCCACCGAAGGCGATCTGCTCAACCGCTACGGCGTCAGCTACTACGCCCGCACCATCCTTGGCGGCTTCTCGCTGCTGGGCAACCGTTCGATCACCGGCAAGTTCATCAGCTACGTCGGTCTGGAAGACGCGATCAGCCGCAAGCTGGTGAAGGCCGGCCAGAAAGCCATGGCGAAGAACCTGACCAAGTCGTTCATGGATCAGGAAGTCAAACGCATCAACGACTGGCTGCAGACCTTGGTCGCCGACGAAACCATTCCCGGCGGCAGCGTGTATCTGCACCCGGAACTCAACAGCGTCGAGAAGTACAAGAACGGCACCTGGTACGTGGTCATCGACTACGGCCGCTACGCGCCGAACGAACACATGGTTTATCAACTCAACGCCCGCGATGAAATCATCGAGCAGTTCCTGGAGGACGTTCTCTAATGTTTACCAACCGTAATCGCCAGGCCATCGCGGCCACCCTGCAAGGCCTGCCGCTGTCGGCGACCGTGGAGGAATTCACCCCGCCGAAGATCGAATTCGATGTGGAAAACATGACGGGCGGGCGCTTCATCGTCGAGGAAATGGCCAAGAGCGCCAAGGCACTCGGCGCCAAGCTGATCCTGCAGGGCACCGGCCCGGAAATCATGCTTGCACTGGGTGTGAAGCTGGGCGAAGACATCCTGCTGAACGTGCGCGAAGCCGGTCAGGATCAGGACGGCAACACCTGGTTCACCTACCACACCGTGGGCGGCAAGCTGAAGATCCTCGATGAGGGCACGATCAAAATGGGCGAGAAACCCAAGACCACGCTGGAGCTCTCCTGCCGGACTTACACCCGCCTGGAGAACGGCGTTCCGGTGATCGACATCGACGTGCGCACCCAGAAGTTCGTGCTCAACGGCGTCGACATCCTCGGTGATGCCCGTCGTGCGGTGCTGATGCCGTAAGCCTCGGCCAGAGGCAATCACAAAACCCTGTGGGAGTGGGCTTGCCCGCGATTGCGGCGGGGCAATCAACATCAATGTTGGATGTACCGACCTCATCGCGGGCAAGTCCGCTCCCACGAGGGACTGCAACACCCTCTCAAGAATCACCAAGGAATTCATACATGTCGTGGATGCCACCCAAGCATGACCTGTTGTCGCCGATCACCGGTGACGACGGCTCGCAGATCGAATCGATCCAGCTCAAGCCGCTGTTCTACGCCGCCCAGAAAGAAGCACTGGAACGCGCCGGCGACGACGAAGACGACCAGTTCTTCGAACTGGCGCTGCTGGCCACCGGCTTGTCGGTCAAGGAACTCGACCAGCTCAAGCGTCCGGACTACGTGACCATCGCGCAGTACGTTCACGAATTCTCGACCCGTCCGGCGTCGTTCTTTCTCGAACAGGTCGAAGACGCGGAAAAATCCGATGATCCCGATCAGGTGCAACTGCTGTTGCCGCTCGCCGTCACCGGCCGCACCGTGACTTCGCTGAGCCTGGAAATGCCGGCGCTGCGGGCCACCAAGGTGATGAAGAAACTGAAAACGGCCAAGGAACGCGCCGAGTTCATCACCGCCCATTGCACCGGCCTGATGATCCCTGATCTGGCCCTGTTGAGCGTGCCGGACTGGACCCAATTGCAGGTGCGCATCGACGATTTTTTAAACCAGCCGGCGGCCTTCTTTCAGAACGCGACATCGAAGTAATCCTCGATATCGTGCCGCTCATTTACCCGGTAAGTGAGGCGGAAATTCTGGAGTGGGACGCCGAAAAGGCGTTGCGCCGCTACGACATAGCGATCACTCGCCTTGGCGTGAAACAGGAGTAGAGCGGCATGGCAGAGAGCAAGATTTCGCTCATGAATGCCGGCGACAGCGCCGGCGCAGGGTTTGGCAGTATCACTCTGAGCACGGCCGCGCTCGCAGTTGCTGGGCAAACCGCGTTGGATCAGACCAGCGACCTGCGCCAGGCACTGCTGACGGCCAGCGGAAAAATCGTTCTGCTGACTTCGGCAATCGATGCATTGAGCGTGACCCTGTCCGCCTTGCGTGGGTTGCCACAGGCTGCGAGTGCCGGAGCGAAGAGTGAGTCATCCGGCGGGCAGAAAACACCGGAAAAATCCTCCGGGGGCGCTGAGCCTCCCGAGACGCGCAAGGCGGCGATGACCATGGATTCGGCAGCGGCCACTCTTGCGAGTGTGGCGCAGCTTTCCCGCGATGACGGGAAAGACATGGCCCTCACTAGCCTGAAAATGGCCAGTGCCACTCTGGTGGCCGCCGGAGGCACTACCGGGGTTGAGCTGGTCAGGATTGAAACACTGGCAGCCAAGGCGGGAGTCGGCAGCGAAGCGGTAAACGCCGAGGGCAAGAAACGCGAATTGCTCACTTTTGCCAGCGATGCGGCCATTACTGCATCGGCATTCAAAGTTACCGGGCTGGAAGCCGGTGAAATGTTGAAGGTCTGGCGCACTTCGATGAAGCTCTCGCGCGATCAAGCCCTTGATCTGGCGGATGCGGCCAATCATCTCGGCAAAATACCCGGAGATGTCCAGGCGGCTGATATTGGTTCTGTTCTGCAGCAATCAGGCGAGGCGGCAATCAGCGCAGGCTTGCAGCCTGAGCAGGCCGCGGCATTGACGGCAGCGCTGCTGAACAGCGGCGCGAAAAAAGACGATGCCGGCAATGCGTTGAAGAACATTTCCGATGCACTGGGCAAGGGCGATCAAGCCTCGATGGCCGAGAAAGGTGCCTGGAAGCAACTGGGCCTGGATCCCAAGGCAGTGGCCGAAGCCATGCGTGATCCTGACAAACAGAATGCCCAAGGCGCTGTTCTGTCGGTGCTTGCGGCCTTGAATACCAGACCGGTGGAGCAGCGCTCGACATTGGCCCGGACATTGTTCGCGGACAGTGGAGACGCCGCGTTGTCGCTGTCTCAGGACCTCGGCAAGGTGAACGAAGCCTTTTACCTGGTCAGCGACAAAAGCCGATACGCGACATCGAAGCTGGGTGATAAAAGCTCGGTAAGGGAGTCCGCACAGGCACTTGCCAATACTCAGCAGGGGCAATGGAACATCAGGAATGCCCGTGAGGAACGTTTGGCGGTCGCCAAAGGCAATGCACTGGCGCCGGATATCGAAACGCCCGGTGAGAGCCATTCGATAGACAGGCTGAGCGATCTGGCCGAGACCTACCCGAAAACCACGGGTGCAGTTCTGACGGCGACGGCCTGGATCAAACCGGTGTTCGACGCCGTGACCGATGCGGTGGTTGGTGAACTGAAAGACCGGGTCGGCAAAGGGATCGTGGATAAAGCCGCCAGTTACCTTCCCGGTCGTTCAAAGCTCGGCTTGTCTGCAGCAACCTCTGCGACGGCCGTGGCTGAAACTCAGGGCTTGGCTCTGGCCAGTCGCAGTGCCAGCGCTGGCAATGGTCTGAAAATACTGGAACAGACCGCAAGGGTTGCTGCTCCGCGGCTGGAGCCTGTGCTCGCATCGGTGCAGCCGGCCTCGCGCTGGATGCCTTGGCAGGCGAAGGCGGCGATTGGCGCTTCGCTTGTCGCCGAAGGTGTTGTCAGTGGTGACAAACAACAGATTGGCAAAGGTCTCGGTGCCGCCGGTGGTGCGTGGGCTGGCGCAGTCGCCGGCAGCTCGATCGGCGCCTCCATAGGAAGTGTGGGGCTGGCGCCGGGTATTGCACTTGGCGGTCTCATCGGTGGACTGGTCGGGGGATGGCTGGGTGCTGAAGGAGGGGAGTTTTTAGGTGAGAAACTGATGTCCAGCGCACCGGACAAACTCGCCCCGCCGGCCGAAGTCGCCAAAGACCTGGCGGGTGCACAGACGCAGAACCAGCAGATTTCCTTCGCTCCGACGATCCAGGTCACCTGTCCTGCCCCCGACACTGCCCAACAGATTCATTCGATTATCGAGCAACAGATTTCCGGTCAATTCCATGGCCAATTCATGCCGCTTTTGATGGGCGGTAACCCACTCGGGACGCGTCGCGATGCAGCCCTGACTGACGGAGCCGGTACATGAAACAACAAATGGCACTGGGCAGTTTCATCTTCGGTTTGTCCCGGGATTTTGCCTACAGCACGCTGTCGCGAAAATCCGAGGGTGGCTGGACCGAGTTGCAGATCCTCAACAGCAAACCCAGATCCCATCAGACAGGACAAAAGCCTGAAACCCTGACCATCTCCGGTACCTCGATGTACGCCGTGGGGATGGAACGGCTCGATGAACTTCGTGCGCTGCAAGCACTGCGTGCACCGTTGCCGTTGATTGACGGCATCGGCCGCAACTGGGGTTTGTGGCGGATCAACAGCATCGACGAAAACCAGAGCGAGGTCATCGATGACGGCACCGCGATGGTGATCAAGTGGGTCATCGGATTGTCGGAGTTCAACAATGCGTAAGGTACGAAGCGTGGCCGGTGATTCGGTGAATCTTTTGCTGTACCGCGAAACCGGTCGCAGCGATGACAGCGCCGAAGAAGCCCTGTGGACACTCAACCCGACCCTGGCCGAGCAGGGCCCGATCCTGCCGGCCGGTGTCTGGGTGACGCTGCCGGAACTCGATTCGAAACCCGCCGCAATCAAACCGGTTCTGGCCTGGGATTAAGGAGGCTGCATGGCACAGGGATTTACGCCGGCGATCGAAATCTACGGCGCCCACAAGGACCTGCTCAACCAGCGCCTGATCAGTTGGGAACACATCGATGCCGCCGGGATGGAGTCCGATCAACTGACGCTGGTGATCGACCTGGAAGGCCTTGAAGGCTTGCCGACCCTGGGCGGAACCATCGGGTTGCGGGTGGGGTATCTGGAGACCGGGCTGGTCGAAAAAGGCCAGTTCAAGGTCACTCGACTGACACCCACGCTGTTCCCGCTGCGCCTGACGCTGGTCGCGACCGCCGCGCCTTTCAGCGGCAAGGACGACACCGGATTCAAGGAACGGCGCACGGCCAGTCATGGCCCTACAACCCTTGGCGGACTGTTTCGCGAGCTGGTCTCGAGACACGGATTCTCGCCGCGCGTGGATCCCGAACTGGCGCTGATCAGGATCGCTCATGTCGACCAGTCGAACGAAACCGACATGGGCTTCATCACACGCCTGGCGAAAAAGTACGACGCGGTGGCCAAACCGTTCAACGACCTCTACGTACTGGCGAAACCGGCACAGCTCAAAAACCTGTCGGGCCAGGTCATACCGGACGTCAGGCTGGCGGTCACCCACAACAATCGACCGGGCGATCACGCCTTCATCAGCGCCACGCTGGAAGAAACCGCCCGCACCCAGAATCAGGGTTGCAAAACCTCATTCTGGGACAGTGCGCTCGGCAAGCTGCGCGAAGTGATCACCGGTTCCGAACCCTATAAGGTCATCCGCCAGAAACTGGCCAGCGAAGAAGAAGCCAAAGCCATCGGCGAGGCCGAAGTGCGCAAGATGCTGCGCGAGAAATACAAGCTGAAGGTCACCTGTCCGGGCGATCCGTTGCTGGCGGCCGAAGGTCTGCTGGTGCTCGACGATACCTGGCCGGATTTCATGCGCGGGCGCTGGTCGATTGAAAAGGTCACCGCCAGTGGCAAGCGCGAAGAAAGCTATCGCTGTCTGATCGAAGCGACCGGTCGGGATCCCGAGGCAAAAGCCAGGGACTGATCCCCCGGTCTCACCGCCACACACCTCACTGTGGTCACTCACACATCCTGGAACGCTCCCCATGAAGATCTCCCCGATCCTCACGCAGCTGCGTGCGCAATGCCCAAGCCTTGCCGGCCATATCGCGACAGGTGTCGACCTGGTGCTTCTGCAAGGCGACCCGAATCTGCCGATGCCCTCGGCCCATGTTTTACCGCTGGAGGATCTGGCCAGCGCCAGCACCGCACAGAACTCCGCCATCCAGCCGATCCGCGACCGCTTCGAAATCGTCCTGGTGCTTGATGCCACGGACGCTACAAAAGCGCTTGATCTGTTGCACGACCTGCGCGCCGAACTGTGGCGTGCGCTGGTGGGGTTCAAACCCGATTCCAACTACAGCGCCATCGTTTACGACGGCGGCGAAACGGTCTCGATCAACAGCAGCCGCGCGTTCTACCGGCTGCGCTTTTTTGCCGAGTTCCAGCTGGGCCGCAATCTGCCAAGTCAGCCTGCGGAGAGCTGGCACGAACGCGAACTGGACGGTTTGTCGTCCTTTACCGGGGCCACCGTGCGGGTCGATGCGATCGACCCGGCCGACCCCAACCTGAAACGCCCGGGCCCTGACGGGCGCGTGGAAATGACTTTCTCTGGAGACGTAACCCCATGAGCAACCGCATCACCGTAGTGCCGGCCGCCGGCCGTGCCGTGCCGGACCCGGAAGCCGGCGACCTGCTGCCACTGGAAGGCCGTGAAGTGCTGGACAGCGCCTGGTGGCGCCGGCGTCTGGCCGACGGCGATATCACCCTCAAAACCGCAACAGCCAAACAAAAGGGAGCCAAATAATGGCGATCGGATTCAGCAACATTCCTGCGGACATTCGTGTACCGCTGTTCTATGCCGAAATGGACAATTCGGCCGCCAATAGTGCGTCCTCGTCCATGCGCCGCCTGATCGTGGCGCAGGTCAACGACAACATCGCCCCGGGCGAAGTCGGCAAACTGGTGCTGGTTTCCAGCGTGGCGCTGGCCAAGAGCATTGGTGGCCAGGGCTCGATGCTGGCGTCGATGTACGAGACCTTCCGCAAGGCCGACCCGATCGGTGAGATCTGGTGCCTGCCGCTGCACAACGCCACCGGCGCCATCGCCAAAGGCGTGCTGACCCTGACCGGCACCGCGACCCAGGCTGGCGTGCTCAACCTGTATGTCGGCGGCGTCCGCGTCCAGGCTACCGTGGTCAACGGTGCCACCGCTGCCCAGGCGGCCAGCGCCCTGGCCCAGAAAATCAACGCCACCGCCGATCTGCCGGTGAGCGCTGCGGCCGCTGAAGGCGTCGTCACTCTGAACGCCAAATGGACCGGCGAGAGCGGCAACGACATCAGCCTGCAATTCAATCGCCTGGGCAAGAGCAACGGCGAAGAAACCCCGGCCGGCCTGACCACCGCGATCACCGCCATGACCGGCGGCGTCGGTGTGCCTGACCAGGTTGAAGCGGTTGCTGCACTGGGCGATGAGCCGTTCGAATTCATCGCACTGCCATGGTCCGACCTGGCCACCCTCAACACCTGGCAAGCGGTTATGGACGACAGCACCGGTCGCTGGTCGTGGGCCAAGCAACTGTTCGGTCACGTCTACAGCGCCAAGCGCGGCACCGTCGGCACGCTGGTGGCAGCCGGTCAGGCACGCAACGACCAGCACATGACCATTCAGGCGCTGGAGCCGGGCGTTCCGCAACCGGTGTGGGTACAGGCCGCAGCACTGGCTGCGCGCACGGCGGTGTTCATCTCCGCCGACGCCAGCCGTCCGACCCAGAGCGGCAGCCTGCCAGGCGTCGATCCGGCCCCAGCGAGCGAGCGCTTCACCCTGACCGAGCGTCAGTCGTTGCTCAACTACGGCATCGCCACCGCGTACTACGAAGGTGGCTACGTGCGCATCCAGCGCTCGATCACCACTTACCAGAAGAACGCTTACGGCCAGGCTGACAACTCGTACCTGGACAGCGAAACCATGCACCAGTCGGCGTTCATCGTGCGTCGTCTGCAAAGCGTGATCACCAGCAAGTACGGTCGCCACAAACTGGCTTCCGACGGCACCCGTTTCGGCGCCGGCCAGCCGATCGTCACCCCGGCGACCATTCGCGGCGAGCTGATCGCCCAGTACGCCAAGCTCGAACTCGAAGGCCACGTGGAAAACGCCGAGCTGTTCGCCGAGCACCTGATCGTCGAGCGCGACGTGCAGGACCCGAGCCGCGTGAACGTGCTGTTCCCGCCGGATTACATCAACGGTCTGCGCGTGTTCGCACTGCTCAACCAGTTCCGCCTGCAGTACGACGACGTCGCCTGATCGGCCCGTTTGACACTGTGATTTCAGCCCACCTTGCGTGGGCTTTTTATTTGAAGGGAGTAACACCATGGGTCAACTGATTGCAGGCACCTGCTACGTCAAGGTCGACGGTGCACAACTGACTATCAACGGCGGCTGCGAAGCCCCGCTGATGGCCGTCAAACGCGAAACCGTCGTGCCGGGTTTCTACAAGGAAACCGACATCGCGCCATCGTTCAAGGTGACCGCGCTGCACACCGCCGACTTCCCGCTGAAGAAGCTGATCGAAGGCACCGACATCACCGTCACCTGCGAATTCAGCAACGGCAAAGTCTATGTACTGGCCGGTGCCTACCTGGTCGAAGAGCCCGTCTCCAAAGGCGATGACGCCACCATCGAACTGAAATTCGAAGGCATCAAGGGGACCTGGCAATGAGCGGCGCCGTGAAGCTTCAGGTTGCGATCGAAGCTCACGGCGAGCCCCTGACCGAACTCGTCCTGCGCCGTCCGACGGTGCAGGAGGTGCGAGCGATCAAGGCGCTGCCGTACAAGATCGACAAGAGCGAAGAGGTCAGCCTCGACATGGACGTGGCGGCCAAATACATCGCCGTGTGCGCCGGCATTCCGCCGTCGTCGGTCAACCAGCTGGACCTGGCTGACCTCAATGCGCTGAGCTGGGCCGTTGCGAGTTTTTTCATGAGTGCGGCGTCGGAGCCATCACCGACCTGATTTCGGTCGCCTATGACCTGGCCTGGTTCTGGAAGGTTGACCCCGAACAGATGATGGCCAGGCCACTGGATGTGCTTCGCGAATCGCTGGAGCACGCGCAACGGATCAATGCGATGCAGCAGGTGCAGTGATGGCAGAAGAAACCAAAGCTAAAGCGTCGGTGCTGCTTACCGGCATCGACGAACTGTCACCCAAACTCGGCGCCCTGCGAGTGAAGGTCGATGACTTCAAGAAAAACCTCGAACAGACCGGCCTCGGCAAACTGGACATCAGCGGTCTGTTCAAGGGCGGCAGCGTGATTACGCCGTTCGTGGACGGCATCAAATCGGCTGCGGCGTTTCAGGGCAAGCTTGCCGAGGTCAGCGAGACGGCGAAAACCGTCGACCTGCCGGAAACACCGAAAGCCGCCGCGCAGAACATGAATGTGTTCAGCGCATCCATGGAGAAGGTATCCGCTGCGGTGGACGCCGCACTGGTGCCGGCGGTGGGCGCATTGGTGGTCGGGCTGGAGCCGATGCTGACCCAGGTCGGCAGCCTGCTGGCCGACAACCCGAAACTGGTCGAAGGCCTGGCAGCGGGGGCGATTGCGTTTTCCGCCATGCAGGCCGCCGTCACCGGTATGACTCAGGTGATGGACGTCATGAGCATGGTGCTCAAGACCAACCCGATCATGCTGATCGCCATGGGCATTGCCGTGGCGGCCGGTTTGATCGTGGCCAACTGGACACCGATTTCCGCGTTCTTCACCGGATTGTGGGAGAGCGTGAAAAATGCCGGGGCCAGTGCAATGGCGACATTGCGCTCGGTACTCGACTGGCGGCCGCTGGAGGCACTGGCGGCGCTGTGGGAACCGGTCACCGGTTTCTTCTCGGGGATCTGGGACAAGGTCAAGGTCGTGACCGCGCCGGTGATCGACTTCTTCAAGTCGGTTTTCTCGTGGTCGCCCGCAGGCCTGATCCTGGAAAACTGGGGGCCGTTGACCGGTCTGTTTTCGGCGATCTGGGAACTGCTCAAGGCCTTGAGTGTGCCGGTGATGGCGTTCCTCAGAAACCTGTTCGACTTCTCGCCGATGCAGATGATCAACAGTGCGTGGGGCGGTGTTGTCAGGTTCTTCGAACCGATGTTCAGCGGCCTGCGAAAAGCCGCGCAAACGGCGAAAGAATTCCTGGTGTCGTTATTCGACTTCTCGCCGATGCAGATGATCAACAGTGCGTGGGGCGGTGTTGTCGGGTTCTTCGAACCGATGTTCAGCGGCCTGCGAAAGGTCGCGCAACCGGCTAAAGATTTTCTGGTGTCGTTGTTCGACTTCTCGCCCATGCAGATGATTACCAGCGCCTGGGGCGGTGTTGTTGCGTACTTCCAGCCGGTGTGGACGACGCTGCAATCGGCCGTGCAAAGCACCCGGGATACGTTGCGGGCACTGTTCGATTTTTTCCCGATGGAAATGATCACCAGCGCCTGGGGTGGTGTTGTCGGATTCTTCGAACCGATCTGGACGGCACTGCAAACGTCAGTGCAACAGGTCAAAGGCTTTTTCACCGGTCTGTTCGAGTGGTCGCCACTGGAGCAGATTGCGCAGTACTGGCAGCCGATCGGTGAGGTTTTCTCGGCGCTGTGGGGTGTTGTGCTGGCGCTGTCCGCGCCGGTCGTGGACTTTTTGCACGGCCTGTTCGAATGGAAACCCCTGGATCAGATCATCGAGAGCTGGGGGCCGATTGTCGGGTGGTTCGGCGAGTTGTGGCAAAAGCTGCAAACCGTCATCGCGCCGATCAAGGAGTTGTTCGATGGAGGTTTCGCCGGGCTGATCGCCAAGGTCACCGGCAAGGTCGAAACCCTGACTGAAGCGCAACGCCAGACCAATGCCGAAGGCAAGGGTGAACTGGCGCCGGCCTTCTTCGGTGCCAGTCCGAAACCCGAGGGTGGCAGTGCGTTGCAGGGCGGTTCGTTGCCGCAATCCTCTGGCGCCCTGATCCAGCAAAGCGCCGCCAACAACCGCACGCAACTCGAAGGCGGCCTGACAGTACGCTTCGAAAACGCGCCGGCGGGGCTGCGCACCGATCAACCGCAAACCAATCAACCGGGGCTGGCGCTCAGTTCGCGCATCGGCTATCGCTCGCTCTCCATGGGAGGTTCCAATGAACTGGCGTGACCGTTTGTTGCCGGCATCCTTTCGCGGTGTCGGTTTCTGGATCGACCAGGCGAAAACCCCGGTCGGTCGCAAGGGGCAGTTGCACGAATACCCGCAACGCGACCTGCCGTTTTTCGAGGACCTCGGCCAGCAGGCCAAGACCCACGACCTGACGGCGTTCATCATCGGTGCCGATTGCCTGGAGCAGCGCGACAAGCTGCTCCAGGCCCTGGAGCAGGGCAGCGGCGAACTGGTGCATCCGTGGCTGGGACGCTTGCAGGTCAAGGTCGGCGAGTGCGACATGACCCACACCCGCCAGGACGGCGGGATGGTGACGTTCAGTCTGAAGTTCTACCCGGACCGACCGCTGCCGTTTCCGACGGCGACGGTCAGCACGCAAAAAGTCCTGCTGATCAAGGCCGACGGTTTGCTCGGCTCGGCGGTGGCGCGCTTCGAACAGGCGATGACCCTGATCAAGGCCGCGCGGATCGGCATCGCCAATCTGCGCAACAGCCTCACCGGGGTGTACGACGTGATCAAGGAACAGCTCAAACCGCTGATCGCGCAGTACAAGCAGATCACCGAGCTGGTCAGGGCGGTGAAGGAATTGCCCAAAGAAGTGGCGGCGGAGTTCAAGGGGTTGCTCGGCGATATCAAGGAGCTGAAAGCATTCGCGAAGGAGGGCTACCGTGGCGTGATTGCCGACGTGTCCCAACAGATCGAAGCCATCCGCAAGGCCGATGCGCCGAAAATCACCACCGGCAAGGACACCAACGCCGCCGCGCAAGCGATGGCCAACCTGGTACAGGACACCCTGATCGTCAAAGTGGCGCAGTGGGTGGCCTCGATGCCGGTGGCGTCGACACCGGTGAAACTGACCTCGACACCTTCGCTGGACCAGCAATCGAAGCAGCCGGTCACGCGCCAGGAGGTGCCGGTCACCGACGATCTGCAAACGCTGCAAAAAGAGTTGAACGAAGCGCTGCAAAAGGCCCAGGACAAGGCCGACCCCGCGCACTACCAGGCCATCGCCGATGTGAAGGAAGCGCTGATCGCGCACCTCAAGGCCGTGGCTTCGTCCGGTGTACGACTGGTCAGCAAAACCTTTCAGGAAACCTTTCCGGCAGTGGTCGTGGCCTACAAACAGTTTGGCGACGCCACCCGTGTGACCGAGGTCATTCAGCGCAACGGTCTGTCTCATCCGAGCTTCCCACCCAACGAAGTCAAAGTTTCCAGGGAGTGAGCCATGAGCGAGATGGACAACCGCGTCACGCTGACCGTCGACAACATGGAATACGGCGGCTGGAAAAGCGTGCAGATCACAGCGGACCTGGAGCGCCAGTTCCGCACCTTCAAACTCGACATCACCTGGCAATGGCCGGGGCAGACCGTGGATCAGCGGATCAAGGCCGGCGACCCGTGCGAAGTGCGGATCGGCCAGGATCTGGTGCTCACCGGTTATGTGTTCAAGGCCCCGATCAGCTATGACGGGCGGCAGATCAGCCTGAGCATCGAAGGCAGTTCCAAGACCCAGGATCTGGTCGATTGTGCGGCGCGAAATATCCCCGGCCAATGGCAGGATCAATCGCTGTTGAGCATCGTCCAGGCCCTGGCCGGGGAATACACGCAGTTTGTGGTCAACGAAATTCCCGAGACCGCACGCCTGAGCAAACACACCATCGTTCCGGGTGAAACCGTGTTTCAGTCGATCGACCGTCTGCTCTCGCTGTACCGGGTGTTTTCCACCGATGACGCCGAGGGGCGGCTGGTGCTGGCCAAACCGGGCAGCGGCGGCCGCGCGAGCGATGCGCTGGAGCTGGGCAAGAACATTCTCTCGGCCAATGCGCCGATGGATCACAGCCAGGTGTTCTCCGAATACAAGGTGATCGGCCAGCAAAAGGGCAACGACAAGAAGAGCGGGGCGGCAGCCAGCGAAGTGGAATCGACGGCGACCGACCTGAGCTTCAAACGCCGGCGCACCACGATCATCAACGAGGGCTCGCAACTGACGTTCGAACTGGCCCAGCAGCGGGCCCAGTGGGAAAGCGCCACGCGCATGGGCCGGGCGCTGACCACCACGTATCAGGTGCAGGGCTGGCGCCAGTCCAACGGCGATCTGTGGCGCCACAACACGCTGGTGAAGGTCAAGGATCCGGTACTCGGCTTCGATGGCGACATGCTGATCTCCAAGGTTACGTATTCGTTGTCGGCGCAAGGCTCGGTGACCACGCTGCAAGTGGCGCCGCCGCATACCTTCGACGCCAATCCGACGCCCCCGAAAAAAACCTGAGCCTGACGCCGAACCTGACTGGCATCACCTGACCCTGTGGGAGCGGGCTTGCCCGCGATAGCGGTGGTTACCGCAAACACTACTTTGCC
>NZ_JBQEQA010000021.1:0-119548 GCF_052045815.1 Pseudomonas sp. 22085
TCACCCGATAGGCCAGATCCCACGTACCGCTCTGAAAACGGCCCGGTGCGACGAACAAGGTAGCGCGCTGGGTCAGTTCGGCATCCTGGGTAACGGTTTGCTGATCGACCACGAGGTTGTTGAGCAACAGCTCAACCTTGTCGGCCAGACTTTTGTTTGACCAGACCGGGATCTGCACTTTCATGCCCAGAGTAGGGAAGTTGAGCAGTGCGGCGGCGCGGTTGATGGCCCATTCTCCGTTCGGCAGCTGCTTGGCGCCGGGAAGGTCAGGGTCGAGCAGTGCGAGCGTGCCGATGGCTTTTTTTGGTTGGACGAGCATGGCGAGAACTCCTGCCGAAGGGTGTGGGCGATGGAGTGATTGAGCGACCAGACGGATGCTTTGGCTACTGTCAGATCTGACAGGGGGGAGAGGATTTTCGACGGACGGGCTCGCCTGGGAACTCGCTTTCAGTCATGCCGCCATAAAGCTGCAAGTGAAATGATAAAAACCCGCCGTCCCGATCAAACGGGACGGCAGGTTTTCTTTGATCAGGTTACAGAGGCGCCTCAGCCTTCAACTCCAGACTATCCAACACCCGATTCACCGCCAGTTCCCCCAGCATGATCAGTTGCGCGATCCCCAGCAGCACATGCCGATGCGAGCCATCCACCAGCCCGGCGAAGTCGGTAGCCATGATTTTGGCCGAGGTCAGGGTTTCACAGGCGTCGGCCAGCAATTCTTCGCTGTCGATGCCGGGGGCGATGAGGTAGCGGGTATTGGGTTTGAGCAGCGGTTTTCTGGGGAGCAGCGGATTGAGGTAGTGGTCGAGGGCGAGGTCGGGTCGGTTTCAGGCGGGTTTGGCGTTGGTTTGATCATGGTAAAACTCCCTGATTGATGGAGCTGCCACGGTTCGCTGCGAAACGAAGGGAGGTGACAGCTGTACGCGGGTTCGCAGACCGGGAATCAAGGAACCCGGCATACCCGAAGGTATCCCGCGCACAACCGTCATGACGCGATCAGCCAAAAAGCTGAACGGAAACGACGCTCTGGGCGCCTTGATTGATCCGGGCTGCGAAACCCGATCGCTGATTCGTCAGCGACCGACCCACGATAGAACCCGACACCAAGGCCCACAAGCCGGCGGATTCTGGCGGATGCGTAGGCAATGGCGCAAGTTCGCGTGGCTTGTCGGACGCATCCTTAAACACCTTTAAACCCAAGCCCCGCCCCGCTCACGGCAGCAACAGATACCCCGCACTCACCGCCAACAGCAACGCCATCACCCGGTTGAACAAGCGCATCCCCGCCGGGTTGCCGAGATAACCGCGCAAGAACGTCCCGGCATACACCCAGCACCCCACCGACAGGTAACAGATCACCAGATACACCGCAGCAAACTGCCACACCAGCCGCGCTTCGCCGTCAGCGACAAACGCGCCCATCCCCGCCACACAGGCCAGCCAGGCCTTGGGGTTGAGCCACTGCATCACCGCGCCGTAGAGCATCGAAGGTGCCCTTCCCGCTTCTCCCGCACTCAACTGCCCGTCATCCATTGCCAGCTTCCAGGCCATGAACAGCAGAAACGCCACCCCGGCCAGTTGCACCACACGGGTCAGTGACGGCCACAGTTCCAGCACTTCATGCAGCCCCAGCCCCATCAACACCAGCAGCAACACAAACCCCAGCGTCGCCCCGGCCACATGCCGCTGGCTCGCGCGAAAACCGAACTGCGCCCCCGAACTCAACGCCACGATATTCACCGGCCCCGGGGTAATGGACGCGGCCAGGGCAAACGCCGCCATCGACACAATCAGACTCATCGCACACCTGCTTCAGATCGAGGAACAAGGCGCTCACGGTAGCCGGCGCACGACAGGCGGTATTGAAGGAAATTACCCCCGCTCGCGCAGACCCACTACGCTCTGGCTATGCGATCACTTTTGACCAGGAAGTCTGCCCTTGATGATTCTGATTCTGCTGCCCAGCGCCGATTACGACCCGACCGAAAGCAGCGTGCCCTGGCAGGCGATGCGTAACGCGGGCATCGAAGTTCGTTTTGCCACCCCGCAAGGTTTGCCCGCCCACGCCGATCCACGGTTGGTGAACATCGGTTTCGGCCTGTTGAATTCGATGCTGATGACACGCAAGGCCGATCTGGACAGTTACACGCAGATGATCAAGTCCGAAGCGTTCAGGCAGCCGCTGGCGTATGCCGATGTCGACACGAATCGATTCGATGGTCTGCTGATCCCCGGCGGGCATGCCAAAGGAATGCGCACGCTGTTGGAATCCACGCAGGCCCAGCAGATTGCCCTGCAATTTTTCAAAGCCGAAAAACCCGTGGCGGCGGTCTGTCATGGCGTGCTGTTGCTGGCGAGGACGCTCGACCCCGACACCGGGCGTTCGGTGTTGTTCGGGCGCAAGGTCACGGCGTTGCTCGCGGCCACCATGGAGTTGCCGGCGTGGCTGATGACAGCTGCGTGGCTGGGGCGCTACTACCGCACCTACAAGCAGACCGTCGAAGCGGAAGTTAAAACCGCGCTGGCCAGCAAATCCGACTTCATACGCGGGCCGCTGATCGCCAAACGCGATTGTGCGCAGAAACTGCAATCAGGATTTGTGGTGCGCGACGGCCAACTGCTGACGGCGCGCTGGCCCGGCGACTGCCATCGATTCGCCGCCGAGTGGGTGGCCATGTTGCAGGCCCCCCAACGCTGATCGGTTTTTTCAGTCCAGACGCGGCACGGTGAAGCGGAACTCGCTGCCCTGCCCCGGCTCACTCTCGGCAACGATCTGCCCGCCATGGGCCTCGACGATGCCCTGCGTGATGTACAGACCCAGCCCGGTGCCGGTCGGATTGCCTTCCTTCACCGTCCAGTAACGGTCGAATACGTGCGGCAAGTGATCCTTGGGAATGCCTTCGCCGCTGTCGCGCACCGTGAAAACGATGTCGTCACCGACCGATTTGGCATACACGTCGACCGTGCCCAGGCGCGGAGTGAACTTGATTGCGTTGCCGACCAGATTCGACAGCACCTGAAACAACCGCTCGGGGTCGGCATGAATGCTCAGGTCGGGATCAGCCTCGAACGAGATGCTGATGTCCTTGTCCAGCGCCAGCGGTGCGAGCAGCGATTGCGCCTCTTCGAACATCTGCGCGACATCGAGTTTCTGCGGCGCGATGGTGTAGCGCCCGGCATCGATTTTCGAGGTGTCGAGCAAGTCTTCCAGCAGCGTGTTCATGCGCCCGGCGGCTTGTTGCATGGTGTCGATCGCAGTCGAGATGCGCCGCGAAGTGTGCGGCCCGTCCGAGCTGAACGCCTTCTGCATCATGCCGCACAGCATCGAGATCACGGTCATCGGGTTGCGCAGATCGTGGGAAACCACCGCCACCAGTTCATCACGGGCGCGCACCGCTTCTTGCTCGCGGCGTACTTGGCGGGCCAGATCGTTTTCCAGGGCCGAGCGACGCAAGTCGTTGGCGGCGAACAGATCGCCGTGGCTCCACTTGGTGGAAATCCCGGCCATTTCGACCTTCCAGATTTCGAACGAGGTGCGCGGCCGCAGGCGCAAGCCGGCGTCGGAGTTTTCCAGGTCCAGCGGCTTGCGCGGGTCGCCGCTCCAGTTGATGTTCTCTTTGACTTCGGGGCGGAACCACAGCACGCCGTTGTCCACCGGTTTGGGCAGGCTCATGGCGAGCACGCCGCTGGCGACCTGCTGATAGTGCGCGGCCGGCGGGTAGACGCTGGCCAGGTGATGACTGGCAAACACCGGCTCACCACGCTCCTGCAACCATTTGTGCAGGGCCCGAATTTCTTCAGGCTCCGGGCAGTTGCCGTAACGGTGCAATTGCTTGTCTTCGATGATCGCGATGCCGCCGGCATTGGCCAGCGCCATCAGGACTTGTGGCTGGTTGGCCAGGCCATCGAAGACGTTCTGTGGCGAGTCGATCATCGCCTGATTGAGCAGCGCCAGCGCCTCGACCTTTTCTTCCCGTTGACGGCTGACATCCAGCGCTTCCATCGCGCTGATCTGCAACGACAGCACCTGGCCGATGGTTTGGCACGCGGTGCGCAATTCATGCGGTACATGCAGCGGCTGGCGATTGCCGCAACTGATCAGGCCCCAGAGCTTGTCGCCCTTGAGCAGGGAAATGCTCATCGAGGACAGCACGCCCATGTTTTTCATGTACTGGCAGTGGATCGGCGACACGCTGCGCAACGTGGCGAAGCTCAGGTCCAGCGGGGTCTGGGTGTCCGGGCGCAACTTGGGCACCAGCGGCACCGGTTGGTAGTCCGCGTTCGGAATGATCCGCAGCCAGTTGGTGCGGTACAGCTCGCGGGCTTGCTCGGGGATGTCGGAGGCCGGGAAAAACAGACCGTTGAAGACTTCCATCGACGGATCGGACGCTTCGGCGATGACCTGACCGTGGCCCTCCTCTTCGAAGCGATAAATCAGCACCCGGTCGTAACCGGTCATGGCCTGGATTTCCTTGACGCTGATGTCGTACAGCGCCTGCAGGCTCTGGGCCTTTTGCAGCCGCGCGAGCATCCGTCCCAGGTGGGTTTCGGTACCGGCGACGTTACGCGGCTGGAAGTTTTCGACGTGGATTTCCAGCTCCAGAATCAGCACATCCTGATGCCGGTGCACCAAGCCTTCGAACGCGGTGCCGTTGAGGCGAAAGTGCAGCGGCGGCGCATCGGACAAGGCCGATTGCTGCAAGGCTTCGCGAACCTGCGCGGCATGGGCATCGCCGATCAGGCTTTGCAGAGGCTGGCCGATCAGCTCTTGCGCCGGGCGCGCGAGCAAGGTCTCGACGTTGGCGCTGATCTGAATGATCGAAAGGTCCGGCTCGCTCAGGGTCAGCAGCAAACCGTGCGGCTGGATCGCACCGGGAAAGCGGATCGGCTCGTCGGCACAGTTGGCCAGCAACTCTTCAAAGGCTTCTTTGTCTTGCGGGTTCATACCAGAACCTCCTGACTTTCGAGCCACTGCTCGAAACAACTGAATGTAGTGTGGGCCGCCGCCACGACCGCTTTACGCTCGTCGGCGTCCATCGGGCGACTGCCCAGGTATTCGATGAAATCGCGCCAGCGCCGGCCGGTGGCAGCGCCGTAGATGTCCAGAAACGCTGCACCGTTGTCCGCGCCAAGGCTCAGGCGTGTGGCGATTTCCCGGCGCAGGATCTGTCCGCCGAGGGTTGCGCCTTCCAGCACGTACAACACGCCCAGGCAGGCGGCGGCGGAATCGATGGCGGGCAACCGGCGGCAGATCGGAAAATCGCCACCATTTGCGCCCAGTGCTTGCAGATCGCGTTGCAGGGTCGGCGCCTTGAGGCGTGAAACCAGATCGAAATCGGCGGGGATCTCGCCGCTGTCCTGCAATGCGCCTTCCAGTGGCTGATAGAAGCCGTAATAGGCGCGCATCAATCGCTCGAAAGCGTGCAGATCAAGGGTATCGGAGAAGAAAGGAAGGCGTTTTTCCAGTGCAATGTGCAGTTCGGCCGTGCCGGCGCGCAGATCTTGCAACACCGGTGGTACATGAACCTCGCGGGCCTTTGCTTGCATGTAGTCGCTCGTACAGTGGGCCGCCTGGGGCCATGGGGGAATGGAGAAGCATGGCGCGAAAGCTTACACGGCAATGGTAGTTTCTGACCCGGCAGATGGGATTCTCTGATGAATTCATCAACCTGTGAAGGGTTAAGAGCTGACCGGACGGCAGAAAGTTCGAAGGAATTCACTGCCGATAGTCGCTGTACCGCGACTCTGGCGCCTGACTGTACGGTTCAGGCCCGCACACCCGCGTGATAAAAATAACGCTCCCGTCACCGGAGCCCGAGCCATGGATATCGCCACCCTCTCCCTGTTTCTGCCCGCCTGTTTCGCCCTGAACATGGCACCGGGGCCGAACAATCTGCTGTCGGTCAGCAACGCCACCCGTTACGGCTATCGGCGCGCCTGCGTGGCCGGGATCGGGCGATTGCTGGCGTTTGCCGGGATGATCGCCCTCGCGGCGGCGGGGCTGGCGGTGGTGCTGCAAACGTCCGAGCTGTTGTTCTATGGGATCAAGATTGTTGGCGCGGGGTATCTGTTGTATCTGGCGTGGCAGCTGTGGCGAGCCAATCCTGCCGCCGAAGACGCCATTGCGGCGCCGGCGAACGGGCTTCTGGCCCTGGCGCGTCAGGAGTTTTTAGTGGCTGCGGGGAATCCCAAGGCAATCCTGATCTTCACCGCCTTCCTGCCGCAGTTCGTCGACCCGACCCACGCCATCACCCCACAATTCATGTTGCTGGGCGCGCTGTTCCTGTTGCTGGAATGGATCGCCATCAGCGCCTACGCCTACATGGGGCTGCACATGCGCCGCTGGTTCGCCGAGCCGCGCGGCAAACGGATTTTCAACCGTTGCTGCGCGGGGCTGCTGTCGGCAGCGGCTTCGGTGTTGCTGATGGCCAAGCGGGCCTAAACTTCGGACGGGCCTTTGAGTTCGACCTGATTGCCGTCCGGATCGAAGCAGTACAACGACAGGCCGTTGCCCTCGGCGCCGAAGCGGGTGACGGCTTTTTCAACGGTCAATCCGCAGGCATGCAGGTGGCTCATCAACGCCTCTTCATCGAACGGCTCGATGCGCAGACAGAAGTGATCGACATTGCGCCGTTCGCTGCCGGCAGCGGCGCCACCCTTGCGGCCGATTTCGCCGTCAAGGTCGACCAGATCGATCATCGACGTACCGGCGCGCAGGTGCACCAGACCGAACTTTTCGTTGCGCTTGACCACTTCGGCGCCGAAGACCCGGTCATAGAAATCAACGCTGCGTTGCAGATCGGCGACGCGCAGCACGATGTGATCGATGTGGTGAATCGTGAACGGTGGCATACCTTCATTTCCCGAGTTGTAGCGACCCGATCACTGTAGTGCAGCGGCCCGAAAATTCACTGTCGATTTTTCGGTGGAGCCATCGAATAACTGGTTTTATCCTCGGCCCATGAACATACAGACCGCTGCCCTGCCCCCTCACGCCGAAATGGTTCGCGCCATGCTCGCAAGCGACACTGCCTATGAAGGCGTGTTTTTCACGGCCGTGAAAACCACCGGGATCTTTTGCCGCCCGACCTGCACGGCGCGCAAGCCGAAACCGGAAAACGTCGAGTTCTTCGCCCATGCTGACGATTGCCTGTCCGCGGGTTACCGCGCCTGCTTGCGCTGTAAACCGCTGGACGCTGCGGCCATCGCCCCGGATTGGGTGCAGCAGCTGCTAAAAGCGGTAGACGCCGACCCGGAGCTGCGCTGGAGCGATGCGCAATTGCTCGCCGAAGGCATTGAACCGCTGAAGCTACGGCGCTGGTTCAAGCAGCATTTCGGCATGACCTTCCATGCGTGGCTGCGCACCCGCCGACTCGGCGTGGCGCTGGGCGGGATCAAGCAAGGCACGTCCATCGACCATGCCGCGTTCGACTCCGGTTATGAATCCCTCAGTGGTTTTCGCGATGCGTTTCAGAAGTCGTTCCACATCACGCCGGGGCGCGCAGCGGCCAGTGAACCGCTGCTGTTCACCCGCCTGACCACACCACTGGGTCCTATGATTGCCATGGCCGAGCGGCGCGGGCTGGTCTTGCTGGAGTTTCTCGATCGCCCGGCGCTGACCCGCGAAGTCGAGGAACTGCAGAACCGCTACGGCTACGTGGTCGCACCGGGGCAGAACGCGCATTTGCAGCAGATCGACAACGAGCTGGCGCTGTACTTCGCCGGCAAGCTGAGCGAATTCAGTGTGCCACTGCACCTGCCCGGCAGCGAATTTGCCCGACAGGTCTGGGCCGAACTTCGGCAAATCCCTTACGGCCAAACCAGCACCTACGGCACCATCGCCGCACGCCTGGGCAAACCCGGCGCCAGCCGAGCAGTGGGGCTGGCCAACGGGCACAATCGGCTGTCGATCGTGGTGCCATGCCATCGGGTGATCGGTGCGGACGGCTCGCTGACCGGCTACGGTGGTGGGCAACCGCGCAAGGCGTTTCTGCTCCGGCTGGAGAACGCCGCCGTGCAGCTCACGCAACAACTGGCTTTCTGACAAATCGACACCCACGCCCCTCCCGGCTTTCAAATCAACGGATCACCGAAGTTGCAGATACCCGATCCCTACCAACCGGCCAGTGATTTTCTGGCCAGCCTCGACGCCGACTGGCAGCGCCACATCGCTGCGGTCGGCCCCTGCCTGCATCAGCCGCATCCGGCGCGCGATCCGTATGAATCGCTGGTGCGGGCGATTGCCTATCAGCAACTGCACGCCAGGGCTGGCGATGCGATTGTCGGGCGGCTGGTGGGGTTGTTTCCCGGGCAGTCGTTTCCGCGTCCGGAGCAGGTTCTGGCGACGGACTTCGACCGATTGCGCAGTTGCGGGTTTTCGGCGGGCAAGATTGCGACGATTCAGGGGATTGCCCAGGCGACCCTGGACGGTGTGGTGCCGGATTACCCGACCGCGCTGGCGATGGAGGATGAGGCGCTGATCGAGCGGTTGGTCAGCCTGCGCGGGGTTGGGCGCTGGACGGTGGAGATGTTGCTGATCTAGAGCCTGGAGCGGCCGGATATTCTGCCGGCCGACGATTTTGGAGTGCGCGAAGGGTATCGGCGGTTGAAGGGGCTGGAGGTGCAGCCGACGCGCAAGCAGATGATCGAGATCGGGTTGGCGTGGAGTCCGTTTCGCACCGTGGCGGCGTGGTATTTGTGGCGGGTAGCCAAGCCGTAGAACGCGTTATCGCTCATCGCGAGCAGCACACTCACCCCATCTCTTCTAGGCTGAACCGCACCGACAAAAACACCGGAGACCCCCTCATGCACCTCGAAGGCTCCTGCCACTGCGGCGCGGTTTCATTCACCCTCGACAGCGCCCACCCCTACCCTTATCAGCGCTGCTACTGCTCGATCTGCCGCAAGACCCAAGGCGGTGGCGGCTATGCGATCAACCTCGGCGGCGACGCGGCCAGCCTCAAGGTGCGCGGGCGCAAACACATCACGATCTACCACGCGAAAATGAAAGACGAAGGCGATGCCCGCGCCCACCGCAGCAGCGCCGAACGGCACTTCTGCTCGTTGTGCGGCAGCGGACTGTGGCTGTTCAGCCCGGAATGGCCGGAGCTGATCCACCCGTTCGCCTCGGCCATCGACACGCCATTGCCGGTGCCGCCGGAACACACTCATTTGATGCTCGGTTCGAAGGCACCGTGGGTCGAAGTGCAGGCGAGCAAGAAGGATCAACAATTCGAGGTCTACCCCGAAGAATCCATCGCCCAATGGCATGAACGGCTGGGATTGACCCGATAGCCGTCTTCACAGTCTTTGACAGTTTCCCGGCAAGCGGTTTGCACCTTTTAATCGCGCTCAGAACAGCTCGCTGAACGGAATGAAACGCAGCGGATCCCCCATCTGCAAGGTGCTGTTCTCGGGAATTTGCACCAACCCGTCGGCCCAGGTCGCGCCGAGCAAAACCCCGGAACTCTGGTTCGGATACAGCGCCGCCTGCCCGCCCTCCAGGCGTACCCGCAGGTATTCGCGACGGCTGCCGGGTTTCGGCCAATCGAAGCCGGCGTTGACCGTGAAGCTCAGCGGCATCACCTCTTCCACGCCTTGAATGCGCAGCAGATACGGGCGCGCCAGCAGGCCGAAGGTCACCAGCGCCGAGGTCGGATTGCCCGGCAGGCCGATCACCGGCACCGAGCCGAAATGCCCGACCGTCAGCGGTTTACCGGGCTTGATCGCGAGTTTCCACAGCAGCGGTTTGCCGTTGTCGCGCAGCACCTGGCCGAGGCAGTCGGCATCGCCGGCAGACACGCCGCCGGTGGTCAGAATCAGATCGGCCGCCACTTGCAGTTGCTCGAGTTTGAGCCGGGTCTGCGCCGGGCGATCGGGCAGAATCCCGGCGTCGATCACTTCGCAACCCAGTTCGCGCAACCAGTGGTCGAGCAAGGTGCGGTTGCTGTTGTAGATGCTGCCGGGACGCAGCGGCTGGCCAGGTTCCACCAGCTCATCACCGGTCGACAGCAACGCCACCCGCGGACGACGCACCACCGGCAAATGGGTCATGCCCTGCCCGGCGGCGACGGCCAGTTCGAACGGGCCGAGGCGTTTGCCGGCGCGCAGCAAGGTGTCGCCAGCGCGGTTCTCCTGGCCCTGGGCGCGGATGTTCTGGCCGGCCTTAAGCGGTTGCAGGAAACGTATGCGGCCGTCTTCGAGCACCTCGACGTTTTCCTGCATCTCCACGCAATTGGCGCCGGGCGGCAACGGCGCACCCGTGAAAATCCGTGCGCAGGTGCCGGGCAGCAAGGCGTCCGGCGCCAGCCCGGCGTAGACCCGCTGCGACACCCTCAAGGGTTGGCGATGCAGGTCGGGGAGGTTCAAGGCATAACCGTCCATGGCGCTGTTCGGCCACGGCGGCAGATCGAGTGTGGCGACCAGATCGCTGGCCAGCACGCGCCCGCGCGCTTCATTGAGCGGCACCGATTCGCTGTCCGGTAGACGTTGTTCATCGGCCATCGCCAACAGTTGGTCGAGGGCGTCCTCGACCGGCATCAACCCCGGCTTGCTCATCCGCGCGGCCCGCAGGCTTGCACCGATTTGAGGTGCGGGACGAAGTTGCACGGGCGATGACGGTTATCCAGTTGTTCGGCGAGGATGCCTTCCCATGCGGTGCGGCAAGCGCCGGTGGAGCCCGGCAGGCAGCACACCAGCGTGCCGTTGGACAAGCCCGCCAGCGCACGGCTTTGTACGGTCGAGGTGCCGATGTCGAGAATCGAGATGGCGCGGAACAGTTCGCCAAAACCGTCGATCTGCTTGTCCAGCAGGCAGGCCACGGCTTCCGGGGTGCTGTCGCGGCCGGTGAAACCGGTGCCGCCGGTGATCAGCACCACTTGAATGTTGTCGTCGGCGATCCACTGCGCGACCTGGGCGCGGATCTTGTACAGGTCGTCCTTGAGCAGGTTGCGCTCGCTCAGGGTGTGGCCGGCCTCCAGCAGACGGCTGACCAGCAACTGGCCGGAGGTGTCACTGGCGTAATCGCGGGTATCGCTGACCGTCAGCACGGCAATATTCAGGGGAACGAACAAGGCATCCGATTTCACACTCATGGCACTCTCCGGCCGTCGTCAATTCAATGGATGACGAGCCTAAGTGCCGCTTGTGACGACTGTCTAATCACTCTGGCCAACCACACTATCGACCTGCTCTATCGGTGATTTTTTTCAACCCCTCGACCGCTGTCCGGGCCAATAAAACCGGGGGTCATCGAAACCCTCGATAGGCTCGTAAACACTGCCGATTGGACGAAAAAAGCCCTCAGTGGGATCGTCGCTCCCTGCGCTTTCCGTGCGCCGTACGCATCTGCGTCAATACTCAATCAAAATTCTCAATCGAGCAGGTGCCGTCGTGGACATCAAACAACTCAAGTTTCTGATCGCGCTGGACGAAACCCGCCACTTCGGCCAGGCCGCCGCGCGCTGTCACATCACCCAGCCGACCCTGTCGATGCGCCTGCGCAATCTGGAAGACGAGCTGGATCTGGTGCTGGTCAATCGCGGCCAGCGCTTCGAAGGGTTCACCCAGGCCGGCGAGCGCGTCCTGGCCTGGGCCCGCACGTTGCTGGCTGCCCATGACGGGTTGTTTGCCGAAGCGGCGGCATGCCGCGGACAACTGGTGGGTAGCCTGCGCCTGGGGCTGGTGCCGCTGAGCAACTTCAATCCGGTGAATTACATTCAGGGTTTGTCAGGGATATTTCCCGAGCTGAAATACAGCCTGTCGTCGCTGAGTTCGGACGAGATCATCGAAGGTCTGGGTAACAATCAGCTGGACTTGGGCGTGTGTTATCTGGACCACGTCAACCCGAACTATTTCGAGTTCTTCGAGATTGGCGAAACCCGCGTCGGCCTGCTCTACGACACCCGCCACTTCCACTTCGAAGGCCCGGAAATGAGCTGGGAAGACGCCGCCGAACTGCCGCTGGGGATGATCACCACCGGCATGCACTACCGAAAATCCATCGACCTGAGTTTCCGCAGTCGCGGGTTGAATCCGCAGCCGATCCTGGAAAGCGACTCGACCTACCAACTGCTGCAGGCGATTCACCAGGGCTTCTGTTGCTCGATCATGCCGCTGGACAGCGGTCTGGAAGAGCCGATCGAGCACCTGGCTTTCATTAATCTGCCGGATGCCAGCGTACTCGCGCCGCTGGGGCTGGTGATGCGCAAGACCGAACCGCGCTCGGCGATTGCCGAGAAGTGTTTTGCCGAGGCGCGCAAGATGTTCGGGATCGAGGCGCCTGCCGAATAAATGTGTTGAATGTCAGGCCGCCATCGCTGGCAAGCCAGCTCCCACAGTGATTGAGTTAGCCACAAATTCTGTGTTTGACACGAAACCTTGTGGGAGCTGGCTTGCCAGCGATGAGGCCTTATCAGTCAACACCTATTCTCGGCCTGAAAGCGGTGATCGACCAATCCAATCACTGCATCGGAACAAGCGATTGGACGCACTTTTCCCTGCCCCGTAGCCTGAACCCACTTCAGCGCTTCGTGGGACTTTCAAGATGCTGTGCCAAGTTGAACAACTCATCGAACCGGGCGACGCCAATGCCCCCGCGCCACAACCGGCGCAAGTGGCGTACCGCGAATACCTCGACGACACGCCGGTGTCCCACGCGGCGCTGGCGGCCGAAATCGCTTTGGCGATCAGCTACAACGGACTGAATCAGGCGGTGATGATGGTCTCGCCGGGCAACATCGAGGACTTCATTCGCGGCTTCAGCCTCAGCAACGCCATCGTCGACCGCCTCGACGATATTCACGACATCCGCCTGACCCATTTCGACCAGGCCTGCCAGGCCGACGTGCAGATTTCCAGTCGTGCATTCTGGGCTCTGAAAGATCATCGGCGGCAGATGGCGGGCACCAGCGGTTGCGGCCTCTGCGGTGTGGAAGCCCTTGAGCAGGCGCTGCCGCAACTGGAGATCCTCACCCCGACACCGTTGCCACCGGCCGCGCATTTCAACGGCATCCGCCAGCGCATCGAACAGGCCCAGCAACTGGCCCGCAGCAGCGGTGCCCTGCACGCGGCGTTGTACTTCGACGCCGACGGCGAAGCGCTGTTGTGCCGCGAAGACATCGGCCGCCACAACGCCCTCGACAAGCTGATCGGCGCCTTGCAGTTCGAAGGTCTCGATGCGCGTCAGGGCTTCGTCGTGGTCACCAGTCGTTGCAGCCTCGAACTGATTCACAAAGCCGTGCGCGCCCGCCTCGGCACCCTTGTCAGCCTGTCTGCCCCCACCGCGCTGACCGTGCGTTGGGCGCTCAAGCACCGCCTGAACCTGATCCACGTCCCGCACCGCAACGCCCCGCGAATCTACAGCCCGATCCAGGAGCCCACCGCATGAGCAACACCCTCACCCACCTCGACGATCAGGGCCGCGCCAACATGGTCGACGTCAGCGACAAAGCCGCGACCCGCCGCGAAGCCACCGCCCAGGCCTGGGTGCAGATGCGTCCGGAAACCCTGCAAATGATCCAGTCCAACGGCCACCCCAAGGGCGATGTATTCGCCGTGGCGCGGATCGCCGGGATTCAGGCGGCCAAGCGCACCCACGAGCTGATTCCGCTGTGTCACGCGCTGCTGCTCAGTTCGATCCACGTCGAGCTCAAGGCCTGCGAGCCGGACCGCGTGCAGATCACCAGCACCTGCCGCCTCACCGGCCAGACCGGCGTCGAACTCGAAGCCCTGACCGCCGCCAGCGTCGCCGCGCTGACCATCTACGACATGTGCAAGGCGGTGGACCGGGCGATGGTCATCGGCGACATCCGCCTGCTGAGCAAACAGGGCGGCCGCTCGGGCCACTTTCAATGGGAGAACGCGCAATGATTTTGATCAACTATTTCGCCAGCTACCGTGACCGGCTCAATCTGGGCGGTGAAAAGATTCCGGCCAGCGACACCCTCACTTGTGTCGAAGATGTGCGGCAAATGCTGATGCAGCGCGGCGATGTCTGGCGTGAAGTGCTCGGCGCCGGCAACCTGATGTGCGCGGTGAATCAGGAGTTGTGTCAGCCGGATCGGGCCATCGAGGACTTCGACGAGATTGCGTTTTTCCCGCCGGTCACGGGGGGGTGAGACATGGGTGTTCGAGTCCAGCGTAAAGGCTTCGATGCCGGTCAGTTGATTGCCGACCTGCATGCGCGCAATCCACGGGTGGGCGCGGTGGTGAATTTCATTGGTTATGTGCGGGATCTGAACGTCGGGCAGTCGGTGACCGAGCTGTTTCTGGAGCACTATCCGGGCATGACCGAGAAGGCTCTGGAGCAGATAGCCGAACAGGCTCGCGAGCGCTGGCCGCTATTGGCGGTGGAGATTGTGCACCGAGTTGGCGCGCTGTCGGTGACCGAACCGATCGTGTTCGTTGGCGTCAGCAGCAAGCATCGGCATGCGGCGTTCGAGGCCTGCGCGTTCATCATGGACGTGCTGAAGACCCGGGCGCCGTTCTGGAAACGTGAGACCACGCCGGAGGGTTCGAATTGGGTCGAGGCGCGGGAGAGTGATCAGAATGCGGCGTTTCGCTGGAGTCTGGCGCATGCCTGACGATCGAAAGGCCCTCACCCTAGCCCTCTCCCAGAGGGAGAGGGAACCGATTGGGGGATGCTTGAGAAATACGCCGACCTGAACGTATAGCGTTGAATCCAACTAACAGCAGTGTGCTAAATCCATAATCGACTCGATTCTTCAGGTCGATGTATCACGCAAGACAATGCGGTCGGCCCCCTCTCCCTCCGGGAGAGGGCTGGGGTGAGGGCAAGGCGGACGCCACAAATTCACAAAAGCCTGATTAGATAGCATCTCCGACAAAACCAACCCTGGAGCCTCGTTTGAGCACAACGCCCCCTGAGGATTTGCCCCGGCCCGAGCCTGTCAGCCTGCGCCAGGCCTGGCCTTTCTGGCTCAAACTCGGCTGCATCGGCTTCGGCGGCCCCGCCGGGCAGATCGCGATCATGCATCAGGAACTGGTGGAGCGTCGGCGCTGGATTTCCGAGCGGCGCTTCCTGCATGCGCTCAACTACTGCATGTTGCTGCCCGGCCCCGAGGCCCAGCAACTGGCGACTTACATCGGCTGGCTGCTGCACCGAACCCCTGGCGGCATATTGGCCGGAGTGCTGTTTGTATTGCCTTCGCTGCTGATTCTGATCGCTCTGTCGTGGGTCTACATCGCGTTCGGCGATGTGCCGGCGGTGGCCGGGGTGTTTTACGGAATCAAACCGGCGGTGACCGCGATTGTGTTGCACGCGGCCCATCGCATCGGTTCGCGAGCGTTGAAGAACAGTTGGTTATGGGCGATCGCCGGGGCAGCGTTCGTGGCGATTTTTGCCTTCAACCTGCCGTTCCCGCTGATCGTGCTCGGCGCAGCACTGATCGGCTATTTCGGCGGACGCTGGGCGCCGCAGCGGTTCAGCAACGGCGGCCATCGCGGCGGCGAAAAGTCCTTCGGCCCGGCGCTGATCGATGACGACACACCGCCGCCCGAACATGCGCGGTTCCGATTGCCGAGACTGCTGCGTCTGCTGCTGATCGGTGCGCTGCTGTGGTGCCTGCCGATGGCGTTGCTGACGGCGCTGTTCGGTTGGGGCGGCACCTTCACGCAGATGGGCTGGTTCTTCACCAAAGCGGCGCTGCTGACGTTCGGCGGCGCCTACGCCGTGCTGCCTTACGTGTATCAGGGCGCGGTCGGGCATTACGGCTGGCTGACGCCGACGCAGATGATCGACGGTCTGGCCCTGGGCGAAACCACGCCGGGGCCGCTGATCATGGTGGTGGCGTTTGTCGGGTTCGTCGGCGCTTACGTGCAACCGACGTTCGGCGCGGAACACGCGTTCGCCGCCGGCGCGCTGGCGGCGACACTGGTGACCTGGTTCACTTTCCTGCCCTCGTTCCTGTTCATCCTCGCCGGTGGGCCATTGGTGGAGTCGACCCACAACGAACTGAAGTTCACCGCACCGCTGACCGCGATCACCGCAGCGGTGGTCGGTGTGATCCTCAATCTGGCGTGTTTCTTTGCTTACCACGTGTTCTGGCCCGCCGGTTTTGCCGGTCAGCCCGACGTTTTCTCGATCGTGCTGGCCCTCATGGCCGCCGTCGCCCTGTTCTTTTTCAAGCGCGGGGTAATCGAGGTGTTGATCGTTTGCGCCCTCGTCGGGCTGGGGTTTTACCTGCTGCGCTGAACCGGGATGCACGCCAACGCCTGCGGAAACAGGCGTTTACTTATCCGGGGATTCCCCCTTACTATCCAGCCACACCGGCATGGCGGGACGCTCCCGCCGCCGACGTTTTCCGCCAACGGAAACACGCGTCATGAGCACGTCACTCCAACAATCAGAATCGTTGAACGTCTCTGCACTGTGCGCCCTCCTTCACAGGAGCCGCGCATGAATCGCATCGTCAATCTCCCCATGGCCCTGAGCCGCTCCAAGCTGCGTCACTCCGCACGCCCGCCGGATATCTGCCTGCCCGTCTGATCGCGCCGATAAAAACCGCGACAGCTCCCCCTCTTTTTTCGATATCCCTGCCAGGACGCCCGCGCCTTTTGCCGCACTGCGTCCGGCCCGAATCTGCGCGCCTGTGCGGCGCCATCGTGAGTGATTGATTATGAAATTCGCAGCCATTGAAGACGCCCGTCACTTTCTCGAGCAAAACCCCGACATCGACATGATCGAGCTGTTCATCCTCGACGCCAACGGCGTGCCCCGCGGCAAGCTGTTGCACCGCGAAGAGCTGCTCGCCGTGTACGAAAGCGGTCGACCGCTGCCAAGCACCATTCTCGGCCTGACCGTGCATGGCGAAGACGTGGAAAACTCCGGTCTGGTGTGGGACGTCGGCGATATCGACTGCCGCGCCTACCCACTGGAAGGCAGTCTGGTGCGCCTGCCGTGGCGGCAGATTCCGACCGCTGCGGTGCAGGTCAGCATGCACCCGGAACAAGGCATGCCGGCGAGCATTGCCGACCCGCGTCATCTGTTGATCAAGGTCATCGACCGCTTGAAAGCCGAGGGTTACCACCCGGTCATGGCCTGCGAGCTGGAGTTCTATCTGCTCGACGCCAAACGCGATCACAACGGCCGCCCGCAACCGGCGCTGGATGCCGACGGTGGTCGACCGCGACACACCCAGGTCTACGGTTTGCGTGAGCTGGAACAGATCGAACCGTTCCTCGCCGACCTCTACAGCGCCTGCAAACTGCACGGCATTCCGGCGCGCACGGCGATCTCGGAATATGCGCCCGGTCAGGTGGAAATCACCCTCGAACACGGCGATGCACTGGAGGCGATGGACCAGGCCGTGCGCTACAAACGACTGGTCAAAGCCGTGGCGCACAAGCACGGGATGCAGGCGACGTTCATGGCCAAGCCGTTCGATCACCTGGCCGGCACCGGCATGCACATGCACGTCAGCCTCGCCGATGCCGAGGGACGCAATCTGTTTGCCTCCGAGGACCCGGCCGGCACCCCGCTGCTGCGCACGGCGATTGGCGGGATGCTCACCTCGTTGCTCGATTCGTTGCTGCTGTTCTGCCCGAACGCCAACTCCTACCGCCGTTTCCAGGCCAACAGCTACGCGCCACTGGCGCCGACCTGGGGCGTCGACAACCGCACCGTCAGCCTGCGCGTGCCCGGCGGCCCGGCCATCACCCGGCACATCGAACACCGCATCTGCGGCGCCGATGCCAACCCGTATCTGGCAGCGGCGGCGATCCTGGCGGGCATTCATCGCGGGATAAAAGACGACATCGATCCGGGCGAGCCGGTGGAAGGCAACGGCTACGCGCAGGCGAACGAGCTGCTGCCGACCGATTGGCTGACCTCGCTCACGGCGCTGGAAAAATCGGTGTGGGCGCGGGATGCGCTGGGGCAGGAATTCCTCGGGGTGTATCTGGCGGTGAAACGCGCGGAATACCGGCAGTTCATGGCCGAAGTGGGTGAGCAGGACTGGCGCTGGTACCTCACAGAGGCCTGAACATTCCCCGCAGTCCACTGTGGGAGCTGGCTTGCCAGCGATGAGGTCGGCACATTCAGCATCTCTGGTGACTGACACTCCGCCATCGCTGGCAAGCCAGCTCCCACAAGGACTGCACTTTGCTTCCCGAATTTTGTGTGGAACTAAAAATGACTGAACGCAGCAATTCCTACTACACCGCGACACTCAACCGCGACACTGACTACCCGACCCTGCAAGGCCGGCACAAGGTCGATGTGGTGATCATCGGCGGCGGTTTCACCGGCGTCGCCACCGCCGTCGAGCTGGCCGAGAAAGGCCTGAAAGTCGCCATCGTCGAAAGCCACAAGATCGGCTGGGGCGCCACCGGGCGCAATGGCGGGCAGGTCACCGGCAGCCTGTCCGGCGACGGCGCGATGCGCAAACAGATGCGCAACACCTTGGGCGACGAGGTCGATGACTTCATCTGGCACCTGCGCTGGCGTGGGCACGAAATCATCAAACAGCGCGTCGAGAAATACGGCATCGAGTGCGACCTCAAGCACGGCCACCTGCACGCTGCCTACAAGCCAAGCCACATGGCCGGTTTGCGCAGCGACTACGACGAAGCCGTGCGGCGCGGCATGGGCGATGAAGTCAGCCTGCTCGACCGCAGCCAGGTGCGCGATCTGCTGCAAAGCGAGCTCTATCACGGCGCAATCAAGAACACCCGCAACATGCACCTGCACCCGCTCAACCTGTGCATCGGTGAAGCGCGGGCGGCAGAAAGCCTCGGCGCGCTGATCTACGAAAACAGCGAAGTGCTGGAAATCATTCATGGCGACAGTCCCGGCGTGCGCACCGCCCACGGCCGGATCGACGCCAATCAGGTGCTGCTGGCCGGCGACGTTTACCACAAACTCGAACCGGGCCAGCTCAAGGGCAAGATCTTCCCGGCCATGGGCGGCATCGTCACCACCGAACCATTGGGTGATCTGGCAAAACAGATCAACCCTGAAGACCTCGCCGTCTACGACTGCCGCTTCGTGCTCGACTACTACCGTCTCACCGCCGACGGCCGCCTGCTGTTCGGCGGCGGCGCCAACTACAGCGGCAAGGACTCACGGGACATCGCCGGCGAACTGCGGCCGTGCATCGAACAGACTTTCCCGGCGCTCAAAGGGGTTAAGATCGATTACCAGTGGAGCTGCGCGATGGGCATCGTCATCAACCGCATTCCGCAACTGGGCAAGCTCTCGGACAACGTCTGGTATTGCCAGGGCTACTCCGGCCACGGCATCGCCACGACCCACATCATGGGCGAAATCATGAGCCGGGCGATCACCGGGCAGATGCAGCAGTTCGACACGTTTGCCGCGTGCTCGCACATTCGCGTGCCGATGGGGGATTTGCTGGGGAATCCGATGCTGGCGGCGGGCATGTGGTACTACCAGATGCTGGAAAAACTGCGCTGATTGATTCCTCGACCGCGTGCCAGTTTATGCATTGGATCGACTGGCCTCTTCGCGGGCAAGTCGAATCGTCGCACCGCAGCTCCCACAAAGTTTGGGGCATACCTGAGTTTTGAGTACGCCTCGGACACTGTGGGAGCGAGCTTGCTCGCGATGGGGCCTTTAAATTCACCACAAAACTCAATCCTGCAGTTGCTCCACCTCAATCCCCAACCGCCGATAATCCTCGACACTCCCCGACGCCACATGCCGTTCGGTGATCAGCGTGTGCAAGCGTTCGCACGGCGCCACCACAAACGGTTCCACCGCGCCGAGCTTGTCCGCCGTGGTCACGGCAATCACCCGCGCCGCACAGTCGAGCAGCGCCTGCTTGACCGGCACTTCATCGAAGTGCAGCGAGGTGATGCCCACCTCCGGATGAATCGCGCAGACCCCGGTGATCGCCAGATCCGCCTTGATCCCCGACAGCAGCCGCAGCGCCTCGTGACCGCCGGCGGCCATGGTTTTCGGATTGAGCTGCCCGCCCGCCAGAATCACTTTGATGCCCGGGTATTCCGACAACGCAATTGCCGTCATCGGTGACGCCGTGACCGCCGTGAGGCTGATGTCCCTGGGCAACGAGCGCGCCACCTGCAACGAGGTGGAACCGGAGTCGAACATCACCGTTTGCCCATTGCGCACCTGCTGCGCCGCCAATTGCGCCAGACGAATCTTCACCTCGTCGATCTCGTCCAGCCGGGTGAAGTAATCCTTGCCGGTGTCCTTGGGCCTCGGCAGCGCCCCGCCATGCACTCGCTGCACCAGTCCGGCGTTATCCAGCTCGGCCAGATCGCGGCGGATGGTGTCTTCGGACACCGCAAAATGCTGGCTCAACTCGGACGCCATGACCTTGCCGTCACGTTCGAGGATCAAAAGGATTTTCTGCCGGCGCAGGGAAGGAAGCTCGGATGCGGAATGATCGTGCATGGTTTTGCCTGTTTGTGCTTGTCGTTGCAGGTTTGGCGAGATTAGCCAAGCCGGTCGGTAAACACAACGCAGGTATCAATGGCTTCGATCATTGGAATCACGAAGCCGAATTTTTTCTTTTTACCCCACCCCGGCAGAATGGCCCCACTTTCAAAAGGACCAGGATGAATACCCCATGAACCTCAATTTCGCATTTGCCTGCATGGTCGTCGTATCGTTTGCCATCGCGCTCGGGCATGCCTGATCGAAATCAATGCTCGATCGGCGATCACTCCGCCAACACCCGCGCCTTGCGCACGAACAGCGCATGCACCTTGTCCCAGAAATTGCCGCCCAGCACGAAAAAGCTGCCGACGAACATCAAGTCGCCCAGCGCCTGCATCTGCCAGAGGTTGGGCCGTACGCCCGGGAAGAAGTTGTCGAAATACGGTTCCAGGAAGGACGACAGCAGCGGCAGGCAGAACATCACCACGCCGATCTTGTGGCGCAGCGGGCTGACTTCAGCCACCGGAGTCGGAATCACGCCGGAGATATAGCGGCCAATCGTGCGCTTGAGCTCGGCGAACCCGGCCTTGCCCATCACCGCAATCACCAGCAGCAACAGCACTTTATTGCTGATGAACAGCACCCCGGTCAGCGCCGCGACTTTCGAGCCCGGCACGTCGAGGGCGGCGGCAATCGGCACCATCAGCCACGAACCGAGCATCAGGCAGATGATTGCCACGCCGACCTTGAAACGCCAGCTGGCGCTGGTGGGGGCAAGCGGTTCTTGAGCAGTGTCCATGGCTTCCTACCTTTTTATCCGGGGCGGGGTTCGGTGGTGTTCGCCTGAAAAAGCGTAGCAGTTGATTGCTTCGATCAACCGGCAATCTGCGGTCTATGCTCCAGTGACATTTCCCGCTGGGGCCTCCCGGTATGCCTGCAACGCCAGCCCTGCTGATCCGTCCCGGCCACCTGCTGCTGCTCGGTGCGCTGAGCCTTGGCGGCTGCCTGCGGCTGGGCCCGGATTTCCAGCCACCGGCCGAGGCCTGGAGCAAGCAGTGGCAAAGTCCGGCACTGGAGCAGGCCAGCGAACGCGGCACGCTGCCGGATCTGCGCCAGTGGTGGCAGGTGTTTGCCGATCCGATCCTCGACCGTTTGATCAGCGACGCCGAAGCCCGCAACAGCAGCCTGAAAATCGCCGGGCTGCGGGTCCTCGAAGCCCGCGCGCAACTGGGCATCGCCGACAGCGGTCGCTACCCGCAGCTGCAACAGGCCAGCGCCGACAGCCTGTACATCGACCGCCATCAGTCCGGCGGCAACAACCCGCAGGACTTGCACTTCTGGCAGCACAGCGCCGCGTTCGATGTCGGCTGGGAGCTGGATTTCTGGGGCCGCTTCAGCCGCGCCATCGAGTCCGCCGACGCCAGCTACTTCGCCGCCCAGGCCAATTACGAAGACGCCCTCGTTCTATTACGCGCTCAAGTGGCCGACACCTACTTTGCCCTGCGCACCACAGAAGCCCGGCTGCGGGTCGCCCGGGAGAACGCCGCTCAGCAAAAACGCAATTTCGAGATCACCGAAAAACTCTTTCGCAGCGGCCAGACCGCCGAACTCGACCTGCAACAGGCCAGAACCCAATACCTCGGCACCCTCAGCAGCATTCCGGCGTTCGAAGACCAGTTGCTGCGCACCCGCAATGCGCTGGCGGTGCTGGTCGGCCAGCCGCCCGGTGGCGCGGCGTTTCTGGCGGAGCAACCGGGGCTGATTCCGCTGGTGGATCGCGCGGTGTTGCAGGACGTCCCGGCCAACCTGCTGCTGCGCCGTCCCGATGTGCGCGCGGCGGAACTGAACGTTGCCGCGCAATCGGCGCTGGTCGGCGTGGCGGAAACCGATCTGTATCCCTCGCTGACCTTGCTCGGCAGCATCGTCTGGTCCAGCGACACCCTCGGCGCCACCCCGCGCAACCTCGACCTGATCGGCGGCCCGAGCCTGCGCTGGAACCTGTTCGACTACGGCCGCATCCACAACAACATCCGCGTGCAGGACGCGCGGTTGCAGCAACTGATCGAAGCCTATCGCGACAAAGTCCGCCAGGCTGCCCGCGAGGCCGACGACGCCGCCAGCGGCCTGACCAAAGCGCTGGAACGCGAACGCATTCTGAGCGAGGCCGAAGGCGCGGCGCGACGTTCGCTGGTGCTGGCCAACACTCAATATCGCGAAGGCTATTCAGACTTTCAGCGGGTGCTCGATGCCCAGCGCGCATTGCTGGAGCTACAGGACAACTATCTGGTCAGCCGCAGCAACGCCGTGAGCAATCTGATCGCTTTGTACCGCGCCGTCGGTGGTGGCTGGCAAAGCGCCGTACCGCAGATTGATTCAGCGACCCGACAGCACATGCAGCAACGCACCGATTGGGGCGATCTGCTGAGCGCCCCGCCGCCCCAACCGTCCTATCCGATTCCCTCGCAGGTAGACCGCCATGAGTGATGAAGCGCCGCCGGATCCGGCGAAAAAAGGCATCCGCTGGGTGCTGCTGGTGATTGTGCTGAGCCTGGTCTGGTATCTATTGGCCGACCGTTTTACGCCCTACACCCAGCAGGCGCGGGTCGGCGCGTTCGTGATCCCGGTGGCGGCGGAAGTCGCGGGCCGGGTGATCAAGGTCAACGTGCGCAACAATCAGGACGTGCAGGCCGGCGACATCCTCTTCGAGCTCGATCCGCAGCCACTGCAGATCGCCGTCGACCGGGCTCGCGCCGATCTGGAAAACACCCGGCGCACGGTCGGCGCCAGCACCGCGGGCATCGCTTCGGCTCAGGCGTCGTTGCGGGCAGCCCAGGCCAATGAACTCAAGGCGCGCCAGGACAATCGGCGGCTTGAAGGCTTGTATAAAGAAGATCCGGGCACCGTTTCGGTACGGCTTCTGGAAGTGTCCCGGGCCAACCACGAAGCGGCGGTCAGCCAGGTCGCCGCCGCCCGGGCCGAAGTGCTGCGCGCCCAGGAGCAGGAAGGCGGCAACACCGACACCAACGCCAAACTGCTCAGCGCCGCCGCCACACTGGCGAAGGCTGAACTGGATCTGGCCAACACCCGCATCGGCGCGCGTTCGGCGGGACTGATTACCGACCTGCGTACCGACGTCGGCCAGTTCGCCGCTGCCGGCAGTCCGGTAATGACCCTGATCACGATCCAGGACGTGTGGATCAGCGCCGACCTCACCGAGAACAACCTCGGCCGGATCAAGCCCGGCACGCCGGTGTCGATCATCCTCGACGCCCTGCCCGGCGAAGTGCTCGACGGCCGAGTGCGCAGCGTTGGCTATGGCGCCAGCGTCGGCCAGACTCCACCGCCCGGCACCCTGCCAACGATCCAGAACAGCCGCGACTGGCTGCGTCCGGCCCAGCGTTTTCCGGTGATCATCGAGTTCAGCGAAGAGGCGAAAAAACGCCTGTTCGAGAGTCGTTCGATTCGCGCCGGCGGGCAGGCGGAAGTCATGGCGTTTCCCAGCGAAGGCAATCTGCTCAATCCGCTCGGGCGGGTGTTTGTCTGGTTGATGAGCTGGCTGAGCTATGCCTACTGAGCGGCCTATTGAACGCAGCGTTCCGGCGCAACGGGCCTTGCGCCTGGCTTGCGGCACGGCGTTGTGCACCGCCGCCAGTTACGGCCTCGCTCTTCCGCTGTCGTTTCTATCGCCGGTGTTAGCAGTGTTGCTGCTGGCCAGCATGCCTCGACCGTTGCCGGTGAAAATGGCGCTGGTGCTGACGCTGGTCGCCGCGCTCACCGCCAGTCTCGGCCTGTTGCTGGTGCCGTTGCTGCGCTATTACCCGGTGTGTGGCGTCCTGCTGATCGGTGTCGGCCTGTTTCTGGTGTTCACTTACGGCTTGCGCGGCGGCAACGTGCTGATCATGACGTTTCTGGTGATCGGCATGACCATGATCTCCGCCGCCGGTTTCGCCTCATTCGAGCTGGCGATGGCGGTGATCGGCGCGCTGGTCAAAGGCCTGTTGCTGGCCGTCGTCATCGTCGGCCTGAGCCACGTCCTGTTCCCGGAGCCGGCCAACAGCCCCGCGCCACCACCCGCTCCCGCCCTGCCCGCCGAAGACGTGCCCCGCGTAGCAATGCGCGCAACATTGATCGTGCTGCCGACCTTCCTGCTGGTGCTGATCGACCCGGCCAGCTACCTGCCGATCATCCTCAAAGCCGTCAGCCTCGGCCAGCAAAGCACCACCACCCGCACCCATCACGCCGGGCGCGAATTGCTCGGCTCGACCTTGCTTGGCGGGCTGCTGGCGGTGCTGTTCTGGTGTGCGTTAAGCCTGTTCGTACACCTGTGGATGTTCTTTCTGTGGATGCTGCTGTTCGGGCTGTTGCTGGCGCGCAAACTCTATCGGTTGCACCTGACGCAACTGACGCCGGGGTTCTGGCTCAACACCCTGATCACCATGATCATCCTGCTCGGCCAGTCGGTGGAGGACAGTGCAGCGGGCAAGGACGTCTACACCGCGTTCGCGGTGCGCATGGGGTTGTTCATTCTGGTGACGCTCTACAGCGGCGTGATGATGCACCTGCTCGTCGCGCACCGGGAAAGCCGTCAGGGCGTGACCTGATAACCCCGCCCTTGCAGGCAACCGGTGTAGGCGCTTGAACTGGCTGAAGCATCGGTTCGCCGCTGCTCGCGCCGATCCTGCCGCTGCCGCGCACCACCAACCACCGCACCCGCCGCTGCCGTCTCTTTGGCTCGGTTCTGGCGGTAATCCTGCTTGCGGTCATCATCCACGGCTTCGTAAAACTCGTCGTGTTGACGGCCGCGCACTTCGGCGGCGGTGGCGCCGGCAGCGGCTCCCACTGCGGCGCCCTTCAACCGACCGCCGGCCTGGGGTGTCGACGTGGTTGAGGTGGACGCGATGGAATGGCAGTCGTTTATGTCGATCTGGGTTTGCTGGGAAGTCTGGCCCTTGAGCGGGACGACGGATTCAGCGCTGGCCTGTGTGGCGCATATGGCAGCAAGTAAAAGCGGGAAGGACTTCTTGCGGATCATGATTACCTCCGACGGCGCTCGGGTTAGCTGTAATGCGGGGTAATCAAGGAGTGTAGTTCAGTGCCCAGTCAAAATTCCCAGCCTGACGCTCACCCGTAAGGAGAGGGTCAGGCTGGGGGATATTCAACTACAGACCAAAGCCGGTTCAAAAACTTCAGTGTCAATACTTTCGCATTAACTTTCAGAGACTTACTTCTCCAGTTTAACTTCAAAATTTATTTCACTCGCGTAGGCAGGATCCATATCACTTCCATCAGGCCGACCGCCTTCGGCCTTTACATTTAAAAGCCTCCCTGTGATCTTGCCTTCGTGAGGTTCCATTTCAGCGATTCGCATGACGCCTTCGCGAACCCTGCCGCCGCTGATCATGAAGTCCCCACCCTCCACCAGCAACGCACCAAAACCGCCTGAGCCGACTTTGTAATCAATATCCGGCTTAAAATCAAAGTGACTAAAATCCAGGCGAAACACCCAGCCCTTCTCATCCTGAGTTGGCCCAAACCCCCAAAAATATCTTTGACCTTCAGTCGTAAGAAGGCCATCGAATGCAATTTTTTTTATTGGTTCAAAATCGCTATTCGCGAGTGCAATTTTGAATTCCGCGACCAACTTCCCTACCTCTACACGGTCAACAGGGATAATTTCATCAACGCTGATTTTATGCATGATTAGCCACCTTCAGATTTTTTATAAAGACCCTTTCGGCTACACAATCTATACAATTAAACCAATAAGCTCCCCTGTCAATTTTGACAGTATTGAAGAAAAATTCGATATATAGATCAGCGTTTTAAGACACAAAAAACAATCGAGGTCCTAATCGGCTGTATTCCGCTCCCGCCGAACCTGCACCAACAACGCCGGTGCAAAGTGCAACACCACCATCCGCGCCAGATGGTGAGTGAGGATAAACACCACATTCAGCCCGCCCGCGAACGCCACAATCGCGATGGTTTCGATTGCCCCCGGCATGTAGGCCAGCCACAGCGACAACGCATCGCTGCCCAGCAACCGTGCCGCCGCCAATGCAAAAACCGCCGCGACCAAAATCATCAAACCCACCGACACCAATGCCGTGCGACCATGACGTCCCAGTTCCGCGAGGCCAAGTCCCTGGAATCGCGAACCGATCCGCACACCCAGAATCAGCGCCGCCAGATTCAGGCTCCAATCCGGCATGTGAAAGCCCTGCAGCCATCCTGATTTCACGAACACGGCGGTGATGATGATTGCTGTCAGCATGAACGGCGCCGGCACGCCAACGGCCAGCAGCAAACGCCCGACCACCACGCTCAAACCGATCACCGACAGCACGGTCAGCGCCATGCCCGTCGACAGCGGATCGACCTCGGCCACCGCAACCGGCGCCGTTCCGGGAATCAGCAAACTCACCAGCACCGTGATCAGCAGCAGCCGCATCAAGTGCACGATGATCACCTTGCTCGACGCCTGATGCGATTCCAGCAAATCGAACACCGCCGCCAGCGCCCCCGGATACACCGCCAGCAAGGCATCCGTGCGATTCCACCCCGCACCGCGCGCTAGCCACCATGCGGCCAGCGCCACTTGCACTGCCAGGCACAGCAGCAACACGCCGAGGCTCGGCAACATCGTGGAGACGGTCGCGCTGTCCCACGCTTCGAACATCAACCCGGTGGCGATGCCCAGCGTGACCTGGATGTAGCCCAGGCCATAGGGTGTCGCTGGCGCGAATTTGAATTTGGTGACGACCAGTGCCGTCACAAGAATGGAGCCCAACAACAAACCGTGAGGCACACCTTCGAACTGCAACAGCGCGCCGAACCCGGCAGCAATCAACAAACACAGAATGGATTTCAAGGTCGCCTTCCTGGCTATTCAAAGTGCTTTTCAGTTAAGTCAGGCGCGCAATCGTCCAATCGCCCGCCGATATTTTTCGATCCGCTCCAGATCCTCCCAACTCGGCGAGGCAATCCGCGACAGGTCGCTGTTTTCTTCCAGATCCGCCAGTTTCACCACCCGTCCGATCGGGTTATGCGCCGCGCGCTCGACGAAGTCCTCGTAGGATTCGCCGGGCACCTTGGTCACCGACTCGATGGCTGACAGCACTTCTTCGCTGAAGCCTTCCTTGCGCAAATCTTCGAGGCTGATGCCGCAATCCTCGACCACATCGTGCAGCACCGCGACGATGCGCTCTTCCAGGCTGCTCATGCGCAACATGACCTTCAGCGGATGCAAAATGTACGGCGCACCGCCCTTGTCCACCTGCCCCGCGTGGGCTGTGGCGGCAATCGCGATGGCGCGTTCCAGTGTCTGAGTCATGGGGGTTTCCTCGGGTCAGACGCCGTACCGGCCGCCAATATAGAAGTGGCGCTTGAACCAGCGCCCGATCGCCTGCAAACGCCCAGTTGGCTGCGCCGGCTCGGCATAGCGCTGGAGGATCAGAGAGACCAGATCAGCCTGACTCTCCCTCGGATGAGCATCCAGCAACTCGACCACCCAGGCACATCCGGCCTTCTTCAAATGTTCACGCCATTCACCGGGCCAGCCATCCAGCTCGTCCAGCGCCAACCACCGCGCACCGCCCTGCTCGACATGCCCGCCGCCGATCGATTGCTCGAAGCAGAACGGCGTCGCCGGGCGGGACAGGTCGATGCAGAAGAGGTAGATGTCCTGGGTTTTGTGCTGCGACGTGGGGGCGTTGTTGCGGCTGCCGATCTGAATCATGCGCGGTTCCGTCCGTGGGAGAGGCGTTACAACTTGTTTCGCAGTCTACGACGTGGTGCTGATGGGGGGAACCTTTGGCGATGAGCCGGGGCGTGGCAAGTGAAAAGTTTGACTGGGCAGTCTGGGAATTGCGCTTCAGTCGCCCACAAAAAAGGGACACCGTTGGGTGTCCCTTTTACGTTTGGAATTTGGTCAATCGATCAACGCTTCATGGCTTCACACTGACTGCGCAGATCATGATCGCCGATTGAAGAACAACTAGTGCCCTTCTTCGCTTCACAAAACGCCCGCTGGTCATGATCACCGATGCTTGAACATGAACTGCCTTTCTCCGCTTCACAGGCCGCGCGCAGGTCGTGATCGCCGATGGAGGAACAACTGCTGCCCTTTTTTGCTTCGCAATAAGCGCGCTGGTCATGATCGCCAATGCTTGAGCACGAACTGCCTTTCTCCGCTTCGCAGGCCGAACGCAAATCGTGGTCGCCGATGGAAGAACAACTGCTGCCTTCCTCCCTGGCCTGGCAGTAACTGCGTTTGTCGTGATCACTGATGCTGGAGCAACTGGCGGAAACATAACCGCTGAACAGCAACAACATCGCAAGAATCAGTTTCATCTCACACTTCCTTGGCTTGCCAGGAAACAGCCTGGTACTGGGTGATTCGTTCAAATGAGCGTCGCGACACGCCATCAAATTGACATCGTTTTTGAGGAAAGTTCCGGGGCAGGAATATGTGATGAATTTCGGGATCTGAAAACCGCGTAGGAAATGACTGCTCGTGGTGAGCGAGCTTGTTCAAAAATTTGATGTTCCATAGCGATCAACAAATGCACGAAATTCGCTATGCACTCATAGCGTGGAAAGCGCCAAAATACAGGATCAATAACTAATCAGTATAAAAAACTGTAACTTCTAACAGGTTCCTCAACAAAGCCATCCGCCTACTCTCCAGGAACTGGGGATGATTGCATCTCCTAACCGGCTGACAGAGGGTAAGGAAAATGGCAAACGACATTAGAGGTAACTACGACGGCGGGGACGGAAACATCTATCGCCTGGTGATCGAAAGTCAGGATGAGTCAATGGGCACATTCAGCGGCTACTTCCACAACAGTCAGATCAACAAATGGGAAAAAGTCAGTGGTAGCTATCACTTTTTTTCCGGTGGTCGGGACGAGACCGTGCTCAACGTAACGACCTCGGTCGGAAATTGGCAATGGGAATCGGATCACGTCAACGGTAGGCCATCCTTCCAAACATGGACCGCTATACTAAACGGCCGCCAAACGGGCGGATTTTATCGAGAGCCAAACACACAACCTAAAGCACCCACCATGGCGGAGTTGCAATACGGCCAGTAGCATGACCAAACATACGCCAGCGCTGATCTGACGCCTTTGATACCCAGACAACCATGCTTTGTTATACAAGGCATGGTTGCTTCATTTAATTAGAAACCAATAAAGACTACGTCGCATCGCAGCGTCAGAAGTTAGCCGGCGTATTCGCACTAATAATCTCCGCCTCATCCGCCCCGATATTCCGGAACTTGTGCGGCAGCGTCGTCGGAAAATAATACCCATCCCCCGCACTCAACACGCTCACCTGCCCATCCACCGTCAACTCCACGGTGCCGCGCGTCACCAACCCACACTCCTCACCTTCAGCGTGAACAATCGGCTCTTCCCCCGAACTCGCGCCCGGGGCGTATTGCTCGCGCAGCAAGCGCATCTGGCGGCTCGGGACCGAGGCGCCAATCAGCAGCAGGCGCAGGCCGTGGCGGCCGAGGTCGGGTTGTTCGTTGGCGCGGAAGACGTATTGGTGTTCGCGGGGCGGCTGGTCGAAGGTGAAGAAGTCGGCCAGGGACATCGGGATGCCTTCGAGCAGCTTTTTCAATGAGCTGACGGAAGGACTGACGCGATTCTGTTCGATCAGGGAGATGGTGGCATTGGTCACGCCGCTACGCCGGGCCAGCTCGCGCTGGGAGAGTTTGTAGCTTTCGCGTACTAGTTTGAGTCGAGAACCCGTATCCATGACAGCCTTATGTGAGAACGACTTAAGGGCGATGGGGGTGGGTGGCGGGTGCCGCGCAAGGCGCGCGGATCACGTTGCTCCCGTGTCCCGGAACCGTGAAAGGCGGCTATTAAATCACGTTTGCTGGTGTTGCTCAGCAGGTTCGATGGACGGTGGGTGAAAAGAGCCTGCTGAGGGTAATTGCGAAGTAAAAGCAAAACCTGTGGGAGCTGGCTTGCCAGCGATTGGGCGGCACTTTCAACATCCTTTTTGCTGATAGACCGCTTTCGCGAGCAAGCTCGCTCCCACAGGGTTTGTGGTGCGGCTTGTCAGGTAAAAAAACCGGCGGCGCCTGTGCGGGGCCACCGCCGGGGAGGTTAATCAGATGCCGAAACGGTCACGCAGCGAGTAATACACGGCGCCGAGGGCGGTCAGCGGCGCGGAGAAGGTGCGCCCGCCGATCATCGGCATGTGTGGCAGGGAGGCGAAGGCGTCAAAACGCTCGGCGTCGCCGCGGATCATTTCCGAGATCAGTTTGCCGGCCAGGTGCGAGCAGGTGACGCCGTGGCCGCTGTAGCCCTGCATGTAGTAGGCGTTTTTCTCGATGCGGCCGAATTGCGGCATGCGTGACATGGTCAGCAGGAAGTTGCCGGTCCAGCGGTAGTCGATTTTCACGTCCTTGAGCTGCGGGAAGGTCTTGAGGATCTTCGGGCGGATCAGGGTTTCGATGTCGTCCGGTTCACGGGCGCCGTAGACCACGCCGCCGCCGTAGAGCAGTCGGTTGTCGGCGGTCAGACGGTAGTAGTCGAGCAGGTAGTTGCAGTCTTCGACGCAGTAGTTGTTGGTGATCAGGCTGCGGGCCTGTTTTTCGGTCAACGGTTCGGTGACGCAGATCTGCGAGCCGCACGGCATGCTCTTGGCCGTCACGCGGTTATCGAGGCCTTGCGGCAGGTAGGCGTTGCCGGCGATCAGCAGGTACTTGGCGCGGACCTGGCCTTTGGCGGTGCGCACGACGTTGGGTTCGCCGTACTTGATTTCCACCGCAGCGGACTGCTCGTAGATCTTGCCGCCCAGACGCACGATGGCGGCGGCTTCACCGAGGGCCAGGTTCAGCGGGTGGATGTGACCGCCCTGCATGTCCAGCAGACCGCCGACGTAGGCGTCGGAACCGACTTCGCGGCGGATGTCCGCAGCGTCGAGCATCTTCAGGTTTTTATTGCCGTAACGTTCCCAGCTACGTTTTTGCTCGGCCAAGCCCTTGAGCTGCTTGCTGTTCATCGCCGCGAAAATACCGCCCGGGCGGTAGTCGCACTTGATGTCGTATTCCTTGATGCGCGAACGAATGATGTCGGCGCCTTCGAAGATCATGCTGCCGAGGATTTCGGCGGTCTTGTCGCCGTAGCGCTCTTCGATCACGTCGACGTCGCGGCTGTAGGAGTTGACCAGTTGGCCTCCGTTTCGACCGCTGGCGCCGTAGCCGACTTTCGCCGCTTCCAGCACCGTCACCTTGTAGCCGGCTTCGCTCAGGAACAGTGCCGAGGACAGGCCGGTGTAGCCGGCGCCGATGATGCAGACATCGCACTCCACCGACTCTTCGAGGATCGGGAAATCGATCACTTCGTTGCGGGTGGCGGCGTAGTAGCTGTTCACGTGTTGTTGTTTCATTTTTTATTCTCCGAGGGTCGCCGGTTGCAGGCGACCACCGCTGTAAAAGAGTCAGAGCTTGATCCAGGTCGCTTTCAGCTCGGTGTACTTGTCGAACGCGTGCAGCGATTTGTCGCGACCGTTGCCCGACTGCTTGAAGCCACCGAACGGCGCGGTCATGTCGCCGCCGTCGTACTGGTTGACCCACACGCTGCCGGCGCGCAGGCCACGGGCGAAGGTGTGGGCCTTGCTCAGGTTGCTGGTCCAGACCCCGGCGGCGAGGCCGAAGATGCTGTCGTTGGCGATGTGCAGCGCTTCCTCAACGGTGTCGAAGGTGATCAACGACAGCACCGGGCCGAAGATTTCTTCCTTGGCGATGGTCATGGCGTTGGTCACACCGTCAAAAATCGTCGGCTCGATGTAGGTGCCGCCGGTTTCTTCGAGGGTGCGATGGCCGCCGGCGATCAGCTCGGCGCCCTGCTCGCGGCCGATGCTGATGTAGCGCAGCACATTGTCCAGTTGACGCTGATCGACCACGGCGCCGACGGTGGTGGCAGGATCCAGGGCGTGACCCGGTTTCCACGCTTGCAGCGCTTCCACCAGCAGTGGGATGAATTGCTCGCGGATCGAACGCTCCACCAGCAGGCGCGAGCCGGCGGTGCAGACTTCGCCCTGGTTGAACGCAATGGCGCCGGCCGCCGCTTGTGCTGCCGCGCGCAAGTCCGGTGCGTCGGCAAACACCACGTTCGGGCTCTTGCCCCCTGCTTCGAGCCAGACGCGTTTCATGTTGCTTTGGCCGGCATAAATCATCAGTTGTTTGGCAATCGCCGTGGAGCCGGTGAAGGCCAGCACGTCGACGTCCATGTGCAGCGCCAGCGCCTTGCCGACGGTGTGGCCGAAGCCTGGCAGGACGTTGAACACGCCTTTCGGAATGCCGGCATCCAGCGCAAGCTGCGCGATGCGGATCGCGGTCAGCGGGGATTTTTCCGAAGGCTTGAGAATGAACGAGTTACCTGCCGCCAGGGCCGGAGCGAATTTCCAGCTGGCCATGATCAGCGGGAAGTTCCACGGCACGATGGCAGCAACCACGCCTGATGGCTCGCGAGTGACCAGACCGAGTTGATCGTGCGGGGTGGCTGCGACTTCGTCGTAGATCTTGTCGATCGCTTCGGCGCTCCAGCGGATCGCGTTGGCGGTCGCCGGGATGTCGATGCTCATCGAGTCGCTGATCGGTTTGCCCATGTCGAGGGTTTCCAGCAGCGCCAGTTCTTCCTGGTGTTGCAGGATCAGATCGGCGAAGCGAATCAGGATGCGCTTGCGCTCGGCCGGGGCCTTGTTCGCCCACACGCCGGAGTTGAAGGATTGGCGCGCAGCTTCAACGGCGAGGTTGGCGTCGGCTTCATCGGTGCTGGCGACGGAGGCCAGGAAACGGCCGTCTACGGGGCTCAGGCATTCGAAGGTGTCGCCGCTGATGGCCGGACGGTATTCGCCATTGATGAAGGCGCGGGATTCGAGGGTCAGGGACTGGAAGCGTTGTTCCCAGTCGTTGCGGGTCGTTGTCATGGTGGTGGCTCGACGCGGGGGAATTTTGGGGTGTCTGGGTGTGTGTTCGGTTTGAGATGGCTGCCCTCACCCTAGCCCTCTCCCAGAGGTAGAGGGGACCGACCGAAGTGTCTCGGGAGATGCACCGACGTGAACGACCGAGTCGAATATGGATTCGGTAAAAATCGTTCAGGTCGGCGGATTTCCCGAGTATCCCCGGGTCAGTCCCCTCTCCCTCCGGGAGAGGGTTAGGGTGAGGGGCTTTTGGGCTTTTGAGGGCCCACGCCAATCAAACCGTATGCAGATACCAGTTGTACTCAAGGTCAGAGATCGAGTTTTCGAACTCGGCCAGCTCGCTTTCCTTGCACGCGACGAACACGTCGATGTACATCGGGTCGATGTAGCGGGCCATGACTTCGCTGTCGTCCAGCTCACGCAGGGCGTCGCGCAGGTTGTTCGGCAGGCTCTGTTCGTTCTGCTCGTAGCTGTTGCCTTCAACCGGCGCGCCCGGCTCGATTTCGTTGGTCAGGCCGTGGTGGATACCGGCCAGCACCGAAGCCATGAGCAGGTACGGGTTGGCGTCGGCACCGGCGACACGGTGCTCGATGCGCACGGCATCCGGCGAACCGGTCGGCACACGGACAGCCACGGTACGGTTGTCGATGCCCCAGCTCGGCGAGTTCGGCACGTAGAACTGTGCGCCGAAGCGGCGGTACGAGTTGACGTTCGGGCACAGGAAAGCCATTTGCGCAGGCAGGGTCTCCAGCACACCGCCGATCGCGTGGCGTAGCGCGGCGTTCTGCTCGGGATCCTCGCTGGCGAAGATGTTGTTGCCTTCTTTATCCAGAATCGAAATGTGTACGTGCAGACCGTTGCCCGCCTGGCCCGGATACGGCTTGGCCATGAAGGTGGTGTCCATCTCGTGGTCGTAGGCGATGTTCTTCACCAGACGCTTGAGCAGGACGGCGTAGTCGCAGGCCTTGATCGGGTCGGACACGTGGTGCAGGTTGACTTCGAACTGCGCCGGGGCGCTTTCCTTGACGATGGCGTCGGCAGGAATGCCCTGCTCTTTCGCGCCTTCCAGAATGTCCTGAAGGCAGTCGACGTATTCGTCGAGGTCGTCGATCAGGTAGACCTGGGTCGACACCGGACGCTTGCCCGACACCGGCGAACGCGGCGATTGCGGACGGCCGTTCACGTTGTCCTGGTCGATCAGGTAGAACTCGAGTTCGAACGCGGCGCAGATGGTCAGGCCCAATGCGTCGAACTTGCGCACCACGTTGGCCAGCACTTCACGCGGGTCGGCAAAGAACGGCTCGCCTTCCAGTTCGTGCATGGTCATCAGCAGTTGCGCGGTCGGGCGCTTCTGCCAGGGCTCGATGCTCAGGGTGCCCGGAATCGGGTAGCAGATGCGGTCGGCGTCGCCGATGTCCAGGCCCAGGCCGGTGCTTTCCACCGTGGAGCCGTTGATGTCGAGGGCAAAGAGCGAGGCCGGCAGGTTGATGCCTTTCTCGTAAACCTTGTGAAGACTGGTGCGCTCGATGCGCTTGCCGCGCACCACACCGTTCATGTCTGCAATCAGAAGGTCGACGTACAAAACCTCAGGATGTTTCTTAAGGAATGCGTTTGCTTCGTTGAGTTGAACGGCACGCAGAGGGACCGACATGATGCACCTATTTAGCTGTTAATTATTATGTTCACTGCTGTTTCGCCGAGCCAGTCAACCCGAACGGCAAAGTGAAGTCAATAGCGAACACAGGGCCGCTCAGCGTTTATTTTTAGGGCTTTTTTTAACACTCTCGTGCCAACGCAGGCGCCAGAGGCCCGCGATTCAAGAAGATTTGATGAGCGGCGTTTAGAATTTTTTACATGGGAGTTGTTAATTAAAATCAACGAGGCTAAGCTCCGGAAAAGCTCGTTCAAGTGTCAAACTTCGAGGTGAATAAAAATGGCATTCAAGCCATTGATCGGCGTTACTGCGTGCGTCAAACAGATTGGCCTGCACCCCTATCACATCAGCGGCGACAAGTACGTTCGCGCTGTCAGCGTTGCGGCGCTGGGGTTGCCCGTCGTCATTCCTTCCCTTGGCCAACTGACTGAAATCGAAGACCTGCTGGGTCAGCTCGACGGTCTGTTGCTGACCGGCTCGCCGTCCAACGTGGAACCCTTCCACTATCAGGGCCCGGACAGCGCTCCCGGCACGGATCACGATCCGGCGCGGGATGCCACTACCCTTCCTCTATTGCGTGCAGCCATCGCGGCGGGCGTTCCGGTACTCGGCATCTGCCGGGGTTTCCAGGAAATGAACGTGGCGTTCGGCGGCAGCCTGCACCAGAAGGTGCATGAGCTGCCGGGCATGCTCGATCACCGCGAAGCCGACAGCCCGGATGTCGCCGTGCAATACGCCCCGGCCCATGCCGTGACGGTGCTGCCCGGTGGCGTGTTCGAAGCGCTGGAGCTGCCGGGTGAATTCCAGGTCAACTCGATTCACAGTCAGGGCATCGACCGCCTCGCTCCCGGCCTGCGCGCCGAAGCCGTGGCTCCGGACGGCCTGATCGAGGCGGTCTCGGTGGAGCACAGCCCGACCTTCGCCCTCGGCGTGCAATGGCACCCGGAATGGCAAGTGCTGGACAACCCGAACTACCTGCGGATTTTCCAGGCATTCGGCGAGGCTTGCCGCCAGCGTGCGGCGCGGCGCAACCAGCGCTGAGACAACCCAGAATTTCATCACTGTTTACTGCCCCCACGGGGTCGGCGGCTGCGCGTGTGCGCACCCGTCATCCGTGAAAACAACAACCCGTAATAACAACAAGTACTACCCAGGCAGCCAGGACGGCGGCGCCGACCAAGCCGGATCGGCAAGCGCAATACCAATCGGATCAATGCAAAACCCTGTGGGAGCTGGCTTGCCAGCTATGGCGGCGGGTCAGTCACCTCAATCTCGGAAGTGACGGCCTCATCGCGGGCAAGCCCGCTCCCACAGGGGGATGCGATCCGACAGGAAATGCTCTTGCAAGTCTGCAATCCACTCTTAAGCCAGGCCGCGTTGGCCCGGCGACTGAAACCTGTTGGGAGTTTCACATGGCAAACGCCTCCAGCACTTACAGGAAGGCTCTTGAAGGTCATCAGCAACCGAAAAAGGTTCTGGTGAAGGTCGATCGAGTCACCAAGAAGTTCGACGAAACCACGGCGGTGGACGATGTGTCCCTGGAGATCCATCAGGGCGAAATCTTCGCCCTGCTCGGCGGCTCCGGCTCGGGCAAATCGACCCTGCTGCGCATGCTCGCCGGTTTCGAACAGCCGACTGAAGGACGCATTCTGCTCGACGGTGTCGACATCACCGACATGCCGCCGTACGAGCGGCCGATCAACATGATGTTCCAGTCCTACGCCCTGTTCCCGCACATGACCGTGGCGCAGAACATCGCCTTCGGCCTCAAGCAGGACCGCTTGCCGGCCAGCGAAATCGACGCCCGCGTCGAAGAAATGCTGCGCCTCGTCCACATGACCCAATACGCCAAGCGTCGCCCGCATCAACTGTCCGGCGGTCAGCGTCAGCGCGTGGCCCTCGCCCGCTCCCTGGCCAAGCGGCCGAAACTGTTGCTGCTCGACGAACCGATGGGCGCGCTGGATAAAAAGCTGCGTTCGCAAATGCAGCTGGAACTGGTGGAAATCATCGAGCGCGTCGGCGTGACCTGCGTGATGGTGACCCACGACCAGGAAGAGGCCATGACCATGGCCGAACGCATCGCGATCATGCACCTGGGCTGGATCGCCCAGATCGGCAGCCCGGTCGACATTTATGAAGCACCGGTCAGCCGCATGGTCTGCGAATTCATCGGCAACGTGAACGCCTTCGACGGCACCGTGGTCGAGGATCTTGAAGGTCACGCGATCATTCACAGCCCGGACTTGCAGCAAAAGATCTACGTCGGTCATGGCGTCAGCACGTCGGTGCAGGACAAGTCGATCACCTACGCGATCCGCCCGGAAAAAATGCTCGTCAGCACGATCAAGCCCGAGACCCGCTACAACTGGTCCGAAGGCAAGGTGCATGACATCGCCTACCTCGGCGGCCACTCAGTGTTCTACGTCGAATTGCCGAGCGGCAAGATCGTCCAGTCGTTCATGGCCAACGCCGAACGCCGTGGCGCGCGACCGACCTGGGACGACAAGGTCTACGTCTGGTGGGAAGACGACAGCGGCGTGGTACTGCGCTCATGAGAACCTTCAATCAGCAATTCCTGCGCCTGGTGCCCAGCGGGCGAAAGTTCGTCATCGGCATCCCGTTCATCTGGCTGTTCCTGTTCTTCATGCTGCCGTTCTTTCTGGTGATGAAGATCAGCTTCTCGGAAGCCGCGCTGTCGATCCCGCCGTACTCGGAGATCTACACCTACGCCGAACAGAAATTCCAGCTGCTGCTGAACATCGGCAACTACACCATGCTTGGCGAGGACGAGCTGTACCTGTCGGCCTACCTCGGTTCGCTGAAGGTCGCGGCGCTGAGCACGATGATGTGCCTGGTGATCGGTTTCCCGATGGCCTACGCGATCACCAAGACCGGCAAGGAAACGCAAAACGTCCTGCTGCTGTTGATCATGATGCCGACCTGGACCGCGATCCTGATCCGCGTTTACGCGTGGATGGGCATCCTCAGCAACAACGGTCTGCTTAACGCATTTTTGATGTGGACCGGGCTCACCGATCACCCGTTCGAGATCCTCAACACCAACACGGCGGTCTACATTGGGGTCGTGTATGCGTATCTGCCATTCATGGTGCTGCCGCTGTACGCCAACCTGGTGAAGCACGACGGCAGCCTGCTGGAAGCCGCGCAGGATCTGGGTTCGAGCAACTTCAACAACTTCTGGAAAATCACCGTGCCGCTGGCCAAGAACGGCATCATCGCCGGCTGCATGCTGGTGTTCATTCCAGTGGTGGGCGAGTTCGTGATTCCGGAACTGCTGGGCGGCCCGGAGACCCTGATGATCGGTCGCGTGCTGTGGCAAGAGTTCTTCAATAACCGCGACTGGCCGGTGGCGTCTGCTCTGGCGGTGGTGATGCTGTTGATCCTGATTGTGCCGATTCTGCTGTTCAACCGCAGCCAGGCCAAAGAGATGGAGGCACGGGGATGAAACGCTTCGGATTTTCAAAGTTCATGCTGATCTTCGGCCTGATGTTCATCTATCTGCCGATGCTGATTCTGGTGATCTACTCGTTCAACGCCTCGAAACTGGTAACGGTCTGGGGCGGCTGGTCGGTGAAGTGGTACGTCGGCCTGCTCGACAACACTCAACTGATGGGCTCGGTGGTGCGCTCGCTGGAAATCGCCTGCTACACCGCGATTGCCGCCGTAGCGTTGGGCACCCTCGCCGCGTTCGTGCTGACCCGCATCACCCGCTTCAAGGGTCGTACGCTGTTCGGTGGTCTGGTGACCGCGCCGCTGGTGATGCCTGAGGTGATTACCGGGCTGTCGCTGTTGCTGCTGTTCGTGGCGATGGCGCAACTGATCGGCTGGCCGCAGGAGCGTGGCATCGTCACCATCTGGATCGCCCACACCACGTTTTGTGCGGCGTATGTGGCGGTGGTGGTGTCGGCGCGTCTGCGCGAGCTGGACCTGTCGATCGAAGAAGCGGCGATGGATCTGGGCGCGAAACCGTTCAAGGTGTTTTTCCTGATCACCATCCCGATGATCGCGCCGTCGCTGGCAGCGGGCGGCATGATGTCGTTCGCCCTGTCGCTGGACGATCTGGTGCTGGCGAGCTTCGTGTCGGGGCCGGGTTCCACCACCCTGCCGATGGAAGTCTTCTCGGCCGTGCGTCTGGGCGTGAAGCCCGAGATCAACGCCGTGGCCAGCCTGATTCTGCTGGCGGTGTCGCTGGTGACCTTCCTGGTCTGGTACTTCGGCCGCAAGGCAGAAGCCAACCGCAAGCGGGCGATTCAGGAAGCGATGGATCAGACCGCCAACGAATCGTGGCAGCAACCGCAACCTCAACGAGTGGCAGCGACGGCCTAGGGCCGTCGCGTTTTACGGCTTTGCGCTTTGGCTTAAAAGCTTTTGAATAAAAAGAATGGAGTTTCACCGATGAAAATGTTTGGCAGGACTCTGCTGACACTGTCCTTATTGGGCGCAATCGCCACAGGCGCCCAGGCCAACGACAAGGTGCTGCGCGTTTACAACTGGTCGGATTACATCGCCCCGGACACCGTCAAGAAGTTCGAGGACGAGACCGGCATCCGCGTGACCTACGACGTGTTCGACAGCAATGAAACCCTCGAGGCGCGTCTGCTCGCGGGTAAATCCGGCTACGACATCGTGGTGCCGTCCAACAGTTTCCTGGCCAAGCAGATCAAGGCCGGGGTCTATCAGACCCTGGACAAATCGAAGCTGCCAAACTGGAAAAACCTCAACCCGGTGCTGCTGAAAAACGCCTCCGCCAGTGATCCGGACAACGCCCATGCGTTCCCGTACATGTGGGGCTCGATCGGCATCGGCTTCAACCCGGACAAGGTCAAGGAAGTGCTCGGCAAGAATGCGCCGACCAATTCCTGGGACCTGCTGTTCAAACCAGAGAACGCCGAGAAGCTGAAAGCCTGTGGTATCAGCTTCCTCGACTCGCCGACCGAAATGCTCCCGGCCGCCCTGCACTACCTGGGCTATCCGGTGAACGACAAAGACGTGAAGCACATCGCCGAAGCCGAAGCGCTGTTCATGAAGATCCGGCCGTCGGTGGCGTATTTCCATTCGTCCAAGTACATCTCCGATCTGGCCAACGGCAACATTTGCGTGGCCGTCGGTTACTCGGGTGACGTGTTGCAGGCCAAGGCCCGTGCGGTGGAATCGGGCAACAAGGTCGAGATCGACTACAGCATTCCCAAGGAAGGCGCCGGCAGTTTCTATGACATGGTCGCCATCCCGCGCGATGCCGCCAACGTCGAGAACGCTTACCTGTTCATGAACTTCCTGATGCGCCCGGACATCATCGCCGAAGTCACCAACAGCATCGGCTACAGCAACGCCAACGAAGCCGCGACGCCGCTGGTGGACGAAGCGATCCGCAACGACCCGGGCTCGTACCCGCCGCAAGCGGTGATGGCCACGTTGTATGCGGTGCCGGATCAGCCGATTGCCACGCAGCGGATCATGACCCGGGGCTGGACACGCGTGAAACTCGGCAAGTAATGGCACCACGATCGTTCCCACGCTCCGCGTGGGAATGCCTCAAGGGACGCTCCGCGTTCCAGCTCCGGAAGGGACGCGGAGCGTCCCGGGCTGCATTCCCACGCAGAGCGTGGGAACGATCAGGCAGTCAGCGATCAGAGTTACAAGTTTCCGTTCATGCAGCGCCTTACCACCGCTGCCCCCTGCTCTGAACGGCCTCACCTGGCTCTCCTCGGTTCAGGTGAATTCAGGCGCCCTCGGGCGCCTTTTTTTGTGGGTTCAGATCAGTGGCCAGTCGGCCAGCGAGCGGTAGCGCCCCTTGTGGGATTCGAACAGCGCAAAGCGCTCGGCCCGCAGGAAGAACTCCGGCGGCGTGGCGGATTCCGGTTCCGGCGCTCGATAGTCCCGGGCCAGCGTCAGGTGCGGACGGTACTCCCGCGTTGCCTCTTCAAACCCGAACGGCAACATCGCCTGCTCCAGCGCATACACCAGCCGCAGCAATCCCTGCGGTGCCTGCTCCGGCGCCAGCGACAACACCCCGGCACATCGCCAGACCTGCAACCGATCCAGCGAAATCCTCAGCGCCTCGCCCGGTATGCGCACCTTCGCCGCCGCCTCACAGACTTCGCCAATCTGCGCCAACGGCACCGCGCCGAGAAACAGCAACGTCAGGTGAAAGTTGTCGGCCGGCACCGGTTTGCCGGTACGCAAACCCAGCTCGCTGCGCCACTGGGCAATCGCCTTGCGCTGCGCCGGCGGGCAGTCCAGGGCGAAAAACAGCCGCTTGAACGGTTGATCTCCGCGCGTTTCGTCCGTCATGACCCCGCTCCTTCGTTCGTCGAGATCCCTGGATTCTACACGCCCGTTTCTGGCGACTCTCGGCATGGGGTTTATAGTTCAACGATTGCCATCAACCGGAGGACGTCATGCGCGAGATCCTCAGCAAAGAACCCTGGTGGGCCCGACCGCCGAATCCCGGGCAGGATGAAAGCGAACTGGAATGGGGCTGGCTGGTGCATTACAGCGAAGGTGAGCCGCGTTTCGAATTCGTGCGCGAGCGGCCGACGGACGAGCAGATTCGCAACCGCAAAGGCTGCCGGATCACTCCATCAGGAGAGTGAACAAATAGCTGTGAGAGCCAGCCTGCTGGCTCCCACCGGGGATTTGCGTTGGACTCAGGACTCAAGAATGTCCTTAAAGCCACCGAAGATCATCCGCTGCCCATCAAACGGCATCGGATTGACGTCCGGCTGCATGCGCGGGTCCTCCATCATTTTCGCCATGCCGGTGTCGCGGGTGGCCTTGTCCGGCCAGACCAGCCAACCGGCCGATACGGTTTCGCCTTCCTTGAGTTTTACGGCCATCGGGAATGAGGTGACCTTGCCGTCCGGCACGTCATCGCCCCAGCCCTGAATCACCTCCAGCGCGCCGTATTCCTTGAACAGCTTCGCGGCGATTTCGCAGTGTTTTTTGTACTGTTCGCGGTTGGCGTTCGGCACGGGCGCCACGAACACATCGATGTAAGCCATGATCATTCTCCTTGCAGGGTGGGTTCGATCTGCTGAGTAGTCGACTCGGGCGGCCGCCATTCGACACGGTTGACGCCCAGCCCGACCGACGGTTCATCTCGCCCGCCCAGATTGCCCTCGACCTGCGCCGCCATGTGCAGCGTGCCGGCCATCACGCCGGTGGTCGGGTTTTGCAGCAGTTTCAGCCAGGCCTTGTCGAAGGTGTTGCCCAGGCTGCTGCGGATCAGCGCTTCGCTGTCCGGGCGGTCGTTGGCCTGAATGATTGCGCGGACGCCCGCCACCCCGACCGAAATCAGCGCCCCGGCCAGTTTGCCTGCCGCTGCCGCCACTGCGCTGGCAGCGCCGCGCGGGGCCATTTCCGCCTCCATGCGCTGGCTGGCGCGTTTGGCCACCGGCGCCATGGCCGATTCGGTCGAAGCCACGCCTTTCGAGCCGCCATCGGTGTGGATCTTGTCGATCAGCGCAGCGTAGGCCGGCAGTGTGTTTAACGGCTGCGTGCTGACAACCTTGTACAGCGAGGCATCGCGGGCCGGCGGCGGGCCAAGGGCGATGGCGGGGATTTTCTGCAATCGCCCGTTGAGCTGGGCGATGGGCACGCCGTGGCGCTGGGCGATGACCGGCATCTGCTGCGCCATCAGTTGCGCGTAAAACGCGGTGGACTGGCCGAGGATCGCGTCCGGGTCGATCTCCACCGCCACCGGCGCCAGCACCCGTTCCTGATATTGCTCCAGCAGGTAATCCGCCAGGCGCTTGGCCGAAGCGTCCTGCTCGCCGCTGGCACTGATCGTGTACCAGCTGACCTTCATCGACAGCCATTCCTGGGTCCAGTAGCTGCTGAACCACGGGATGAAATTTTCTTCAGTTTGCTCATAGACCCGAATGCGCCAATGTTCCATCGAACCACGGGCGAACAGCTTGACCTGCTCGGTGGCCTGCTTCGAGGCGCTGACGATTTCCCGGTCGATCTGCTGCCAGGTCGCCGGCGAGACCACCACCGCCGGCGCGCTCACCGGGGCCCGCGCCGTGGTTGCGCAGCCGGCCAGCAACACCAGTGCGGCGACGAGCAGCGCACGCAGGTTCACGGTGGCGGTCCTTATCTGTTCTTCGGGCAGGAGACCTGAAGAATGCGGGGAAGATGAAATGAGTATAGGTGCGTGGGGTGCGCCGTTTATCCGCTGGTCAGGGCCGCGCCGGTGCAACCATCAATGCCGTCGATATTCACCATCGCGACGATTGCCTTCCGCATGTTGCTCGCCAAAGGCACGATTAGCCCATCCGAAACACACAGCACGAGGAGTTCACATCATGATCAATACCGTCACCCTCGCCGTGAGTTTCCCGGTCTTCGGCAGCAACTACTACGATCAGCACGCCGTGTCGCGCAAGACACAGGCGCTGGTGTTCGACGAAGCCTTCGAAGACCTGTTGATGCCCGCCGCGAGCAATCATTTCAGCAATGAAGTGGTGGGCCTCAACGATCAGTTCCGTTTTCTGAGCGACATTCTCGCCACCCATTTGCTGGACATCGAGGCCTCAGTGCCTGCGCGATCCAGCGTCCGGGCGAGCGCTCACTTTTAATGCCAAAGGGCGTTCCCGCAAGGGAACGCCCTCTTCGTTTCAATCAGTCATCATCCCGGTCGCGGTGATAACGACGCCCGTCGCGGCGGTCGTCATCGCGGTCGTCCCAGCGCCGGTCATGATCGTAGTAACGGCCATGATCGCGGTCGTAATGCCGGCCATGGCGATGGTCATCATCGAAATCCGCCACACAGCCGCCCAGCAATACAGCGGCGGAAACGGTCAGCAGCAGGCTTGTTGCACGCATCATTCAGAATTTCCCTAAAACCAAGGTCTTGACGACGGAAACGGTCAGCGCTGCCCGTACCAAAGAGGCGCGGTGCGCGCTGCCGCAGATACGACCGGGGAAAAGGACGATGATTCACAGACCGCCGATGACCGTTGATCGCCTCGCCCGCCTCGCCCGAGCGGCGGCCAAATGCCACCTATACTGCTTGCAGCGCGCAAAGGATCTGCACCCTCAAGAACAACAAGCAGAGGTGCGACATGGTCTGGCAACAAGTCTATGACCCGTTCGGCAATCCGGTGATCTCCACGATCATGGCCGCCGTTCCCGTGGTGGTGATGCTGGCGGCGCTGGCCTTCTTTCACGTGAAGGCGCATCTGGCCGCACTGCTGGCGCTGGCCTCGGCGCTGCTGATCTCGATCTTCGCCTTCGGCATGCCCGCCAACATGGCCGGTTCCGCGGCGCTGTTCGGGGCGGTCAATGGGCTGCTGCCGATTGGCTGGATCGTTCTCAACATCATTTTTCTGCATCGCCTGACCACAGAGAACGGCTCGTTCAAGGTGTTGCAGGACTCGCTCGCCCGCATCACCGACGACCGGCGCCTGCAATTGCTGCTGATCGCCTTTTGTTTCGGTGCTTTCTTCGAAGGGGCCGCCGGGTTCGGTACCCCGGTGGCGGTGACCGGGGCCATTCTGATCGGTCTTGGTTTTTCTCCACTGGCAGCGTCCGGTCTGGCGCTGATCGCCAACACTGCGCCCGTGGCCTTCGGCGCCCTGGGCACGCCGATCATTACGCTGGCCAAGGTCACCGGGCTGGATGAGATGGAATTGTCGATGATGGTGGGACGGCAGTTGCCGTTCTTCTCGGTGCTGGTACCGTTCTGGCTGATCTGGGCATTCGCCGGGTGGCGCAAGATGCTGGAAGTATGGCCGGCGATTCTGGTGGCTGGCGTCAGTTTCGCCATCCCGCAGTTTCTGGTTTCGAACTACCACGGGCCGATGCTGGTGGATGTGATCGCCGCGCTGATTTCCATGGCCTGCCTGACGTTGTTCCTCAAGGTCTGGAAACCGGCAACCGTCCACACCTCGGCCGCGCTGTCGGGGCGGCATGACGACTCGAAGGTCGACGAAGAAAAGGTCACGGCCAGCGCCGCATTCAGCGATCAGGCGCGCCCGGCAGTGATGCGCGCCTGGATGCCGTGGATCATCCTCACTGTGTTCGTGTTTGCCTGGGGCACCCAGGGTTTCAAGAACCTGTTCGACACCCGTCCGTCGATGGACCCCGTTACCCAATCAGCCAAGCTTGATCCGCAGGGCAAACCGCTGCGCGAAGCCAATCCGGTGTTCGCCCCGGCCGTGACTTTCAGCTCCCTGCATCTGCAAATCGAAAAAGTCCCGCCGGTGGTCGCCGCGCCGAAAGCCGAAGAAGCGGTGTACAAGTTCACCTGGTTCACTGCCACCGGCAGCGGCATCCTGCTCGCGGCGATTGTCGGTGGATTGCTGATGGGCTACTCGATCCCGCAACTGATCAAACAGTACCTTCGCACACTGTGGGTCGTGCGCTTCTCGCTGATCACAATTGCCGCGATGCTGGCGCTGGGATTCCTGACCCGCTACTCGGGGCTGGACGCGACCATGGGCCTGGCATTCGCTGCCACGGGGATTTTCTACCCGATGTTCGGCACCTTGCTCGGCTGGCTTGGCGTAGCACTGACCGGGTCGGATACCGCGTCCAACGTGCTGTTCGGCGGCTTGCAACGGGTGACCTCGGAGCAGCTGGGCATCAGCCCGGTCCTGATGGCGGCGGCCAACAGCTCCGGCGGAGTGATGGGCAAAATGGTCGACGCGCAGTCGATCGTGGTCGCCTCGACCGCGACACGCTGGTACGGCCATGAAGGGGAAATCCTGCGTTACGTGTTCTTCCATTCCATCGTGCTGGCAATCCTGGTCGGCGGCCTGGTGACGTTGCAGGCGTATGTGGCGCCGTTTACGTCCATGGTGGTCGGCGCGCATTGAGATCGCGGGTGCCTCGGTTGTGAGAGCGATCTGACTCACAGCCAAGGCACCCGCGTTCATTCTGTCGATTCATGAAGCGTGCGCATGAGGCCATGCGCAAATCAAAGAAAACCTTTTCCTCTCCAGCGTGGTCACTCCTAGAACAGAGCGAGACTGGCAACCACGCCAGCGTACCCGTGCGGGTCTTTCACACCCTGCCGACCTGATAGAGGAAGCCAAGCCAATGAACGACCATCCGCCAATGGCGATCTCCCGACGCCGTTTCCTGATTCTTGGTGCCGTGACCGCAACCGCGTTCGCGATGCCCCCTTTCATCAGCCTCAAGGCCTACGCGGCCAGCCTGGAGCAACCGGCCATGGCCAAAGTAACCATCGAAGTCAACGGCAAGCCACAGGCGCTGGAGGTTGACACCCGCACCACCCTGCTCGACGCCCTGCGCGAACACCTGCAGCTGACTGGCAGCAAAAAGGGCTGCGACCACGGCCAGTGCGGCGCCTGCACGGTGATCGTCGATGGCCGGCGAATCAATTCCTGCCTGACCCTGGCGGTGATGCAGGACGGCGCCAAAGTCACCACCATCGAAGGCCTCGGCATGCCGGACCACCTGCATCCGATGCAGGCGGCGTTCATCAAGCATGACGGTTACCAGTGCGGCTACTGCACGCCGGGACAGATCTGTTCGGCGGTCGCCGTGCTCCAGGAAATCCGGGACGGCATCCCCAGCCACGCCAGCGCCAGCCTCACCGAAGCACCGCAACTGGTCGCCAGCGAATTGCAGGAACGCATGAGCGGCAACATCTGCCGCTGCGGCGCCTACTCGAACATCATCGAAGCCATCAGCGAAGTCGCGGAGGTGCCAGCATGAGAGCATTCAATTACAGCCGCGCCGACTCCCCTGCCGCAGCTGCTGCCCAAGCCGCGCAAATCGAAGGCGCACGTTTCATTGCCGGCGGCACCAATCTGCTGGACTTGATGAAACTCGACATCGAAACGCCCCAGCAGCTGATAGACGTCAATCACCTGGGCCTCGACCAGATCGAAGCTACCGACGACGGCGGCTTGCGCATCGGCGCGCTGGTGCGCAACACCGATCTGGCCGCCGACAACCGCGTCCGGAAAGATTACGCGCTGTTGTCCCGCGCCTTGCTCGCCGGTGCGTCGGGCCAGTTGCGCAACATGGCGACCACCGCCGGCAATCTGCTCCAGCGCACGCGCTGCCCGTATTTCTACGACACCAATCAGGCCTGCAATAAACGTAATCCCGGCAGTGGTTGCGCGGCGATTGGCGGGGTCAGTCGACAACTCGGCATCATCGGTGTCAGCGACGCCTGCATCGCGACCCATCCGAGTGACATGGCGATTGCGATGCGTGCGCTGGATGCTCAGGTCGAAACGATCAAGGCTGATGGCAGCACTCGACGCATCGCCATCGCGGACTTCCATCAATTGCCCGGCACCACGCCGAATGTCGAAACCAGTCTGACGCCCGGTGAACTGATCACCGCCGTCACCCTGCCCGCCCCGGTGGGCGGCACCCATGTCTATCACAAGGTGCGCGACCGCTCGTCATACGCCTTCGCCCTGGTGTCCGTCGGCCTGATCCTGCAGAAGGATGGAAGCGGCCGCATCGCCGTCGGCGGCATCGCGCCGAAACCCTGGCGAGTCGAAGCGGCGGAAGCGCTGCTGCCGCAAGGCGCGAAAGCAGTCAGTGCGCGCCTGCTCGACGGCGCCACGCCGACCCCGGACAACCAGTTCAAAGTGACTCTGGTCGAGCGCACGATTGCCTCGGTGCTGGCCCAAGCGAGGGACGAAGCATGAAATTCGACACACCCGCCACGACCAACCCGATTGATCAGTTGAACGTCATCGGTAAACCCACCGACCGCATCGAAGGCCCGTTGAAGACCAGCGGCCAGGCGCCTTACGCCTACGAGCAACATGAAGCCGTGAAGAATCAGGCCTATGGCGTGATGGTCGGTTCGGCCATCGCCAAGGGTCGCATCACCCGCATCGATCTGGAGGCTGCCCGCGCCGCGCCGGGAGTGCTGACCATCGTCACCGCCGCCAACGCCGGCAAGCTCGGCAAAGGCCAGTACAACGCCGCGCACCTGCTGGCCGGGCCGCAAGTGCAGCACTATCACCAGGCCGTGGCGCTGGTGGTCGCCGAAACCTTCGAACAGGCGCGGGCCGCCGCGCAGTTGGTCAACGTCGAATACGCGCAAGACAAAGGCCAGTTTGATCTGGCCAGCGTGCGCGATCAGGGCGTGGAGCCGAAAGACGATCTGCCGGACGTCAAGCACGGCGATTTCGCCAGCGCCTTCGCCGCCGCGCCGGTGCAGTTCGACCAGACCTACACCACGCCGGATCAGTCCCACGCGATGATGGAGCCCCACGCGACACTCGCCGCCTGGAAAGGCGATCACGTGACGCTCTGGACTTCCAACCAGATGATCGCCTGGAGCGTCGGCGACATCGCCACCACCCTCGGCCTGCCCAAGGAAAACGTGCGGTTGATCTCGCCGTACATTGGTGGCGGTTTCGGCGGCAAGCTGTTCATTCGTGCCGATGCGATCCTCGCCGCCCTCGGCGCACGACTGGCGAACCGGCCAGTGAAGGTCGCCCTCGCCCGTCCGCAGATCGCCAACAACACCACCCACCGACCCGCCACCATTCAACGGATTCGGATGGGAGCGACAGCGGACGGCAAACTCACCGCCATCGCCCATGAAGGCTGGTCGGGCAACCTCGCCGACGGCAAGGTCGAAGTCGCGGCGCAGCCGAGCCAGTTGCTCTATGCCGCCGAAAATCGTTTGGTGACCATGCGTCTTGCGCCGCTGGACCTGCCGGAAGGCAACGCCATGCGCGCACCGGGCGAAACGCCGGGGCTGATGGCGCTGGAGATCGCCATGGACGAGATGGCCGAACAGCTCAAACTCGATCCGATCCAGTTCCGCATCCTCAACGACACCCAGGTCGATCCGGTGAAAACCGAGCGGCCGTTCTCCCAGCGGCGTCTGATCGAATGCCTGCAAACCGGTGCCGAACGCTTCGGCTGGGATAAACGCAATGCAACGCCCGGCACCCGTCGCGAAGGTCGCTGGCTGATCGGCATGGGCGTTGCGGCGGCGATTCGCAACAACCTGCTGGTGAAGTCCGGCGCACGGGTACGACTGGAGCGCGACGGCAAGATCACGGTTGAAACCGACATGACGGACATCGGCACTGGCAGCTATACGATCATTGGTCAGACTGCAGCGGAAATGATGGGGGTCAGCCTGGACGATGTGGTGGTGCGACTCGGCGATTCGAATTTCCCGGTGTCGGCAGGCTCCGGCGGCCAGTTCGGCGCCAACTGCTCGACCGCCGGGGTCTACGCAGCGTGCATGAAGCTGCGCGAAGCGGTCACCGCCAAACTGGGCATGAACGGAAGTGAAGCGCAGTTTGCCGATGGCCACGTGCGATTGGGCAGCAAGAACGTGCCGTTACGTGAGGCCGCGCAACAGGCCGCGATCGAAGTCGAGGACAGCATCGAATTCGCCGACCTCGCCAAGCAGTACCAGCAATCGACCTTCGGCGCGCACTTCGTCGAAGTCGCGGTGGATGCCGCCACCGGCGAAGTCCGCGTGCGTCGGATGCTCGCGGTCTGCGCCGCCGGGCGGATTCTCAATCCGAAATCGGCCCGCAGCCAGGTGATCGGCGCCATGACCATGGGTGTTGGCGCGGCATTGATGGAAGAGCTAGCGGTAGACAAACGCCACGGCTTTTTCGTCAACCATGACCTGGCGGGCTACGAAGTGCCGGTGCATGCCGACATCCCGCATCAGGAGGTGATTTTCCTCGATGAAACCGATCCGATTTCATCGCCGATGAAAGCCAAGGGGGTGGGTGAACTGGGGATTTGCGGGGTCAGCGCGGCGGTGGCGAATGCGATCTATAACGCCACCGGTGCACGGGTGCGGGAGTATCCGATTACTCTGGACAAGGTTCTGGATGCGTTGCCTGAGATGATCTGAAACCGAATAAAAAACGCCCGGCGTGAGCCGGGCGTTTTTGTGCCTGAGACGGCATGGCACCTGCGGTTGCTGTATCCGATTCGTCTACCTGGCGGCCACGCGCTCAAGGCCTGGGCGCAGAGATTCGCTGGCGTGGAGAGTGTTCTCGGCTTCCGGCACCTGCGCACTCCGTTCCTCGGCCTCGCCATTGAGCGCCCTGTGCATTTTTTCGCTATCGAGCGCCCCGACCCATTTGGCGATGGCCATGGTGCCCACGCCATTACCGATGGTGTTGGTGATTGCCCGAGCCTCCGACATGAAGCGATCGACCCCGAGCAACAGCACCATGCCTGCCACCGGTATCGTGCCGAGCGAGGCCAATGTCGCGGCCAGTATGATGAACCCTGAACCGGTTACCCCCGCCGAGCCCTTGGAGGTGAACATCAACACCGCCAGCACAATCAATTGGTCGGTCAGCGTCAGCGGTGTATTCGTCGCCTGAGCGATGAAGATCGCCGCGATGGTGTAGTAGATGGCCTGGCCGTCCGGGTTGAAGGTCAGCCCCGAGGGGATGATCATCCCGGCCACCGGTTTCGATACGCCGGCCTTTTCCATCTTCGAGATCATCTGCGGCAGCACCGACTCCGAGGAGCTGGTGCCGAGTACCGTAAACAGCTCTTCCTTGATGAACCTGAGGAATTTCCACAAGCTGAAACCGCTGTAACGGCAGATCGGGCCGAGCACAAAAATCACGAACACCGCACAGGTCAGGTAAACGCAGGCCATCAGTTTTCCCAGCGAAAACAGCGAACCGAAACCGTACTTGCCAATGGTGAAGGCAATGGCGCCGAACGCACCAATCGGCGCCAGACGCATGACCATATTGACGATTCGAAACATGCCCTGCATCAGACTCTCAAGCGCATCGACAAACACCTTGCCACGCGGCCCGACATGGGCCAGGGCGATGCCCAGCAGGATCGAAAACAACAGGATTTGCAGAACATTGCCCTTGGCAAATGCATCGACGATCGTGTCGGGGATGATGCCCATCACAAAATCCATGAACGACGCATGTTTGGCCGCAGTGGTATAGGTCGCCAGGCTGCTGGTGTCGAGACTGGCGACATCGACATTCATGCCCGCGCCAGGCTGGAACACGTCCACCACGATCAGGCCGATGACCAGCGCCAGCGTCGACACCACCTCGAAATAGATCAATGCACGAAAGCCGACCCGGCCCAGTTCCTTCATGTTTTCCATGCGGGCGATACCGGTCACCACCGTGAGAAAAATCACCGGTGCCAGCAGCATTTTGATCAGTTTGATGAAGGCGTCGCCCAAGGGTTTGAGCGCGGTGCCGGTCTCGGGCACCAGCACGCCGATGAGTGCGCCGAGGATCACGGCGACAAGGACTTGTACGTAAAGTTTGCCGAATATTCTTTTCATGACAGGGCCCTGATTTTTTATTGTTGTCAGGAAATGCCGAGGGGCGCGATACGCCCCTCGGCGGTGTGCCGCAGTACTGATTTGAATTGCAGAGGGATCAGCGGTTGATCAGCGCGATCACCGCGTCGGTGACTTGGCGCGTCGTGGCGGTGCCACCCAGATCCGGGGTGTGCAGACCGCTTTCCGTGACTGCCTCGATTGCCGACATCAGGTGTTTGGCGGCTGTTTTTTCGCCCAGATGCTCAAGCATCATCGCGGCAGTCCAGAACGTCGCGATCGGATTGGCCACGCCTTTGCCGGTGATATCAAACGCCGAGCCGTGGATCGGCTCGAACATCGAAGGGAAATCACGCCCTGGATTGAGGTTGGCCGTGGGCGCAATGCCGAGGCTGCCGGACAACGCAGCGGCCAGATCAGACAGGATGTCGGCGTGCAGGTTGGTCGCGACAATCACGTCCAACGTCGCCGGCTTGAGCACCATGCGAGTGGTCACGGCATCGACCAATTCCTTGTCGATCTTCACGTCCGGGAAGTCCTTGGCGACTTCGTAGAAGATTTCGTCCCACAGCACCATGCCGTGCCGCTGGGCATTGGATTTGGTGACCATGGTCAAATGTTTGCGCGGGCGGCTTTGCGCCAGTTCGAAGGCGAAACGATGAATGCGCTCGACCCCGGCACGGGTGAACACCGACACTTCGGTCGCCACTTCTTCCGGCAAGCCTCGATGAACGCGGCCGCCGTTGCCGGAATACTCGCCCTCGGAGTTTTCCCGGACCACGACCCAATCGATCTGCTCACCGTTGTGCAGCGGACTTTTCACCCCCGGCAGCACGCGGGCCGGACGCACGTTGGCGTATTGATCGAAACCCTGGCAGATCGGCAGACGCAGGCCCCACAGGGAAATGTGATCCGGCACATTGAGTGCGCCGACCGCACCGAAGAAAATTGCGTCGAAGGTTTTCAGTTCCTGCAAGCCGCCTTCAGGAATGTAGTGACCGTTTTTCAGGTAGTTGTCGGAGTTCCAGTCGAAGTGTTTGAAATCCAGTTCAAAACCGGATTTCTTCGCCAGGGCTTGTAGTACTTCGACGCCGGCGGCAATCACTTCCACACCAATGCCATCACCCGGAACCGCTGCAATCTTGTATGCACTCATGGTCAACTCCACTCTCTTCACGTTTTTGTTTTGCCTGCCGGACAGGGCTGTCAGGCGGGGTGTGATCGGAGTATATGTAGTGACCATAAAGCGGTGAGTTACAGAAAATCACTACATCCATAACTTTGAGTTACCAATGAGCCAGACCCTCGATCTGTCGTTTTTTCATTTGCTGGCCAACAAAGGCAGCCTGGCCGCCACGGCTCGGGAATTGGGTGTGACGCCTCCAGCCGTAAGCAAACGCCTGAGTGCGCTGGAGGCTCGTCTGGGTGTGCGGCTGGTCAATCGCACCACGCGCTCAATGAGTCTCACGGCAGAAGGCGAACTGTATTTTTCCCATGCGGCGCGGATCCTGACGCAGATCGACGAGGTCGAGCAGTTGATCGGCGCCAGCCGGGCAACCCCTAAAGGACTGATCCGGGTCAATGCCTCGCTGGGCTTTGGTCGTCGCTACATCGGTCCGGCCCTGGCGGCGTTTTTTGCCCGATACCCGGAGGTGGAAATCCAGCTGGAAATCAGCGACCACCCACTGGATCTGACGACCCACGGCTTTGATCTGGGGATCCGTTTCGGCACCCTGCCCGACGCGGCATTTCATGCCCGCAAGATCGCCTCCAACCGCCGCTTGCTCTGTGCCTCGCCGCTGTATCTGGAGAAACACGGGGTGCCACAGAAACTGTCGGACCTGCCGCAACACAACTGTATATTCCTGCGGCAGAACGAAACGCCCTACGGCGTCTGGAGTTTCACTGACGGCGGACGGACGCAAAACATCAAAGTGCGCGGTGCACTGGGTTGCAACGATGGTGAGGTGGCTTTGAATTGGGCCCTGGAAGGCTATGGCATTCTGCTGCGTGCTGAATGGGACATCGCCCGCTACGTGCGCAGCGGCCGTTTGCGCCTGGTGCTGGAAGACCAGACCCCGACCCGCGCCGATGTGTACGCGGTGTATCCGCAACAGCTGCACCTGTCGGCACGGGTTCGCAGCCTGATCGATTTTCTTGTGGAGCGCTTCAAGCACATCGACAATCTGGATGACCCAGGCGACTAACTGACCAAGGCAATCAACTGCTGACGCTGCGCATCGGTCAGCATCAACCCGAACCCGGCGCCGGCATTGTCGGCCATGTACAACGGATTGCTGGTGCCGGGAATCACACAAGTCACCGCTGGATGCGCCAGCAGGAATTTCAGCGCCAGTTGCGGCCAGCTCCTGGCTCCGACTTGCGCCGCCCAGCCCGGCAGCGGTTTGCCCTTGAGCCGTGCGAGCAGATCGCCACCGCCGAACGGCCGGTTGCAGATCACCGCCACCCCACGTTCGCGGCACAGCGGCAGGATGCGCTTCTCGACTGCGCGATCATCCAGAGCGTAATTGATTTGCAGGAAATCCAACGGTTCGGCCTTGAGCACCGCTTCGACCTCGTCATAGGCCGATGGCGTGTAGTGGGTGATGCCGATGTAGCGGATGCGGCCCTGCTCTTTCCAGTCGCGCAGGGTCGGCAGATGGGTTTGCCAGTCCAGAAGGTTGTGAATCTGCATCAGGTCGATGCGCTCGGTGCGCAGCAGGCTGAACGACTGTTCCATCTGCGCGATGCCCTCCTCGCGACCACGGGTCCAGACCTTGGTCGCCAGAAACGCCGGTGAGCGCGGTTCGTGGATCGACAGCAGTTCGCCAGTGGTTTCCTCGGCGCGGCCGTACATGGGCGAGCTGTCGATCACCGTGCCGCCCTTTTTGAACAGCTCGCCGAGCACCGCCGGCAATTGTTTGTAGATCGGATCGCCGGGCGCGACATCGAAACCGCGATAAGTGCCCAACCCCACCAGCGGCAGTGGCTCGGAGCTCGAAGGGATGGCGCGGGTCTGCATGGTCTGGGCTCCTGTGGCGTTCGGCGACGTAATGGCGGCCAGCGCCCGGTCAAAGGTGAAAACCGCTGACACCCCGGCGGCCAGCGTCAGCAACCGGCGGCGGGAATATCCCTCAGTGTGGTTCATGCTGGCGCCCTTGCCCTGTGGATCTGTTGCACCTTGTGTTTTGACGCGGCCCGCAAAACCGTTGGACTACACTGCGACAGCCAACCTGCGCGCCCGGTTAAAGTTAGTCGAATGTCCAGAACCCTGTTGTCACTCGTCGCATCGATCGTCGCCGTGTACCTGATCCTGTGCGCGGCGCTGTTCGTGTTTCAGCGGGCGCTGATCTATTTTCCCCAGCCCGCCAGCCTCGATTCGCCGGAGTCACGGTTGACGCTGGCCATGCCCGACGCCGAGATCCGCGTGACAGTGCGCGAGCGCTCCGGACCCAAAGCACTGATCTATTTCGGCGGCAATGCCGAAGATGTTTCGCGCAATCTGCCGGAGTTTTCCGCGGCGTTTCCCGACTATTCGTTGTATTTGCTGCATTACCGGGGTTTTGGCGGCAGCGGTGGTTCGCCCTCCGAAGCGGCAATTGCCGAGGATGCGCTGGCGCTGTTCGATCAGGTGTATGCCAGTCACCCGCAGGTCGCGCTCCTGGGGCGCAGCCTCGGTTCCGGGGTCGCGGTGCGGCTGGCCAGCCAGCGGCCGGTGGAGAGACTGATTCTGGTCACGCCCTACAACAGCCTCGAAGAAATCGCCGCCCGCCAATATCCGTGGGTGCCGGTGCAGTGGTTGCTCAAGGATCGTTTCCAGTCAGGCCAGTACGCGGCGCACATCCGCGTGCCGACGCTGCTGCTGGCGGCGAGCGATGACGAGGTGATTCCACGTGCCAGCACCGAGCGCTTGCTGCACAGTTTTCCCGACGGTGTGGCCACGCTCAAAGTGGTGAAGGACTCGGCACACAATTCGATTTCCGAACGGCCGCAATACCTGCGATGGATCGAGGATGCGTTGAATCGCTGAGCACTTCGTCGGCGGCCGTAGAAACCCGGCTCCGCCTCGTGAACCAAGTGCAAAAAGGTCAGTCCTACCCGCGCCGCGTTCTGCGGTTCACTTTCCTTCAGCCTTGTCTTTGTTCAGAGCTTTGCGTCCCATGCGCCACGCCGTTCGTTCGTCTCGCTTCGTTTCGCTGTGCCTGTTGTTCCTTTCTCCCCTGCTTTCTCCCTCTGCCCACGCCGGCGCCGAGCGGCAACTGGTGGCCGCCATCAACGACTACCGCGCCCATCCGCAACGTTGTGACCGGCGCCCGGCCCAACGGCTGGCGCCGCTGACGCTGAAGTCGAATCTGGCGTTGCCGGTCGGCTATGGCTACGGCGGTGGATTGCGCGAACGATTGAAAGACTCCGGCTATGCCGCCGTGGCGGTGCGCAGCATCCGGATCGTCGGCGCGCAGGACGCCGAAGAGGCGTTCGAAATGCTGCAAGACGATTACTGCGGCGCGTTGCTCGACGGTCAATATGCCGACATCGGCATCAGCCGCGCCCGCAGCGAATGGCAAGTGGTGCTGGCCCGGCCGGTGCTCGACAGTCGCGTCGGCGACAACCGCAGCGTCGGCAAGGCCCTGCTGGCCGAGGTCAACGCCGCCCGCGCCCGACCACGCATGTGCGGCCGCCAGCGCTTCGCCGCCGCCCGCCCGTTGAGCTGGAACCCGGCCCTCGGCGCCGCCGCCCAAGGGCACAGCAAGGCCATGGCCTACGGCAACTACTTCGCCCACCGCGACCCGGACGGCGACGGCCCGGCAGATCGCGCCCGCGCGGCGGGCTACCGTGGCCGACAGATCGGCGAAAACATCGCCGCCGGACAAAGCTCACCGGGCAAGGCCATGGCCGGCTGGCTGGCCAGCCCCGGACACTGCGCCAACCTGATGAACCCGATGTTCACCCAGGTCGGCGCCGGGTTTGCCAGTGAGGCGCGCAGTGATGAAGGGGTTTACTGGACGATGCTGTTCGGGGCGCCTTGATCCGGTTCCATCCGAAACCGTCGAAGAGCGCTGCAAGTCGCAACTCGACGGCTGATCGTCAGACCGGAGAAATCGTGGCAAGAACGCCGATCATGATGGTCAACACAAGAAAGCCGCCGAGGAAAATCGCCATCTTAGCCATGAAGGCCTCCTGAATACTGAATGTCCGGCGCACCGGGCGCTCCGGAATGAAGCGCGTCGCGTATGGCCGAACGGCAGGGCCATTTTGGGCCCGTGGCTGAGATGGTTACAGATGCAGATTCGACAGGAAAAAGCGGATCAGATGGAGCGGGCTGGCGCATGGGTCGATATTCAGATCGATACAGAGGGTTTCCATTGCGCCGCTTTGATCTAGAGTCATGGGCGCCGCGCCAAGAACAACAAAAATACAGGAGTGAAACCATGTCCGATTTGAACCTGCACCCCAACGCCGCCGAATCCCTGAACCGCTGGCACGAGATGATCCGCACCGGCAACCTCAAGGCCCTGCCAGAGCTTCTCGATCCCAACGCGGTGTTTCGCTCACCGATGGCGCATACCCCCTACCCCGGTGCGCCGGTGGTCTCGATGATCCTCAATACCGTGTTCAATGTGTTCGAAGACTTCAAATACCACCGTGAACTGGCGACAGCCGATGGCCTTAATGTGGTGCTGGAGTTCAGCGCCAAAGTCGGCGCAAAAGAGCTCAAGGGCATCGACATGATCCGTTTCGATGAACAGGGCAAGATCGTCGAGTTCGAGGTGATGGTGCGGCCGCTCAGCGGGTTGCAGGCGTTGGGTGAAGAGATGGGACGGCGGCTTGGTGCCTATCTGGCGGCCGCCAAGGCCTGAATTCCGGACACAAAAAAGCCCACTGACCGTCACCGGTTCAGTGGGCTTTGTGTGTCAGGCGTCTGGTTACAGAGCCATGTCACGTGCAGCGCTTTCTTTCGGAGCCGGGGCTTTTTCAGCCGAGGCGTCCGCCGCCGGGGCTGCAACCTGACCAATCACCGGAGGGGTTGGCAGTTGCAGGATCTTGGCGGTGTAGGCCCACTCTTCAGCCACTTTGGCTGGATCGTTGTTCAGCTGGGTGCCGTAGCTTGGAACGATCTGGTGCAGCTTGGCTTGCCACTCAGGGCTGGCGACTTTGTCTTTGAAGACTTTCTGCAGCACGCTCAGCATGATCGGTGCAGCGGTCGATGCGCCTGGGGATGCTCCCAGCAGACCGGCGATGGAGCCGTCCTTGGATGCAACGATTTCGGTGCCCAGTTTCAGCACGCCGCCAGCGGCTTCATCACGCTTGATGATTTGCACGCGCTGGCCGGCTTGCCACAGGCGCCAGTCTTCGGCTTTGGCGTTCGGGAAGTATTCCTTCAGCGCGTTCAGACGGTCTTCATCCGACAGCATCAGTTGACCGGCCAGGTACTCGACCAGCGGGTATTCCTTGATGCCGACCCGGGTCATAGGCCAGATGTTGTGGGTGGTGGTGCTGGTCAGCAGGTCCAGGTACGAACCTTCTTTCAGGAACTTGGTGCTGAAAGTCGCGAACGGGCCAAACAGGATGACGCGCTTGCCGTCCAGGACACGGGTGTCCAGGTGCGGAACGGACATCGGAGGCGCGCCAACCGAAGCTTTACCGTAAGCCTTGGCCAGGTGCTGTTCGGCGATGGCCGGGTTATCGGTCACCAGGAACGAGCCGCCTACCGGGAAGCCAGCGTATTCCTTGGCTTCTTCGATACCCGACTTCTGCAGCAGGTGCAGGGCACCGCCGCCGGCGCCGATGAACACGAACTTGGCATCGGTTTCAGTCTTGGTGCCGTCTTTCAGGTTCTTGTAGCTGACGCGCCAGGTGCCATCGGCATTCTTGGTGATGTCTTGCACTTCGCTCGACAGCTTCAAGTTGAAGTTAGGCTTGGTCTGCAGGTAACCGGCGAACTGGCGGGTGATTTCGCCGAAGTTCATGTCGGTACCCAGCGGGCTCCAGGTGGCCGCGATTTTCTGGTTCGGGTCACGCCCTTCCATCATCAGCGGAACCCACTTCTTGATCACAGCCGGGTCTTCGGAGTACTGCATGCCGGCGAACAGCGGGCTCGCTTGCAGGGCTTCGTAGCGCTTTTTCAGGAACTTGATGTTGTCATCGCCCCACACGAAGCTCATGTGCGGAGTGGTGTTGATGAACGAACGAGGGTCCTTCAGGACGCCTTGACGAACCTGCCAGGCCCAGAACTGACGGGAGACCTGGAACGCTTCGTTGATCTCGACGGCTTTCGGGATGGTGACATTGCCCTTGTCGTCTTCCGGCGTGTAGTTCAACTCGGCGAGCGCCGAGTGCCCGGTACCGGCGTTGTTCCAGCCGTTGGAGCTTTCCAAGGCGACGCCGTCGAGGCGCTCGACCATTTCCATCGACCAGGTCGGTTCCAGCTCATTGATCCACACACCCAGGGTGGTGCTCATGATGCCGCCGCCGATCAGCAGAACGTCGACTTTCTTTGCTTCTTCGGCATTGGCGGAAGACATCCCCATCGCCAAAGCCAGCCCCAGCAAGGCTGTGTTCACTTTCTTAAACATCTGTTGCACCTATGATAAAACGCCTTCCGCCCGCCGCTGTTGTACGTATGAGGTCCCCTCTTTCGCGACACTCAGGCCAGCGTCGCGGGTTCCGGCACACTTCAATTTTGACGGGTGGGCACACAAGGCCGACAGGCTGCGTCGACCTCAGTTATATGTCCCTTCTGAACTGACTTCTTATCATTATTGGCTTCAGCTACTTGAGCGACAGGGGTTCTGTCTGGCCCGCCGAGAAGCGCGCCAGACTGAATGGGGTCAAAACAAGTGGCGCGAAGAATATCACGTCATGGCAAACCCGCGCGTCTGTTCGCGACCGGATAGTTTTCCATTGGATCCTCAAGCGCTTTCAAACCCCGTCCTGTTCCTGATAAGTTGTACGACGACTGACAAATAATCCAGTCGTTCCGAAACCTACAACAACAAGGAATCCTCATGAACAAAAGCAAAGTGCTACTCGGTCTTTTCTGTGTTTTCAGCGGCTACGTCGCCGCCGCCCCGGCGGAACAGGACGTCGCCCAGGCCGTCGACCATCTGACCCAGGCGATGCTGCACAAGGACATCGCCGAGCTGAACGCCCTGACTGCCGACAACCTCACCTACGGCCACTCCAGCGGCAAGATCCAGGACAAGAAAGCCTTCATTGCCGATATCGAAACCGGCAAGAGCGCGTTCAAGACCCTGGAGATGCAAAACCAGACCATCACCCTGTCCGGGGACACCGCGCTGGTGCGCCATCACTTTTCGGCGCAAGCACTGAAAGGCACCGAGGTCGTGCCGACGGAAATCGAGAATTTCCAGATCTGGCAGAAGCAGTCCGGCAAATGGCTGCTGGTGGGGCGTCAGGCGTACAAGTTCTGAAGCATGAGCTCTGCCGCTGACAAGGCGGCAGAGCCTGCTCTCACAACCTGAACCGATCCACCGACTGCGCCAGCCGCCCCGCCAGACTCGACAGTTCATCCGTGGTACTGGCCGTCTGGCCGATGACCTTGCTGTTGCCCTCCGACATGCCCGCGATCATCTCTACCTGATGGGCGATCTCGTTGCTCGCCTGGCTCTGTTCGCCGATGGTGCGGGTGATGTCGTTGACCAGTTGCGTGGTACTGAGGGTGGCGTCGAGGATTTCGCGGATCGCGCGTTCGACGTCGGCGGTGACCGCCATGCCCTTGTCGACCTGGGCCACACCGGCCTCCATGCTGCTGACCGCCTCGCGGGTGCTGTTCTGGATGCGCGCGACCATCGCGGCGATTTCCTGGGTCGAAGCGCTGGTGCGCGCAGCCAGGTTGCGCACCTCATCGGCCACCACCGCAAAGCCTCTGCCCTGCTCGCCCGCCCGGGCGGCCTCGATGGCTGCGTTGAGTGCCAGCAGATTGGTCTGGTCGGCGATGCTTTTGATCACCTGAATGATATTGAAGATGCCTTCGGATTCCTGATCCAGGGTGCGGATCACCTGTGCCGATTGCTGGGCGGAACGGGCGATGTCGTCCATATCGCTGACCACTTGATGGATCACCTGCCCGCCGTTTTTCGCCAGTGATTCGGCCTGGCTGGCCATGTTCAAAGCACGCTCGGCGTGACGGGTGATTTCCTCGATGCTGGCGGTCATCTGGCTCGCGGCAGCTGCCATGGTGCCGGCGGCGGTGCTTTGCTGCTGGCTGCTGTCGGCCACCTGATGGCAGCCGTGGCTCAGTTGTTCGCTCATGCCGCTGACGCCGTGGGCGTTGCTTCGCACCACACCGATCATGTCTCGCAGGTCGCGCTGCATGGTTGCCAGCGTGCGGATCAGCGCACTGGCTTCGTCCTTGCCGGACGGTTCGGCGATCGGTTCGCTGAGGTTCCCGTGGGCGATGCTTTCGGCGATGCGACTGGCGGACTTCAGCGGCCCCATGATGCTCAGGATCACCCAGCGGCCCTGGGCCAACAGCAGCAACAGACTGGCGATCAAAACGATGCCGAGTGCGACATTGGCATTGTGGATCGCCGCTTCGGTGCCTTCGCTGGTCTGCCGGGTATTGGTTTCGATCAGCTCGCTGAGAGCGGCCATCTGTTCTTCGAGCTGGCTGAACGCGGTATTGAAGGTCCCCAGTTGCTGCTGGGCGCTGTCCGGGTTTTCCAGTGCAAGGCCGACGATCTGCTCGCCGGCGCTGATGTAGGTGTCGAGGCTTGGCTTGATCTGCTCGAGCGCGGACTTGATCGTGGGATTGACCGGCAGCTTGAGGTTTTCACCCAGCACCTCGCGAAAATGCGCCGCATGCTCTTCGACCGAGCTGCGCACCTCGTCCGCCGAACTGGTGCTTTTGCCCAGCCCCACCAGCATTGCCGAATACACATCGGCACGCAGGGCGTCATGCATCATGTCGGCTTCCATGTGATTGCGCAGCGCGCTCATGCTGACCGCGTTGTCACTGACCGCCGAAGCCATCCGCTGATTGCCGACGTAACTGACCAGACTCACGATCAACGCCGTCAGCAGGCTGGTCGCAATCAGCAACACCAAACGCAGTTTGATCGACACCGTGATTTCCTCCCAGGCTGCGCCACGCGGCGCCTTTCAACGCTTCAGTTAAGCCTATTTACGTGAATCCGCGGCTTTAGAGCGTCGCAGGGTATGTCGTTACATTCGGTAAAAACGCGGACTGTGCGATGGTTCTCGTTCTACGGCCACTACCGCCCGGCATGGCGCATGGAACTCCCGGGCTGTCCGGCACCTCTCACATTATGTGGTAATTCCTTTTCGCTTTACGCTGCTGGAGGAACACCGTCATGCGCCGTTTATTACTCGTTTCGTCTCTTATGCTGTGCCTGCCTTTCGGTTCGGCATTCGCCCGCGTGGATGCGGGAGATGTGGCTACTTCAGCGGGGGTTTCCGCGTCGCTGTACTCGACCTTCAAGGATCACAAAATGGTGATTCCGGCCCGTGACGACTTGTCCGCATTCGTCGCCAGCGGCGGAACGATCCGTGGCGTGTACCTGGAATCGGTACTGCAGCAGGTGCGTCAGGACAATCCCGGCCTGAACGCCAGCGATGAAGAGCTGGCCAACGCCATTCTGGTTCACTACGAAGGTCTGTCGCAGTAACCACGGCACGTTCGATGATGGTGGCTGACGGACTTGCCACCGTTACGCCCTGCCGATGGACGGCTGGTGAACGACCATGGGCAAAACCGTCGAACGGCCTCTATGATGGAGGCCATGACGATTTCCGCCTCCCTTCGCTCCCCTTGCCCGCCGGGTCTGTGCATCTGCGGGCGTGATCCGCTGCTGGATACGCCCGGCGCGGATGTGCGCATCCTGCTGCTGACCCGCGAGGAAGAAAAGCGTCTGCTCGAGCGTCTGGAAAACCTCAAGGACCTCGCCGACCTAGAGCGGCTGCAAGGCAAGATGTTCGATCAGCTAGGCATTCGTGTGGTGATCGCGCCGAAGTTCGGTGAAGTGCGGACTGTGCGAGGCGGCATCGAAATCGAGGTCGAGGAGCTTCCGGGGCTTTGTCGCAAAACCCGAAAAACCATCCCCGCCGCCATCCGCCGTGGCCTGGAAAACAATCCTCAAGTCGCCTTCGATCTGCTCAACGCCCACGACTTGTTGCGCGGCACCTGATCATTTCTTCATGCCCACCCGCTTGCGCATCTCGGCCGTGATGCTCTGTCGGGTTTTCTTGATGTCCGCCCAGGGTTCATCGCCTACTTCCGCGAGCCGTTCGTGAACGTTGCGCACGTTCCATTGATCGGCGCCCTTGATCTCGCCGACTTCTTCCCGAAACAGCGGCACCGACACCGGCAGCCCTTCACGGGTGCGCGCTGCGTAGGCGCAAATGGTAGTGGCGCCCAGCCCGTTGCGCAGGTAATCGATGAAGATCCGCCCCACACGGTTTTTGGGCCCGGACACCGCAGAAAAACGCTCCGGCAACAATTTCGCCATGTGCGTGACGATGGCGTGGCTGAAATCCTTGACCTCGTCCCAGCCATGCTTGCGGGTCAACGGCACCACCAGATGAATGCCCTTGCCACCGCTGGTCTTGAGAAACGCCTTGAGGCCCAACTCGTCCAGCACGGTCAGGGTCAGCGCCGTGGCTTCGACCATGCTTTTCCACGGCAGCGCCGGGTCCGGGTCGAGGTCGAGGACAAAGCGGTCGGGCTTGTCCAGATCGGTGGTGGTAGCGTTCCAGGTGTGCAGTTCGACCATGCTCATCTGCACCGCGCCGATCAAGGCTTCGGCGTTGTTGATCAGCATCACCGGCTGGCCGGTCAGTTCCTTGTCCAGCGTGCGGATGCCGGGGATCGCCAGGTTCTCAGCGTTCTTCTGGAAGAACAGCTCACCGGCGATGCCATCCGGCGCACGTACCAGCGCCACCGGGCGGTCCTTGAGCTGCGGCAGAATCCATTCGGCGACGCTGGCGTAATACTCGGCCAGCTGCATCTTGGTGGTGCCACTGCTGGCATCGATCACCCGGTCGGGATGAGTGATCCGCACCTTGCCGTCGGCCAAGCCGGATTGCGACGGCGCGGTAGATTCAGTCTTTGAAATCTTCATGGGTCTGGCGCGCTCCTCGGTGATGTCCTTGGCCGGTTTGTCCTCGCGCAAGCCATGGAACACGGCGTGACGCACCGAGCCGTCCTGGGTCATTTCGGCGAACGCCACTTCCGCCAGCAGACTCGGTTTGAGCCAGTGCACACCCTTGGCCTCGAAACCGCTGGGCGGATTGATCACCGCCGGTTTCTTCACCTTCAATGGCTTGAGCTGCGCGAGGATGCTCTTGAGGGTGGTTTCATTGAATCCGGTGCCGACCTTGCCGGCGTACCGCAACTCGCCACTGTCACGATCATGCAAGCCCAGCAACAGTGCGCCGAACGAACTGCGCGCGCCTTTCGGATCGGTATAGCCGACGATCACGAATTCCTGGCGATGCTTGCACTTGAGCTTGATCCAGTCGCTGCTGCGGCGCGACACGTAAGGCGAGCCGAGGCGTTTACCGATCAGGCCTTCCATGCGCATCTGACAGGCGCTGTTGAGCAAGGCCTGCGGGGTTTCGTCGAACGCTTCGGAGAAACGCAGCAGCGGGTCTTGATGAGTTTTCAGAACGGTGACCAGTGCTGCGCGCCGCTCCTCCACGGGCACCTCGCGCAGGTCGACACCGTTCAGATACGGCAGATCAAACAGGTAATAGACGATGTTTTCGCTGCGTCCGGAATCGAACGCGTTTTGCAGGGCCTGAAAATCAGGCACGCCGTCGGCGTCGGCGACCACCATCTCACCATCCAGCCACGCCGACTCCAGGCCCAGCGCCGCGAGGGCTTGCGCCTGTTTCGGCAATTTGTGCGTCCAGTCATGTCCATTGCGGGTGAACAACTGCACCTCGTCCTGATCAATGCGCGCCATGATCCGATAACCGTCGAACTTGATTTCGTATTGCCAATCGCCCTCCGGCGCACTCTCTACCAGCGTGGCGAGCTGAGGCTTTAGCTGCGCGGGAATTTTGGCCTTGTGCGCCCCGGTGAGCTTGCCCGAGGCCGACTTGCGCGGTGCTTTCGCCGGGCCTTGAAGGGGTTTGACCTGCTTGGCACTGAGCTGGGGCTTGTCGACGATCGTGCGCTCGCTGAGCACACTGTCGGGCTCGGCGACCAGCACGTCGTAATCGCCTTGCGGGCGTGCGGCGCTGTCCTGATGCTTGATCAGAAACCACTGCTCTTTCTTGCCCGGCATGTGGGTGCGCACCAGGTTCCACACCCCGGCAAGCTTCTCGCCGCGCAGTTCGAATTTGAGCTTGCCCTTGGCGTAGGCTTTCTCCGGGTCTTCCAGCGGAATCCACACGCCGCGATCCCAGACGATCACATCGCCGGCACCGTAATGCCCTTCGGGAATGCTGCCCTCGAACGTCGCATAGTCCAGCGGATGGTCTTCGACATGCACCGCCAGCCGCTTGACCTTGGGATCCAGCGACGGGCCCTTGGGCACCGCCCAGCTCTTGAGCGCGCCGTCGAGTTCCAGGCGAAAGTCGTAATGCAGGTGCGAGGCATCGTGCTTTTGAATGCAGAACTGCAGGGCGTGGTCGCCGGCGGATTTCTTGCCCCGACGTCGTTCAGCCGCCGGTTCAGAGGTCGCCGAAAAGTCGCGCATCCGGTTGTAGTCGTCGAGATTCCTGCTCATCCTGCACCTGCCTTGTTTCAACCTGTTCGAGTCACCGTCAGCGCGACCACGGCAATCCGGTCGACGCGCTGATAGCCGGGATTCAGCAACTCTTCGCCGAACACATCGGGATCGAGTTCGCGGTAGGTCCAGCCGAAGCGTTTTTCATCCAGCCGTGGCAATACCGTGTCGAGGAAAGGATCGCGGCCATCGACCATCGCCACACCGGTGTAGAGCAGCAGCGAGCCGCCGGGGGTCAGGTGATTGAGCGCCTGTTCGACGATGCGCAGCGACAGGCCCGCCCCCAGCGTCCCACCGCCATGGCGGTAAGCTCGTCCGGCCGGATCGGCCATGTACGGCGGGTTGGCGACGATCAGGTCGAATTCACCGTCCACGCCTTGCAGTACATCACTGGCGCGCACCTCGACGTTGGCCACTTCGGCCAGCGCCGCGTTGATCGTGGTCAGGCGCAGCGCGGCGGGGTTGATATCCACCGCCAGCACTTGCGCTTCGCGCCGGGCACGGCCAATCAGGATCGCGCCGACTCCGGCGCCGCAACCGATGTCCACCGCACGGTGGATCGGCGCAAAGTTCTGCTGCAAATGGCTGTGAATCAGTTGGGCAAAGCGATAGGTGTCCGGGCCGAAGAACACTGAGTCGGCGGCATCGGTGGGGAATCCGGAATGCACGAACAGCAAGTCATCCAGGCTCGACCAGCGCACCCGGCTCTTCAAGCGCCCGTCGAACGCATCAATCACCTGGGCGTCCTGCAATTGTCGCTGTTCATCGGCAGACAGCAGGCCGGGTTCGAACGGACGCGACCATCCGAACACATCCCGCAGGCCATCGGCGGCCTGTCCTTCGTCGCGCTGGTTGACCCGTTGATGAGTCAGCGGAGTCGGGGTGATGAAACGATAGCCGTCGGCCTGCAAGCGCCGCCCCAGTTGCAGCAGCACCAAATCGTTGGCAGACAGTTGTTCTTCCTGATTCATTGATGATTTCCTTAACGCAGGCCGGATTTGAGTTGGATGAAACGGCGAGTGGCGAGCAGCCCGGCCGGATGCGCATGGCGTGCCGGGGCGAGCCAGGGGATCAACGTTGTGATTTTGCTGTGAGCATTCTGCCCTTGCAGTGCCGCATTCAGGCGCTGCACATCGGGGTCCTGTTCGGGCACCTCGATCGGCGCGGGGACCGAGGGGCGGCGGCGGAACGCGACGGGTTTGTCCGAAGAAATCCAGTCACCGGCAATCCAGTCATGCACCAGTTGTTTTTCATAGGCGCTGAACACGCCAAACATCGCCGCACCATCGCCATCGATCAATTGCCAGAAGCGGCTGTTCTGTGGATCTTCGTGGCGCTTGATCCAGCCCTTGTCCTGCATGGCCTGCAGGAACCCGGAGAGCTGCTGCGGATCGGCCAGCCACTGATTGACAGTCTTGCCTTCGAATCGGCAATAGTCGGAGTGCATGTGTTGCGCGAACGGACACTTGCGTTCAAGCATCGCCAACAACTCGCGCTCCAGGTCGAAGCCCTCGATGATTGCGCGGCTGCCCTGCCCCAGATCATTGAGTCGATAGCCCAGCGATACCCGGCGCAGGAAATCGCTGCGATCGGCTTCCAGAGGCAACAGATCCAGGACGGCCTGAACGGCTTTTTGCGCATGGCCGGTGCTGGCGTTGTCGATGGTCACGTGCAGGGTGAAATAGTACGGATCAATCCCCAGTTCGCTGAGCTCGTAACTGCTGATCAGCAGGTGCAAGGGCAACTGTTCGTAGCCAAGGTTGTAACCGATCACCTCCGGGAGAAAATCCATGCCGCAGGCACCCAGGGCCAATTGCAGCGCGCCTTGCAGGTAGCGTTCGTCGGGCAGTGGACTGCTGGGCTCGAGGCCCTGTTCGGCTAGCAGCTGGCGGTAGATCACGACGTGGTTCTGCGCCGGATTGCCCTCGCCCAGTTCTTCCAGATAAGTGCTGATCAGGCTGCTGAAGCGCGGATCGCGCCACTGTCCGAGCAAGCCGTAGAGCCAGGCGCCATCAACCAGCTTGGTCGGCGCCACCGCTTGCAGGAAATACTGCGCATGAGCCTTGCAACTGAAGAACTGCCGTGCGCCTCCAGCCTTGCGTTGTTGCAGGTAGTCGGCGTATTGCCGGGCGACATCGGCGCAGTGCTCGGCCACCCAGGCATGCCACTGCGTGGGGTCCGATGGCAGTTCTTCCTTCAACTGCGCGGCTTGCAGCAGTTGATCTTCCAGAAAGGCGCGCGCCAGTGGCTGCGGATGTTCGTCGGCTAAAAGCGCTTCATGGATACGCCGCAACTCACCCGAAGAGTCGAGCGGTCGCGATGTGGCGGGGGCAGCTTGCAGGTGAGTCAGGACAGTCATGGCAATATTCTCGATCGATTGGCAGGACGCTCAGTCACTCGCCTCTAATGCAGCAGAGAGGCTTGGCGCGTCAAAAATTCAATCGGCTTGAAAATTGCCCTGACGGACGGAGCCTTCGGCTCGCTCCTTGCTTGAACAGAGCGGTCGAAGGCTGTGGGATGAGAGGGTCAGGCCGTGCCTTTGGCCTGCTGTTCCAAGTGAACCTGCAACTCGGGGTCAATCTGCAACGCCGCCGCCAGTTCATCCAGATAATTGCGCTCGGCGTCCTGCTGATCGTCCACCAGCATCACGCTGGCCAGGTACATCTCGGCGGCCATGGCTGGATCGTTCTGCGCCGCCTGCGCCACTTCGGTGGGATCCAGCGGTTTGGCGACCTCGTCGTCGAGCCATTGCTGCAGGTTCGGGTCATCGGTGTGCTTGCCGATTTCGCTGCTGATGAGGTGTTTTTCCGAGTCGTCGATCCGCCCGTCAGCCTTGGCTGCCGCGATCAGCGCCCGCAGAACGGCGTGGCTGTGTTCTTCGACTTGCGGGCCGGACAGCAGGTCTGCGGTTTGCGGCGTTTGCTGCGGCGCGGCGGACGTCTGGCTGCGTTGCCAGGCCTGATACGCCTGGAACGCCATCATGCCCAGCGAGGCCAGCGCCGCGTAATTAGTGCCGCCGGAACGACGCTGCGTGCCGCCACCCAGCGCGCCGCCACCGCCGAGCAATCCGCCAAGCAGCCCGCCCAGGCCACCCAGTCCGCCAGCCGGAGATCCACCCCCGGAAACACCGCCACCGCCCAGCAAACCACCGAGCAGCCCGCCCAGTCCCCCACCGGCCGACGCGCCACCTGGTTGTCCCGCCGAGGCCTGGCCTCGCAGCAGTTGTTCGAGCAGATCGCTGGTGTTCATGACGTCGTCCTCAGGCAAAGGGGTATGACTGCGTCAGGCAACGATAGCCCTCCTGATGCGTTGCGCCAGCACCGTTGGGCTGACGTGGCCATGGGCGAGTGATTCTCCAGAGAAATTTTTCCCCGGCCAGCTAATCTTCACGAATGGGTGAACCTTGACCCGGCCCGACCGGTCGATAGCTGCAACCCCGACCCGGTTGGTCGCCGCCCTTGCTGCCCAAGGGTTTACGCGGCTTGCTGCACTTTCTGGAGAACGCCTTCGTGATATCGACCGTCCACATCGCCAGGCTCAAGGCCTGGGGCGCCCATGGTTTCACCGCGACCGGCGTGGTCACCGCCTTCCTGGCCACCCTTGCCCTGCTGGAAAACCAGCCGATCCACTGCCTGATGTGGCTGGGCGTGGCGCTGATCGTCGACGGCCTCGACGGGGCGCTGGCGCGCAAGGTCAACGTGCAGTCGGTGCTGCCGAGTTTCGACGGATCGATCCTCGATCTGGTGATCGATTACCTGACCTACGTGTTCATTCCGGCACTGTTCATCTATCGCTACATTCCCCTGCCCGACTACACCCTGCTGCTGACCGTGTCGCTGATTCTGGTGTCGTCGCTGTTCTGCTTCTGCAACGTCAATATGAAGAGCAAGGACAACTACTTCGTCGGTTTCCCCGCTGCGTGGAACGTGGTTGCCTTGTGCCTGTACATCATCGATCCGGGGCCATGGATCACCTTCCTGACGGTGATTGGCCTGGCGCTGCTGACCGTGACCCGGATGAAGTTTTTGCACCCGTTCCGGGTACGCCGGTTCATGCCGATCAACATTGCCGTGACGGCGATCTGGTTGCTGTGCAGTCTGTCGCTGGTGCTGAACCACCCGGCAATCAACCCGCTGGTGATGGGCCTGTGGCTGCTGGCGTCGGCATACTTTCTCGGCATCTGCATCTGGCGCACGGCGCTGGAGTGGTTTGACGGTGCGCATCTGAAATAGAAGCCCTGTCGCAATCCCTGTGGGAGCGAGCAAGCTCGCTCCCACGATGGTTTCAGCGCTTGGTGATGACGACCTCCAGATATTCACTCGGCACCACCATCGATTCCGCTCCCGCCCGGTTCAACCCGTCGATCAGTAGCGTCAGATCCGCCTCCAGCGCCTGCCCGCTCTCAGGCGGCAACGCCGCGAACGCCTTGTGCACCGGGCCGTACCAATGGCGAAACACATCAATAAAGTGCGCCGCCGAGCGATAGCGGAAGTTGAAGTGGCGGCGGGTCACCTGGACCTGGAACTGGCGATCATCGAAGTTCGAATGCAGCCAGGCTTCCGCGCCCCAGTTCGAGGGCGGCTGCGCACCGGGTGGCGGTGGCAGATAGCGCCCGAGGGTCTTGAACATCTGGCCGACGAAGCCTTCCGGCGTCCAGTTGGCCAGGCCGATCCGTCCGCCCCGGCGACAGACCCGCGCCAGCTCCTTGGCCGCTTTCGCCTGATCCGGGGCGAACATCACGCCGAAGGTCGACAGCACTGCGTCGAAACTGGAATCGGCAAACGGCAGCGCTTCGGCATCGGCAACCTGAAAGGTCACGTCCAGATGCTCGGCGCGCGCCCGGTCCTGCCCGCGTTCCAGCAGCGCCGCGACATAGTCGGTGGACGTCACCAGACAACCCCGGCGCGCCGCCGCCAGCGTGGCATTGCCGTTACCGGCAGCAACGTCCAGCACTTCTTCATCGCAGCGCAGGTCGCAGGCTTCGGCGAGGGTTTCGCCGACGATCTGCAGCGTGGTGCCGATCAAGGCATAGTCGCCACTGGCCCAGGCGACTTTCTGACGTTCCTTCAGGGCAGTGAGATCAATGGGGGTACTCATGAATGGGTGCTCCACGGCAGAAGGGTCAAGCGTCACTCGGCGGTCGTCGGGTCGATGATGCTCGTCACCCGGGACACGCTGTTGGCCGGAAATCCCCCACGCCTGGCGTGTTCGCGCACCAGTTCCTCGTTGGGTGCGATGTACACGCAATAAATCTTGTCGGCAGTCACATAACTCTGCAGCCACTGCACCTCTGGGCCGAGTTCACGCAGTACGTTGCAGGACGTTTGCGATACGGCCTTGAGTTCTTGCTCCGATAGCTTTCCGGCTCCTGGAATCTCGCGTTCAATCACGAACTTCGGCATGGCAACCTCGCTTTCTTTTTATCAGTGACAAGGCCGGCATCGACCCTGCTCCGCCACTATCGCGCGGGCGCTGGCCGGCGTCCCTGTCAATCGTCCGGAGAGCCCATAAAACCGGGCGTTGGCCGATGAATGGCGGGATTTTGTAAAGGCCTCGAAACAGATACGGGAAAAGCGAAACGGCCCGGGAAGATTTACCCCGGACCATTCGCTTTCATTGATCAGGCCGCAGGCGCCTTGGCCTCTTTGAGCAGTTGCTGAATCATCTGCTCCTGCGCCTGATAACTGCCTTCACCAAAGTGGGTGTAACGCACCTGCCCCTTGGCGTCGACCAGGTAATGCGCCGGCCAGTACTGGTTATCGAAGTTGCGCCAGATCGCGTAGTTGTTGTCGATGGCCACCGGGTAGGTGATGCCGAGCTTGTGCACCTGATCCTTGACGTTGTCGATGATCCGCTCGTAACCGTATTCCGGGGTGTGCACACCGATCACCACCAGACCGTCCTTGCCGTACTTCTTCTCCCACTCCTTCACGTACGGCAGGGTGTGCTGGCAGTTGATGCAGTCGTAGGTCCAGAAGTCCACCAGCACCACTTTGCCGCGCAGGGAATCGGCCGTCAGTTCCGGCGAATTCAACCATTGCACTGCGCCGGACAGCGACGGCATCGCGCCTTTGCTCGCCTCGTCTTCGGTCGAGTCTGCACGGACTTTGCTGACGAAGTAGTCCACCACTTTCGGCACGTTCTCCAGCACGCTTTTCTCGACCGATGCCACGCCTTGTGACGAGGTGTTGGCCAGCAGCACGTTGTCGGCACCGGTGGCGATCACCGCCGCCGTCGCCAGCACCGCAACACCCGCACCACGGCGGAACCAGCCGGTGAACGGAATCGACGGCTTCAGCCGATTGACCAGGCCGCGACCGGCGAAGATCAGCGTCCCCAGCGACAACGCACTGCCCACCCCGTAGGCCAGCAGCAACAGGCTGGTCTGAGCGTTGGCGCCTTGCAGCATGGCGCCGGTGAGGATCACACCGAGGATCGGACCGGCGCACGGCGCCCACAGCAGACCGGTGGCGACACCGATCATGATCGACGCCATGGGCCCGGTCTTTTTCCGGGCGTCGGGGTCGAGGCGATTGCCCAGCAGCACTAAGGGCCGCGTCAGCCAGTCACCGATACGGGCGGAAATCAGCGACAGCGCAAACAGCACCATCACCGCCAGCGCAATGTGGCGACCGGTGTTGCTGGCCTGAATCACCCACTCGCTGCTGACCACCGCCAGGCTGGAGATCAGGGCAAAGGTCAGGGCCATGCCGCCGAGGGTCAGCAGGATCGAAGAACGGGTGCGGTCGGCACCGGCGAACAGAAACGGCACCACCGGCAGGATGCACGGACTGAGGACAGTCAACAGACCGCCCAGGAAAGCGATGAGAAACATGAGGTTCACCTTTTGAATGAGGGGTGGTCTGTTGAGTGGTTCGGGGGGCGCCCGTTACGGGCAGCCCCCTTCAATCCTCAAGCCGTCTGGCTGTCCAGCCATTGGCTTTGCGGCGTGCGGCTGGCACCGTTCTCGGCCAGCGTCTGGCCTTGCGGCGTACGGCTGGAACCGTCGGCGGCCAGTGTCTGGCCCTGTGGCGTGCGGCTGGAGCCGTCGGCAGCCAGTGTTTGGCCTTGTGGTGTGCGGCTGGCGCCGTCGGCGGCGATCAGGCCGTCGCTGCCCGGCTTGGCCACCGGAGCCAGTTGGAAGCAGGTGCTGCTGCCACAGGTGTTCTGTTCGACGGCAGCGTTGGCATGGGCCGCGACGCCGGCGAGGGAGAAGGCAACAGCGGTCAGATAGCGCGATACGTTGTTCATGGCGTTGTTCCTTTTATAGAGGTGGGTAATCAGTTGTCTTCGTTGCAGCCGTCGGCGAATTTGCGGTAGTCGAGCACCTGGGTCTTGCCGGCCGAGTCGAGGTAGGTCAGGCGGGCGTCGACGATGCCGCAGGTCATCGAGTTGTCCTGTTTCAGCGACACGACTTTCTGGATGTCCAGGTGGCTGCCGTAGGAGTAGGTTTGCGGGGTGACATCGGCTTCGGCGCGGGCCGACAGGGTGCAGACGTTCAAAGCGGCAAACAGGCAAGCGGCAGCGATCGATTTGGTCTTGGTGTTCATGGCGTTTTCCTCGGGGCTTCAATGGTTGAATCGTTGACTGGGCCGAGGCGTTCTGTGTGTGCCTCGATGGAGCTCATTTAAAGCTCGCGAGGTATCGCGCATGTGTCGGCAAATGCCGTGTATAAATCGCTACGTATCCGCGCGCGCCCGGGATACACAGCGATACAAAACCCTGTAAAAATCCGCTTTTTGCGTCGGCATGTATCCGTCACAGCGCTGGATACACTGCAATACAAAGGCAGGCAGGCGGCCTCGCGCAGGCTCGATAGACTGCCCGGCAATCCCCTTTGATTGAGGTTTGGCCCCATGGAACATGTCGATCACATCCTGATCGTCGACGACGACCGCGAGATTCGCGAACTGGTCGGCAATTACCTGAAGAAGAACGGCCTGCGCACCACGGTGGTTGCCGATGGCCGGCAGATGCGCAGTTTTCTGGAAGCCAATACCGTCGACCTGATCGTGCTCGACATCATGATGCCCGGCGACGATGGCCTGCTGCTGTGCCGCGAATTGCGCTCGGGCAAACACAAGGCCACACCGATCCTGATGCTGACCGCGCGCAATGATGAAACCGACCGCATCCTCGGCCTGGAAATGGGCGCCGACGACTACCTGACCAAACCCTTCGCCGCCCGCGAACTGTTGGCGCGGATCAATGCCGTGCTGCGCCGCACCCGGATGCTGCCGCCGAACCTGGTGGTGACCGAAAGCGGTCGGCTGCTGGCGTTCGGTCGCTGGCAGCTCGACACCTCCGCCCGGCATCTGCTGGACAAGGACGGCACCATGGTCGCGCTGAGTGGCGCGGAATACCGTCTGTTGCGGGTGTTCCTCGACCATCCGCAACGGGTGTTGAGCCGCGATCAATTGCTGAATCTGACCCAGGGCCGTGACGCCGATCTGTTCGACCGCTCCATCGATCTGCTGGTCAGCCGTCTGCGCCAACGCCTGCTGGATGACGCCCGTGAACCGGCCTACATCAAGACCGTGCGCAGCGAAGGCTATGTGTTCTCGCTGCCGGTCGAAGTCCTCGGAGCACCCGCATGAATGTCGCCCTGCGCTGGCCGCGCACCCTCGCCTCCCGCTTGTCGCTGATTTTCCTGATCGGGCTGATCCTCGCTCAGGCGCTGTCGTTCGGCGCGCAATATTACGAGCGCTACGAAAGCGCGAAAAACACCATGCTCGGCAACCTCGAAACCGACGTCTCGACCTCGATTGCCATTCTTGATCGTCTGCCCGCCGAAGAACGCCCGATGTGGCTCAAACGCCTGGCGCGCAAGAACTACGGTTATCTGCTGAGCGAAGGCGAACCGGGCACGCCGCTGGACCCGCAGGACGTGCCGATTGCCGTCACCTCGATTACCGACGCAATTGGCGAGGCCTATCCGCTGACGTTCACCGATATTCCCGGCCCGATAAAACACTTTCAAGGCCACCTGCGCCTGAGCGACGGCAGCCCGGTGACCATCGATGTGCGCCCGTCGATGGTGCCGCTGTCGCCGTGGCTGCCGGTGGTGTTACTCGGGCAACTGGCGCTGATGCTCGCCTGCACCTGGCTGGCGGTGCGTATCGCCATCCGCCCCCTCACCCGTCTCGCCAACGCGGTGGAAACCCTCGATCCCAACGCCCACCCGATCAACCTCGACGAAAAAGGCCCGAACGAAGTGGCTTACGCCGCCCGCGCTTTCAACTCGATGCAGGCGCGCATCGCCGCGTACCTGAAAGAACGCATGCAACTGCTGGCGGCGATTTCCCACGACCTGCAAACCCCGATCACTCGCATGAAGCTGCGGGCGGAGTTCATGGACGATTCGGCCGAGAAAGACAAACTGTGGAACGACCTCGGTGAGATGGAGCATCTGGTGCGCGAAGGTGTGGCCTACGCCCGCAGCATCCACGGCTCGACTGAAGAAAGCCGACGCACCAATCTGGATTCGTTCCTCGACAGCCTGGTGTTCGACTATCAGGACATGGGCAAGGAAGTGCAGTTGAGCGGCAAGAGTGAGGCGGTCATCGATACCCGTCCCCACGCGTTGCGCCGGGTGCTGGTCAACCTGACCGACAACGCGCTGAAGTTCGCCGGCGCTGCCGAGCTGCTGATTCAACGCGACAGGAACGAACTGTCGATCAAGGTCATGGATCGCGGCCCGGGCATCGCCGAAGAAGAGCTGGCCCAGGTGATGGAGCCTTTCTACCGCGTGGAAAACTCGCGCAACCGCAGCACCGGCGGCACCGGGCTGGGGCTGGCGATCGCCCAGCAACTGGCGCTGGCGCTGGGCGGTTCGCTGACGCTGAGCAATCGCGACGGTGGCGGGTTGTGTGCGGAGCTGAAACTGCCATTGAGCTGAGCACCAGCGGTCGCTACTGTCAGATCTGACAGTAGCCGGCCAGGCAGAATTATTGTGGGATGACACCTCGCTCAGCCGTCGCGTGGTGAACCATGTCTCTGCTCGATTCTGTCACTCAAGCCTGTCGGCGGCTCGCGCCGGGCGGCTGGCACTCGCTGATGCTGGCTCATGGTCTGGATATTCTCGCCGTACCGCTCAAGGACGAACTGCTCAAACCGCTGCGTGTCGAACGGTCCGTTCCCGGTTTTGAAGACTTTTGCCCGGCCGGCAATCGGGCGATCGAACCTGCCCGGCCTGCTCAAAGCCTGCTCTTCCATGCGCTGGCGTCGCCGAGGGTCACGCGCGATGCAAGTGGTCAGCCCCTGCAAACCTATCCAACCCCTGTCGAGATCCGGGCTGTTCTGAACTACGTCTTCGGCGTCCGTCCACCCTCGCTCAAGGATTTGCAGCGAAAGGCCCAGGGCGAACCGCTGGCCGTGGCAGTGTTTGCCAGCGAGTACCGTTGCGCCCCCGACACGGTGCATGGTGAGCACGCCGATCTGTGTTACTCGCGCAGCGGTATTGCGCGTGTGGGCAATGCCAGCGCCCTGTACGCCCCCGAGCTGCGCTGCTTCTTGCCGTTCGTTCAGGACGACCCCTATGGCATTCGCATAATGCCGGTGCATTACAGCGCCTATATCGCCGTGCAACGCCAAGGAAATCACGAACAGTTCGGCCCGATGGATGCTCAGCCAGACGTCGATCCCGCACTGAAATTCTGGGTGCCGATGCACAAGCTGTTCGATGGCAAGGAATGCCTTGCGGGACTGGATCTGGAGGTGAAATTCAAAGCTTTTCATATCAATGAAAAGATTCGCCACATCCATCTGCGTCACAGCGACACCGGCTGGCAAGAACCGGATATTTCCCAATACCCCTTTGTCATCACCGATGGTCTGGCAACGCTGGAGGTGGAGCGAGGATCGGGGTCGAGTCTACTGCTGGCCCGGCCCAGACCCCGGCTCGCCGAGCAGGCCTGTTACCGGGGCCAGTTGTTGTCATTCACGATGCCCAGGGACTCGGGGGGCATGATCCATGGTCGGTCAATGCTGCACGACAATGGCACCATCGAAGATCTGAACCACCGCGAGGGTGTCGCCGAGCTGGTGAGGCAAGGCGGCTATCGCGCCCTGCACTATCGGGACGGCACGGCCGACGGTTATATCCGTGCGCGCTGCCCGTCGCTTGGGCATCTGCAGTCGATTCCTGCCTATTCGATCATTGCCACCCCGGATTTCTTTCCGTTTTGCCACCCACGGCGCCTGATGCACTGGGCCAGCCAGGTGCCAGCCTTCACCGGCTCGAGCATCTGGCATGCCCGACTGCAGGCGTTATCGAATGTGCGTTATTGCGCCAACCTGACACTCGCGGGTCAGCCGTTCTCCCCGGAGGATCGGGGAGTCACCGCGATTGTCGGCTTGCCGCGCAAGTCGGTCTCATGGCCGCTGACCGGCGCGCACCCTGTCGGCATCGACCGTCCTTCCACATTGCCGGACGGCGAAGCCGGACTTTTCGCCCCGGGTTGGGGGGTAGGCCGAGTGCGTGAGCAAAGCCCGGACGGTAGCTGGATCGACCATCTCGCCGGTTACCAGATGGCCAGTCCTTTTCCCGAGGACGCCAGAATCTGCGCAGCACTGGGCTCTTTCTGGCCAGGCCTGGCACCCGACTCCGCGAGCACTTTCGAGCCCCGCTCCAGCCTGCACACCATTATCCCGTTGACCGATGCGGAAACCGGAAGAAGCGCCGTCGCCTGGGACAACCAACCACCCGCGCAGCTGATCCAGCATCAGGGCCGGACGTTCGTCCGCTATCGCGCCTACGAATACAGCGATTACACACAAGTCGCCCTTGAAAACAGATTCTCCCTGCAGCAGACCGGCGCAATCACCCAGCAGGAATATCAAGACCGGGTGCTCTCGATGTACCGCGTGTACAACGTACTCGGTGCGGGAACCGACAAGGCCTTGCGTAATACGTGGCCGTTGCTGTCCTTCATCCAGGTGCAGCGACCCGATCCGGAATTGGAATCGGCGCAACAGCAGGTCGGCATCGTGTTGCGCGGTTGGGTCTTTCGCTTCCTGATGTACGAACGCGGCGTCATGAGCATCCCTGCCGAAGACTTCAAATGGAGGGATGTGCAGGTCAAACAACAAGTGCGACTGTTCGTCTGCGCCGAAACGATACTGGTCAAATACGAAAATGCTGCGTGGCAACTCGCCCCTGAAGCCCTTTGATGTCGTGGTGATCGGTGGCGGTCCGGCGGGATCGGCGGCAGCGATCGGTTGCGCACAACGCGGTCTGCACGTGGCAATGATCGAGCGTCAGGAATTCCCGCGATTTCGCCCCGGTGAGAGCCTGCATCCAGGCATCGAACCCGTGTTGGCGCAACTGGGCGTCGCCGGACAACTGTGTGTGCAGGATGCGCTGCGTTTCAACGGGCACTGGGTGCAATGGAACGGGCCGCTGCGCTTCAACGGCTTCGGCAGTGACGACAAGGGTTCATGGCGAGGCTTTCAGATTCCCCGGGCAAAGCTGGACACAGCGTTATTGCAGCACGCCGCAGCGCTGGGGGTGATGGTGCACCAGCCGTGTCGCGCTCTCGCCGTCCTTGGCGAGAAGAGTCGCGTGAGCGGTGTCATAACCGATTCAGGCCCGTTGCACGCCGACTATGTGATCGATGCCAGCGGCGCGTCAGCCTGGCTGCATCGACAGCTGGGATTGACCATCCGCCGCTGTTCGCCACGCCTGATTGCCCGCTACGGTTACGTCCGGGGTTGTCCACTCGCTTATCGGCACGCACCGCACTTGTCAGCAGTTCCCGGTGGATGGACGTGGATCGCAAACGTGCAGGCGCAATTGACGCACTGGACGCATCTGGCCTTCGACGCGCCGAACCTGCGCCGCCCGGCGATTCCAGAGCAGCTGCAACACTTGCCCACGCAAGGCGCCACCCACGGCGCCGATGTAACGTGGCGGATCAGCACGGCAGTCGCCGGTAACGGCTACTTCATGGTCGGTGACGCGGCCAGTCAGCTTGACCCGGCGTCTTCCCATGGCGTGCTCAAGGCCTTGATGACCGGCATGCAGGCCGCGCAGGTGGTGTCCGACTGCATCGGGCAACCCTCTGTGCAATCGTCGGCTCAGAGGCAATACAGCCAATGGCTGGGCGACTGGTTCGAGAAAGACATGGAACAACTGCGTCGCTTCTATCGCCTTCATCCTGATCCGCCACGCTGGCTGCAACCTCATGTCTGACTCAGACAACGCCGATCACACCGTCCTCATGCAGTTGCTGCAGCAACGCCAGTCCGCTGTCCTTGAACGACATCGTTGCGGGTAACCCCGCCTCCAACGCCAGCCCTTGCAGTTGCTCGCGACCGCTCAGCAACGGGAACGCCTCGATCCGCTGCAACAACCGCCAGGCCAATGGGCTCAGCTCGGAAAACTTCACACTCCAGTCCGTCGTACGCCGCACCAGCAAAAGCGTCGGCTGGACAGGTGGCGTGGCCGGTTGATGATCCGGCCCGAGCATCTGCACCGGCCAGGTGTACGCCAAGGGCCAGGCCAGTGCCGAAACCTGCAACGGCCGATCCAGCAACTGCGCCGGATCGCTCGCCGGCAAGGGTTCGGCGTCGGACTGCTGCAACACCATTTCCACCCATTCGTAATGCGCCAGCTCCACCAGAAACGCCGGCCATTTTCCGTCGCTCAATACGGCAGGCTCCGAGGCGAGGTAACCGACAAACTCCTCGGCGATCTCGCCGAATTTCGGTGTCTGTGCGCGGTAGTCCCGCAGGAAGACACGAATCAACGTGCGCCAGCGTTCCTGGCCGATGATCCGGATCAGCACCGGAAACGTACCGCCCAGCAGTTGCGAGACGTTGTTGAACACCAGATCGCGATAGACATTGACCCGCGCCGCGTTCATGTCGGCGGGCGGCGCTTCATGGTCCGGATCGCGCAAATAGCGGGTCAGGGCCTGTTGTTGCAGCAGAAGATTATCCACGCGGGCCTCCTTCGGTTTGCAGGCGGCGAATGGTTTGCAACTCGGCCACCAGCTCAGAAAACGCCGGGAAATTGAAATCCCGCTCCAGCAACGTCGGCTGCGCACCGAATCGGGCATAGGCGTCGGCCAGCAACGACCAGACCACCGGTTTGACCGAGGCGCCGTGGGTATCGATCTTCAGCGTGTCGGACTCGTCGAAGTGCCCCGCCACGTGCATCCCGACCACCCGGCCCGGTTCGATGGCGGCCAGGAACGTCTGCGGGTCGAAACCGTGGTTGATCGAGTTGACGTAGACGTTGTTGACGTCCAGCAGCAGATCGCAATCGGCCTCGCGCAACACGGCGTTAGTGAAGGTCACTTCGTCCATGTCCTGCCGAGGCGCGGCGTAGTAGGAAACGTTTTCCACCGCCAGCCGCCGGCCGAGAATGTCCTGGGCCTGGCGGATCCGTGCGGCGACGTGGCGCACCGCTTCTTCGGTGAACGGCAACGGCAGCAGGTCGTAGAGGTGACCGTCGTCGCTGCAATAGCTCAGGTGTTCGCTGTACAACGGCACCTTGTGATGATCGAGAAAGGTCCGCACTTCCCGGAGGAAATCGACGTCCAGCGGCGCCGAGCCGCCGAGCGACAACGACAACCCGTGACAGGACAACGGATATCGCTCGGCCAGCTCGCGCAACGCGGCGCCATGGGCACCGCCGACGCCGATCCAGTTTTCCGGGGCGACTTCCAGAAAATCGAAATCGCCGGTGCGCGCGGCTTGCAGGTCTTTCATCAAGCCGCGACGCAGGCCGAGCCCGACGCTGGCCTGCAAGGTGGGGTGGGGAGTCTGCATGGGCTAGATCTCTGCTTGGGAGCCGCCAGATCAGCGACTGACCATTGCAGTTAATGCGTCCACTGTGTCGCCGCTGTGTTCGACCGTCGGGACAATTGGCACCTTGTGTATCCAGCAGCCGCAGAGATACACAGCGATACATAACCACCACGGATTCCAACAGCGGCTAGACTCAATCAGTACCCAGTCGAGGGGGACGCAGGACAGCAGTGTCGCCCTGCCCGTTTCCACGACCACCGCCCGGTGGTGAATGCCTCGACCCACAACGCCACCGGACTGTGATCCTGTCAATGGAGCACATGAAATGGACGAGGCCAGACTCAACGAATTCATGGGCAAACTGGTCAACGACATGGGCGGCGCGGCGATGCTGGCCAATGTCATTGTCGGCGAAGAACTCGGCCTTTACCGGGCGATGGCCGACAGTCAGCCGATCAGCCCCGAAACCCTTGCCGAAAAAACCACCTGCAACCCGCGACTGGTGCGCGAATGGCTGAGCGCCCACGCGGCGTCCGGCTATATGGAACACCACGACGGCAAGTTTCGTTTGCCGGAAGAACAGGCGCTGGCCCTGGCCAAGGAAGACTCGCCGGTGTACGTGGCCGGCGGGCTTGGCGTGGTGGCGTCGTTTTTCCATGACAAAGACAAACTGGTCAAAGCCATGCGCGGCAACGGAGCCCTGTCGTGGGGCGATCACCATCCGTGCATGTTCACCGGCACCGAGCGCTTCTTCCGCCCCGGCTACAAGGGGCATTTGATCGCCGAATGGCTGCCGGCGCTGGACGGTGTGGTGGCCAAACTCGAAGCAGGCGCCAAGGTCGCCGATATCGGCTGCGGTCACGGTGCGTCCACGGTGATCATGGCCCAGGCCTATCCCAACTCGCGGTTCGTCGGCTTCGACTATCACGCGCCTTCGATCACCGTCGCCACCCAACGGGCGGAAGAAGGCGGCGTCAGCAGTCGCGCGCGGTTCTTCCAGGGCACGGCGAAAAGCTACCCCGGCGACGACTATGACCTGATCTGTTATTTCGACTGCCTGCACGACATGGGCGATCCGGTCGGTGCGGCGAAGCATGCGTTTGAATCGTTGAAGGACGACGGCACAGTGCTGCTGGTCGAGCCGTTCGCCAACGACACCCTGGACGAAAACATCACGCCGGTCGGGCGCTTGTTCTATGCGGCATCGACGTTCATTTGCACGCCGAACTCGCTGTCCCAGGAGGTGGGCCTCGGCCTTGGTGCGCAGGCGGGCGAGTCACGCTTGCGCAAGGTGTTTACCGAAGCCGGCTTCAAACACTTCCGGCGGGCGACGCAGACGCCGTTCAACCTGATTCTGGAGGCGCGCAAGTAACCATCAGACCGGCCACGTGAACACCTGCATTGTTCACGTGGCGACTGGGAGCTTACCTTTGCCCCACCTTTAGAATCAGTGGTCCCCGGGAATGTAGCCGTTCACGAACCAGTGCCATTCACCGTTAAATGGCGTCACTTCCAGAACCACTTCTCCAGACTCGCTTTCGACTGCGTGCACGACTGACTCCGGAAATGCCAGAGGCTTGGACGATGCGATGGAAAAAAGGATCGACGCAGTTCCGTCCCGGTTCTCGACCTTCGCGCCGGTCTGGCCTTCGCTTCTTACCTGTCGCCATTCGGATTGACCCTGATGCCGGATGAACAAATAGTTGTCGTGCATCCGGAAGCTGCTGAGAGTCCCAACGCCGAATTGATACTTTTTCAGTTCATGTTCCATATGTGCAAAAAGGCGCGCCGCTTCTTTCTTCCCGATCAATGAGTCGACGGTCAGAGCTCCCGTACGCTGAAATCCTTTCGAATAAGGCGACACGGCGCCAAGCATGCGGTCGAGCAGTCCCCTTGAATCATGCAGGCCATCATTAACCAGACGAATCGGGGCATTTTTCCGACAGTCGTTCAGGCAGGCCTTTCGTAATCCCATATTCTCAATGACATTGGTCGCAACTGCCGTAACAGCAGGCCCCGACCCCGTCCGATAGGAGTCGCCCAAATCGGAATGGGCACCCGGCAGATATACGGTGTACAAACGCTTGAAGTAATACGGTGAACGGTTTCGGGCGTAAGACTGATAGCTCTGGTCATTGTCGATGATCGGGGGAAACAGCGTTCGGGTCTCATTCTTCGCAACCAGATGCAGCCCGAACTCAAGATTGGGTGGCATCCCCAGCATCAGTTTTTCGGTCTGCCCAGTCGCGACAGTCTCAATCAGGATTGCCGACGACCAGACCGGCGCTTTCGTTCCCAGTTTTCCGGCAGTCGACGCATTGTAGACCTGATTCAAAAAGTGCCTGGCAGTGGCCGCCCCCCGACTGAAACCGATAACCACAACCCTGACTTCGGTAGCCGAGGGGTGCGCAGCAATGAATGTTTGCAGTTGGTGCAACGCTTCATTGGCAGTATCGGGAGAACTGCGCCCAGTGGCCTGGTCCAGAAGGCACCACCAGCTGTCTGCGCAACCCGGTCCTCGCAGGTAACTCTTGAGCACTGGAGAATCCGGATACTCGACAGGCTTGCCCAGTTCATTGCCCTCGACCCCGTCGAACAATTGGGCAACCACCGTTTTTGTTTCATCTTCAGGTACTTGGTCACGATCATTGTTGGTGCCATCAAATCCCATGACGAACACGATCCTGCCAGGCTCCTGGTCATTGACTCGAGGAATCGCAAAGGCGAATTCACTGTTCATGAACTGCGTCAGTTCGGTCATCGAATTCTGACTGATAGGGACCTCTCGATATCCCGAAAAAAAACCACTGCAACCGCTGAGCAGTAAAAGTGAGAGCAAGGTACCGAAGAAACACGTGATAGTTGAAAAGCGTGTAAAAGACACTAGACCGTCCTTGGTAAGAAAAAGAATTTTGTGAGCACTTCATGCGAATGACAATTCTCACATGCGCCGATGCTTTTCGGCCCCGGACATGGAAACTTGACCTTGCGATAAGCTACTGGCCGAACGTTCGACGAATACGGACCCAATCATGTCTCTCCAACAGGATCTGAAGGATCTCGTAAATCTCATCGAAGACGGTGGCTTCGTTGTCCTGACGGGCGCCGGGATCAGCACGCCGTCAGGCATCCCGGACTACCGCGATACCGACGGTGTGCGCCGTGGCCGGCAGCCGATGATGTACCAGGAATTCCTCGCCGCCCCGGAATCGCGCCGCCGCTATTGGGCCCGGGCCATGCTCGGCTGGCCGCGCGTGCGCCAGGCACGGCCGAACGTTGCCCATGAGGCTTTGGCCAGTCTGCAAAGCCACGGGCGGATCGGCGGTTTGATTACTCAGAATGTCGATACCTTGCACGATCAGGCCGGCAGTCACGACGTCATCGAACTGCACGGCAGCCTGCACCGGGTGTTGTGCCTGGATTGCGGTCAGCGCAGCGAGCGGGACTCGATTCAGCAACTGATGGAAACGCAGAACCCGTATCTGGCGGGCGTCGATGCCGTGCAGGCACCGGACGGCGACACCCTGCTCGACCCGGCTTTCGAGGCGCGCTTTCAGGTGCCGCATTGCCCGTACTGCGCAGGGGAACGAATGAAACCGGACGTGGTGTTTTTTGGTGAGAACGTGGCGCAGCCAACGGCGGCGCGGGCCATGGCGCTGGCGGAAAATGCCGCCGGGATGCTGGTGGTGGGTTCGTCGTTGATGGCGTATTCGGCGTTTCGCCTGTGCCGGGTGATTGCGGACCGGGGCAAGCCGCTGATCGCGATCAATCTGGGGAAAACGCGGGCGGATGAGTTGCTGGATTTGAAGATTGAGGGGGCGTGCGAACTGATTTTGCCATACTTATCGAGGCATTCCTGATGACAAAAAAGGCAAAATGCATTACAACCTCATCAAAAAAACTTAACATTTTTTCCATTTTTATTGACGAATGAACGAAAAACCTTAACATTCACATCCAAAGCTTTGCGTGCAACGTGATGCAATTGATATAGAGGATGATATGCAAGTCGAACAAACAGACATAATTGCTTTGATTGAAGCATCACTGGAAGCAAACTACTCTGATGTTCGCGCAATAAGCAACCGTATTGCAAAATCTATAAGCGTGCAGGATGTCGAGCTAGCGAAAAAATTAAAATCCATTTTGCGAAAAAAAGGTGTTCCACTTAGAAGTTCTGGATATATGGAAAGTATTCCAGTCGATTCTAAATCCAGGATGGCACTCATTGAGGAACACCAATGGCCTGTAACCCCTCTCTTCCTAAACAAAATTGCAAAACAGGTTTTCGACACATACATATCCGACATTGTAAACATTGACAAACTAATAAGCCATGGACTGGGAGGACGCTTAAATCTACTTCTTTCCGGACCGCCTGGAACGGGAAAAACTTTAATCGCAGGACACATTGCCGCACAATTAAACAGATCACTCTATGTCGTCCGGCTAGACTCCGTAATCTCCTCGATGCTAGGTGACACCGCCAAAAACTTACGGCAAATCTTTGAGTACGTTCCTACGAAAAATGGAATACTTTTTCTTGATGAAGTAGACGCGGTAGCGAAGTTAAGAGATGACAACCACGAAGTCGGCGAACTAAAAAGAGTTGTCAATACACTAATTCAAGGACTCGACTCCTTAGATGATCACACAATAGTTATCGCTGCCACAAACCATGCCGACCTATTAGACCCTGCAATCTGGCGACGCTTCCCTTACAAAATAAAATTTGACTCACCTGACTCCGAAGTTCGCGCCGACCTTTGGAATCACTTTCTTTTCCTAGATAGTAAAAATGAATCTTTATCGAAAATACTTTCGCTGATATCCGAGGGGCTGAGTGGTGCCGACATCGAAACCATCTCCATTGGCTCCCGCCGAAAAAGCATCTTACTTGATAGCGACATCAATATTGGGTCAACAGTTAAGGCGATACTCTCGAGCCTACCAGGACAGGCAGAACTGCCATCAGGGATAGAACTAGAAAGCTCAGAAAAAAAGAACATAACCAACCTACTCCATAACACCTACGGCGTTAGCAAAGTAGACCTAGCAAAACTACTCAATATAAGCCGCCAAACAATAGCAAGCTATTTGAAGGATTAAATCATGGCTACGAGAAATGGAAACTCACTACTAAACCCCGTTTTATCCTTTATGAGAACTCCTTCACCTTCTGCTGTAACTGGTGGAGGAAAAAGCGCGAAAGGTATCGTAAATTCAAGGCTAGCCCAACAAAGAGAAATATTATCATCTAGCCTAGAAAATATAATCAAGAGTAAAGACTTAATTAAATCGCATGCCAACAAAACACATCTAATCGCTCGAATGTTTGATGACTCACATGCACCCTCCTGGACTCCTAAAGACATATTTAGCAGCGAATCCGGATGCCGCATAGTAGCGCCTGCCTTTGACGGATATTTAATTGAGACTAGCATTGATAGTTTCGAAAATATTTCGAAACGACTGAAAACCGGAAACACCATCGTAGACAAAGTAGACATATCAAGAATACAGTCAATAAAACTTTTTGATGCAGCCGAGTCTCTTAGAAGCAAAACCATAGAGAGCCTTTGGAAAGCTCAATCCGAAACACCAAATGAATTCATTTTTTGGTTACTACCATTCTCGGACTCTGCAGCGCGACAGTCTGTAGCTCATACTATATTAAACTTCTACATCGAGAAAAAGCTGACCCTTGGCGACGAGAGCTTCTCCAATCCATTTAATAGAGAACGCCCAAGCAGAACAACATCTTCAGGCCACATCATCAATGCAACCTTATTAAAAGCGCTCGAAAAATATGTAAAAACTGGCACAGCGTCCTTTTCAGCAGAGGTAGACAACCTAGATGACTTGAAAATTATTGCTGCGTCTGGATCTACATATCGTATCGAGCCAGTATCTAAAATCGTCTCTAACTCCCCCCCGCCGGGAGATGGTAAAGAGCCCGCCATCCCGATGACAGGTATCGCAGATTTGCCTATTGTAGTAATTGTTGACGGCGGAAATTCGGCAAAAAGCTACAAACCTCTTGAGGTCTGGTCGGCGCCTCCTTTAGTTGATGATTTCTCAGCCAACAAAATACATGGAAATCAAATAACATCATTAGTATGTCAAGGGCATGCCTGGAACAATAACCTAGTCCTTCCAGAGCTCGCCTGCCGCTTTGTTACAGCACAAGCAATCACAAAGTCAGGAACAAAAAAGCAGCCGACGCAAGACCAATTCATCGACTACCTCAGAGAAGTCGCGACAGAGACCGAAAAAATCTCAAAAGTATGGAATTTATCTTTTAACGAAATAGCACCTTCATCCAACCCCGATGAAATAAGTTTTTTAGGGCATGAGATAAACAAAATATCACGAGACTTTGGAATACTTCCAATAATTTCCATCGGTAACAGATCCTCAACTGCGACCTCCCTTCTTTGCCCGCCTGCGGACTGTGAAGCAGCAATAACTGTAAGTGGCCGAGTGGCAAGTCCTACAGGCGAGCCAAGCAGCAGTTGCCCGATTAGTCTGCGAGGGCCAGCCCCAGGCGGAATGAAAAAACCGGACCTTTCATGGTTCTCTCATCTTCGGATGATCGGAGGCGTCACCAATACGGGCACAAGTTACAGCGCCGCACTGATGTCTTCGCTTGCGTCTCATACCTTCCTAAATTTAAAGAACCCTACTCCAGATCTGGTACGCGCCCTATTAATTAACGGTGCAGAAAAAACCTCCCACTGCAATGACCTTGGATGGGGAACTCCATGGTCACCGGAAACTTTACCTTGGTTATGTAAAAACGGAACTGTAACCCTCGCTTGGGTTTCAAAACTCAAGCCAGGCGTAGCATATTACTGGAATGAGATTCCGGTACCTAACGAAATGATTGTTGACGGAAAATTGAAAGGCAAAGCATCTTTGACTGCAATAATAAAACCCATAGTCTCTGAGCTAGGTGGAACCAACTACTTTTCCACTAGACTTCAAGTTGCTCTTCAGGCCACATCTTTGTCAGGTTCCACCATCAATCTTTTAGGCTCAATGAAAGAGTCTAAGGACAAAGAAACTGATGCCAGAGCAGAGCTAGCCAAGTGGAGTCCAATACGCCGACACTCCTCCCCCTTCACTGGCAAGTCCATGGACATGAACTCGATGCGCCTTCATGCCCGCATCTACACAAGAGACTTGTACCAATTTCACCTAAATAGCCATCATGAGCTTCCAGAACAAGAGGTTGCATTTGTACTTAGCTTTGAAGGTGCAGAAGAAAACTCGGGGATTTACAACACTATGACCAGTAAGCTTGGAGCGTCTGTAGAGAGCGCCGTCATAGAGCAAAACATTGAAATTTCTACAAACACAACCTCATAAAAGTCTTAAGTGGCAAGGACGCTACTTACTCTAAGCAATTACATTTACTGTAAATATTTGTTCTTTAAGAATCTCGAACAATGCCTGCGCCGCCGCCGACAGTTCATTCCCCGGATCCGTCAGCACGCCAATCGCCCGCTCCACCACCGGCTCGTGCAAGGTCAGGCAATGCGCGCCCAACTCGCGCATCTGCCCGGCACACAACGCCGGCACCGCACTGACGCCCAGCCCGCTCGCCACCATCCGCCCCACCGTCGCCAGTTGATGGCTTTCAAACTCCACCGGCAGTTTCATCCCTCGGGCCTGCAGGTGTTCTTCCAGCATCACCCGAACCGTGGACGGTCGTTGCAGGGTAATGAACGGTTCCTGCAGCAAGGTCTGCCAATCGATGTCGCTCCGGGCGGCCAGCGGCGAATCCTGCGGCACGACGGCGACGAAGCGATCGCGGTAAAGCGGCGTGAAGGTCAGCGAGGTGTTCTGCATCGGCTCGAAGGCCACGCCGAGTTCGACCTGACGATCGCGAACCATTTCCAGCACTTGCTCGTTGATCACGTCGTTGACCGTCACGTTGACGTTCGGATAACGCGCGCGAAAGGTCTTGAGGATCGGCGGCAGCAGGTTACCGGCAAATGACGGCATCGCCGCCAGCGTCACCCGCCCACGCTGCAGGCTGAAGCGCTGGCGCATTTCGTCTTCGGCGTTGTCCCAGTCGGCGATCAGGCGCCGGGCCAGCGGCAGCAGCGATTCGCCCTCCGGGGTCAGCGCCACGTTGCGCGTGTTGCGGCTGAACAGGCGCCCGCCGAGGCCCTCTTCCAGCGCCTTGATGGTCAGGCTCAGCGCCGATTGCGACAAGTGCAGACGCTCGCAGGCCACGGCAAAGCTCAGGCTTTGGGCGACGGCGAGAAAGGCGCGGATCTGCTTGATGGTCATGAACGCTATGCTTCCCTATCAGAGTCTTGATCGTTCCCACGTCGAGGCGTCGAACCGTCTGCGGGGGAACGCAGCCCGTGACGCTCCGCGTCACTGGACGCGGAGCGTCCCTAGAGGCATTCCCACGCAGAGCGTGGGAACGATCAAATGAGGCCGATTATTGAGATTTATCAATCAATCAACCTTAAAAATCAACTTAACAAATATATCCTTCAGCGCGACACTCCAGTCATTCGGCTAGCCAGCCGCCCGACAAACAATAAAAGAGGTGCATATGGCAGGTTTCGACAAGCGCGTGTATTCCTACGAGGAAGCCATGGCAGGTCTTGAAGACGGCATGACCGTGATCGCCGGCGGCTTCGGCCTGTGCGGCATTCCGGAAAACCTGATCGCCGAGATCAAGCGCAAGGGCACCCGCGACCTCACCGTCGTCTCCAACAACTGCGGCGTTGATGGCTTCGGCCTCGGCGTGCTGCTGACCGACCGCCAGATCAGCAAGGTGGTCGCCTCTTACGTCGGCGAAAACAAGCTGTTCGAAGAGCAATTGCTCAAAGGCGACATCGAAGTCGTACTGACCCCGCAAGGCACCCTCGCCGAGAAAATGCGCGCAGGCGGCGCCGGCATCCCGGCGTTCTTCACGGCTACTGGCGTCGGCACCCCGGTCGCCGAAGGCAAGGAAGTACGTGAATTCCACGGTCGCAAGTACCTGATGGAAGAGTCCATCACCGGCGACTTCGCCATCGTCAAAGGCTGGAAAGCCGACCATTTCGGCAACGTCATCTACCGCCACACCGCCCAGAACTTCAACCCGCTGGCCGCTACCGCCGGCAAGATCACCGTGGTCGAAGTCGAAGAAATCGTCGAACCCGGCGAACTGGATCCGTCGCAGATCCACACCCCCGGCATCTACGTCGACCGGGTCATTTGCGGCACGTTCGAAAAACGCATCGAACAACGCACCATCCGCAAATAATCCAGGCTGACGGAGAACAAGAACATGGCACTTACCCGCGAACAAATGGCTCAACGCGTCGCCCGCGAAATGCAGGACGGCTACTACGTGAACCTCGGTATCGGCATTCCGACCCTGGTCGCCAACTACATCCCCGAAGGCATGGAAGTCATGCTGCAATCGGAAAACGGCCTGCTCGGCATGGGGCCTTTCCCGACTGAAGACACCATCGACGCCGACATGATCAACGCCGGCAAACAGACCGTAACCGCGCGCATCGGCGCATCGATTTTCAACTCCGCCGAGTCCTTTGCCATGATCCGCGGCGGTCACGTCGACCTGACCGTGCTGGGCGCGTTCGAAGTGGACGTGCAAGGCAACATCGCCTCGTGGATGATCCCGGGCAAACTGGTCAAGGGCATGGGCGGCGCGATGGACCTGGTGGCCGGCGCCGACAACATCATCGTCATCATGACCCACGCGTCCAAGGACGGTGAGTCCAAGTTGCTGAGCCAATGCAGCCTGCCGCTGACCGGCGCCGGTTGCATCAAGCGCGTGCTGACTGACCTTGCGTACCTGGAAATCGAAAATGGCGCTTTTGTCCTCAAGGAACGCGCACCTGGCGTCAGCGTCGAGGAAATCGTCGCCAAAACCGCTGGTAAACTGATCGTCCCGGATCACGTACCGGAAATGCAGTTCGCTGCCGAGTGAGGAATTCGAAAATGCAAGACGTCGTCATTGTTGCCGCCACGCGCACCGCGATCGGCAGTTTCCAGGGATCGCTGGCCACCGTCTCCGCCGTGGATCTGGGCGCAGCGGTCATCCGCCAGTTGCTTGAGCAGACCGGTCTGGACGGTGCCCAGGTCGATGAAGTGATCATGGGCCAGGTGCTGACCGCCGGCGCCGGCCAGAACCCGGCGCGCCAGTCGGCGATCAAGGCCGGTCTGCCACACGCCGTACCGGCCATGACCCTGAACAAGGTCTGCGGCTCGGGTCTCAAGGCCCTGCACCTCGGTGCACAGGCGATCCGCTGCGGCGACGCGGACGTAATCATCGCCGGCGGCCAGGAAAACATGAGTCTGGCCAACTACGTCATGCCGGGCGCGCGCACCGGTCTGCGCATGGGGCACGCGCAAATCGTCGACACCATGATCAGCGATGGCCTGTGGGATGCGTTCAACGATTACCACATGGGTATCACCGCCGAGAATCTGGTCGAGAAATACGAGATCAGCCGCGAGCAGCAAGACGCCTTCGCTGCCGCGTCGCAACAGAAAGCCGCTGCGGCCATTGAGGCCGGGCGCTTTGTCGATGAAATCACTCCGATCCTGATCCCGCAGCGCAAAGGCGATCCGGTGGCGTTCAAGGTCGACGAGCAGCCACGCGGCGACACCACCGCCGAATCCCTGGCCAAACTGCGTCCGGCCTTCAAGAAGGACGGCAGCGTCACCGCCGGCAACGCTTCGTCGCTGAACGACGGCGCGGCTGCCGTGATCCTGATGAGCGCCGAAAAAGCCAAGGCCCTGGGCCTGCCGGTGCTGGCGAAAATCGCCGCCTACGCCAACGCGGGCGTCGATCCGGCGATCATGGGCATCGGCCCGGTGTCCGCCACTCGCCGCTGTCTGGACAAGGCTGGCTGGAACATCGGCCAGCTGGATCTGATCGAAGCCAACGAAGCCTTCGCCGCGCAATCGCTGGCGGTGGCCAAGGATCTGCAATGGGATCTGGACAAGGTCAACGTGAATGGCGGCGCCATCGCCCTCGGTCACCCGATCGGTGCATCGGGCTGCCGCGTGCTGGTGACCCTGCTGCACGAAATGATCAAGCGTGATGCGAAAAAGGGCCTGGCGACCCTGTGCATCGGCGGCGGTCAGGGCGTGGCCCTGGCGCTGGAACGCGCGTAAGCGCAAAGAGGTTCAACAGCGGGCAGTGGATCCACGACATCCGTGGCCCGTTGGCAACAAACCCGGTACGACTCACGTCGCACCGGGTATTTTTTTGCCCGGCCGTCAGGCGAACTTCACCAGATTCAGCACCGGCAATGGTCCGCCGGGGAACTGCACCAGTCGCGCACCCACGCTCAACTCGCCCAGATCGATACCGAAGAAGCCGAGCTGATCGATCAACGCACCCACTTCAGCCTTGGCCTGAGCGTCATCCCCGGACAGGAACAGCACGCGCTTGCCCCCCTCCGACGCCGGATCCGCTTCCAGCAAACGCGCCAGCAAGTGGTTGAACGCCTTGACCACCCGCGCCCCGGGCACCCACTCGGCGAACACTTCGCTGGACGGCCGCCCCTGCAAATCCACCGGTTTGAACGACGGCGCTTCAATCGAATTGTTGGCGTCGATAACAATCCGCCCGCCGAAGTCCGGCAGACCGGCCAGTGCGGTTGGCAGTTTCGACCAGTTCACCGCGACCAGCACGATGTCCTGGGCGGCGGCTTCTTCACGGGTAACGGCGCGAGCGGTCGGGCCGAGTTCTGCGACCAGTTCAGCCAGGGTTTCCGGCCCGCGACTGTTGGCGATGACCAACGGGATGCCCTGACGCGACAAGGCTTTGGCAAACGCTGAACCGATGGCGCCAGCGCCGATGATTCCGATAGTGCTCATGGTGTTTTCCTCAGAGTGGGGTAAGACTCGAAACGAATCTTGCGCTTGCCATTCCCACTTGATTAGCCGGTAATGCCTTGAATGATCTTCAAGTATTGCTATCAGGTCGAACCTATGGAAACCCTTGCCAATCTGGAATCTTTCGTCCGCAGCGCCGAGACCGGCAGCTTCTCCGCCGCCGCACGGTTGCTGGCGCTGACCCCGGCTGCGGTCAGTCGCAACGTGGCGATTCTTGAGCGTAATCTGGGCGTGCGGCTGTTTCAGCGCTCGACCCGCAAACTATCGCTGACCGAGGCCGGTGAGGGTTTTCTGGCGAGTATCGGCGGCAACCTCGACGCCTTGCAGGCAGCGATTGCGACGGTCGCGACCGAGCGCGGCGAGCCGGCGGGTGTGCTCAAGATCAGCCTGCCGCCGACGTTCGGCATCGATCACATGCTGCCGCTGCTGCCGGAGTTTCTGGCGCGCTATCCGCTGATTCGCCCGGAATGGCACTTTGAAAATCGTCAGGTTGATTTGATCGCCGAGGGGTATGACGTGGCGATCGGCGGCGGATTCGAGCTGACGCCCGGCGTGGTCGCCCGGCCATTGTCGTCCGCCGAAGTACTGGCGGTGGCGTCGCCGGCGTATCTGGCGGGTCGCACTCTGCCGCAACATCCGGCGGATCTGGCCGAGCATCAGGGCATCGTCATGCGCGGCCTGCGCACCGGGCGCCTGCGCCAATGGCAGATGCACAACGAAGCCGGTGAACAGGCCAGCGCCCTGCTCAACCCGAGCATCGTGCTGAATGACCCGATGGCCATGCGCAAGGCCGCGCTGCTGGGCTTGGGCGTGACGATGCTGGTGCTGCCCGATGTCAGCGCGCAGATCGAACGCGGTGAATTGGTGCGGCTGTTGCCCGACTGGCAATGCGATGCCGGCGCGATATCGTTGTACTACCCGAGCCGTACCTTGCTGCCGGCAAAGACCCGGGTGTTCATTGATTTTGTGGTCGAAGCGTTTGGCTCATTATCGTAATGATCGTTCCCACGCTCCGCGTGGGAATGCAGCCCGGGACGCTCTGCGTCCCATTGGAACGCGGAGCGTGGGGCCAATCATGCCGATTACGCCGCCAATTGCAGGATCAACCACGCATTCGCCCCGCTGATCAGCACAAACAATCCCCACGCGAGAACCTTGGTTGGCAACCGATTCACAAACGGCCCCATCAGTTGTTTGTCGTTGGTCATGCGAATCAGCGGATACAGCGCAAACGGCAATTGCAGGCTCAACACCACCTGGCTCAGCACCAGCAACTTGCCCACCGCGCCGTCGCCCATCAGCCACACGCCGATGAATGCCGGGATCAGCGCCAGCCCACGGGTAATCAGGCGCCGCTGCCAGCAAGGGATCCGCAGGTTCAGATAGCCTTCCATGATCACTTGCCCGGCGATGGTGCCGGTGAAGGTCGAACTCTGCCCCGACGCCAGCAGCGCCACGCCGAACAGCACGCTGGCCAGCGCGCCGCCCACCAGTGGGTCGAGCAAGTGATAGGCGTCCTGGATGTCGACCACGTCGGTGTGCCCGGACTGATGAAAAGCGGCCGCCGCGAGTATCAGGATCGCCGCGTTGACCAGCAACGCCAGCGCCAGCGAACCGATGGTGTCGATGCGCGCCAGCTTCACTGCGTCCTGCTTGCTGGCCAGATCCTTGCCGATCAGCCGCGTCTGCACGATCGAAGTGTGCAAGTACAGGTTGTGCGGCATCACCGTGGCACCGAGGATGCCGATAGCCAGGTACAACGGCGCAGCATCGCTGATCGCCGACAGCGACGGTTTGAAGCCTTGGGCGACGTCCGGCCAGTACGGTTTGATCAACAGCAATTCAACAAAGAAGCACGCGCCGATGGTCCCCACTAGCACCAGCATGATCGCTTCCAGCCGGCGGAAACCACGATTTTGCAGGGCCAGCACCAGCAGCGTATCGAATGCGGTCAGAGCGATACCGAACGTCAGCGAACAACCGAGCAGCAAGTGAAACGCCAGCGCGCAGCCGAGCACTTCTGCCAGGTCAGTGGCGATGATCGAGATTTCCGCCAACACCCATTGCAGCCGCGCCGTCGGAGTGCTGTAGCGTTCGCGGGAAAGCTGCGCCAGATCGCGCCCGGTGGCGATGCCCAGCCGCGAGCACAGGCATTGCACAACCATGCCCGCCAGGCTCGCCAGCAATACCACGAACAACAGGCTGTAACCGAAGTGCGAACCGGCCTCGATGGCAGTGGCCCAGTTGCCCGGATCCATGTAGCCGATCGACACCAGCAAACCGGGGCCGGCAAAGCGCAGCACGCGTTTGAAGAACGAGGCGTTGGGATCGACCGGGACACTGCCGGCCACTTCCGGCGGGCAGAACGGCGCCGTGGCGATCTTGGGCAAACTGAATTTCACGAACACATCCAGAAACAAGTCGAAAGGCGCAGCTTAGACGTTTCAGTCGGCGCGCCCAAGCGCCGATGTGATGGACTCAAGGTTTGGCGTCGCCCAGCAATTGCTGGCGCAGCTCGGGACTGCGCGTGCGCGGGTCAAGCCAGATGTCAAAAAATGCCCGGGCAAACTGCGGATCATTAATTTCATGCTGCAACTGCTGCCCGACAAAGAACCGCGCACCTTGGCCCGGCAAATACACTCCGGTGATCCGCGTACCGGCCTGCACGTCGACAAATGATTGCTGCATCTGGGTTTGCCACACGGCCAATTTCACCGGGCTGAGGGAGGAACCGGCCAGACGCTTGATCTCGTCGACGCTGGCCTTCACCAGATCGTCGCGGGAAATGGAGCGTCGGTAGATCAGCTCAAGGGCAAAGGGTTGGCCGTCGGCCAGCGGTCGCGCCGTGCTCCACAACCGGGCGTTGTAGACGTCGAAGCCGAACACGCTGAAATCGCCGGTGCCGATGATTTGCGCGCCGGGGACTGCGTCCTGCCAGCTGGCCCAGGTCGGTGTCAGCAGCAAGGCCCACAAGCCGATACCGCAGCATCCACGCAACAACTTCGGTGTATTGCTCATCGCGGTATCGACTCCGGTAAATCCTGACTCTCACAGCATAGTCCGCTATCACGCCTGTTATTTTGTATACATGTTTTGCATGCATATACAGCAATCCGCCAATGACAATGCTAACGTGGCTCCACTGCCCCCGACGGAGACACCTGCGTGCTGATCCTTAAACTGCTGCTGATTCCCGGTTTCCTGCTGCTGATTTCCCTCGCGGGCAAGCGTTGGGGCCCGAGTGTCGCCGGGTGGCTGTCGGGGTTGCCGGTGGTGGTCGGGCCGATTCTGTTTTTCCTCGCCATCGAGCAGGGCCCGGCGTTTGCCGCGCAATCGGCGGTGGCGGCGCTGTCGGCCATGTTTGCGATGATCGCGTTTTGCATCACTTATGCGCAGGTGGCGCAGCGGGCGAACTGGCCGTTGGCGCTGGTGGTTTCCTTATCGGTCTGGGCCGTGCTGGCGCTGATTCTGTCGCTGATTCCCGCGTCATTGCCTTTCTCGGTCGCTGCCGCCGCAACCGCCCTCCTCGCCGCGCCGCATCTGTTTCCCAAGGTGCAACCGGTGGTCAGCGGCTCAGTGCCGAAGTCGGACAAACTGGTCTGGCGGATGATCGCCGGAGCCGCATTGACGCTGGTGGTAACCATGCTGGCCAGCACCGTCGGCGAGCGCTGGAGCGGTCTGCTCGCGGTGTTCCCGGTACTGGGCAGCGTGATGGCGGTGTTTTCCCAGCAGACTCGCGGCCCGGCGTTTACCGCCGCGTTGTTGCGGGCGACAGCGACGGGGATGTATTCGTTTTCGGCGTTTTGTCTGGTGCTGGCGCTGACGGTTCCCAATCTGGGTTTCGGCGGTTTCGTGGTGGCCGTGGCCGTTTCGGTGGCGATGCTGGGCGTCACCCGACAACTGCTGGCCAAACCGGCGCCGGCGCCGAACTGACCCCGGCCGGACAAACCGCGCTGGAGTGCCGGGCACGCTCCATGGGATGATCGCCGCCCAAGCGCGACCATCCTCGGAGATTCAAATGTCATTGCTTAGCAAGAAAGCCGTCGTCCTGTTGTTGGCGGCGGTGGCCGGTTTCGGCGCCATGAATGCTCAGGCAGCCAAGGCCAAAGAGAAGGCTGTCACCGAGAAAGTCTCGATGCTGGAAGGCAAATTCAGTTTCGTCCTGCCCAAGGGCTTTGTCGGCGACCCGCTGCCGGCCGGTCCGACCGGCGCCAAGGGCACCATGTACAGCAACGACGCCACCAAGACTGTGGTCATCGTCGCCGAAAACCAGATTCCCGAAGGCAAAAACGTCAAGGACAACGACAGTGCGTTTCTGGACGGCACCGTCTCCGATTTCATCGACGCCCAACGCAAGGCCCTGCCGGACTTCAACAAGCTCAGTGAAAAGAGCCTGACCCGCAAAGGCAATGGCCTGGGTCTGCGCCAGGTCGACAGCACCGCCACCCAGGGCGGCGGCCAGACCCTCAACACCACGTTGCTGGCCGGTTCCGGCACGCGCATGGCGCTGGTCCAGGTGATTTCCCGGGCCAGCGACAAGAGCGGTCACGAAGCTCTGGTGAAAACCATCCTCAAGGAAAAATGATCTTCACGGGTTGAGTTGCTGCAACCAGTCGCTCAAATCCCGAAGCTCGGCCGCGCTGATGCTGTGGCCGACGCCGGGATAGGCATGAAATTGCGGTTTGTACGACAGCTTCTGCAACAATGCATCGGCCTCGGTGCCACCGCTGTACGGCACCCGGTCATCCGCCGTGCCGTGGCCGATGAAGATGTCCAGCGGCGGATGCTGTTGCTCTGACTTCAGCTCGCTCTTGAGCACCGGCAACAGCCGCCCGCTCAACGCCGCAATGCCACCCACCGCCGCCGGCTGCCGCAACCCGACCTCGTAAGTCATCATCGCGCCTTGACTGAAACCGATCAGGTACACCTTCTCCGGTTGCGCGTGATATTTCTGCGCCGCTGCGGCGATAAAGGCCCGCAGTTTCTGGCTGCTGGCCTTCAGATCATCAGTCTCGCCGTTGTAGGCACCTTCACCTTTCTTGCGAAACCACTGATAACGTCCTTCGCCCAACGCCATCGGTGCCTGCACCGACAGGTAGTTGTACTGCTTGGGCAGCTGAAATTTCATACCGATCAAGTCTGCTTCGTTGCTGCCATAGCCATGCAGGAAAATCACCAGCGGACGCGATTCGGCGTCCGGGTGCACCTGGGCCAGATAGTTAAGTGGCAGATCGTTTTGCAGCGAGGTCTGAGCCTGAACGGCAGTGGACGCCAGCAGCGTCAACAGCGCAAACACCTTCAACATAAGCTTCCTTCACACAGTGCAGGGTTCGGGGGAGAGCCTAACATTGTGATCCGGAGGATAGAGTGTCAGTCGTTGATCAGCTTCCCGACTCGAATCGGCTCACGCCCCGCCACCTTCGCCTGCCAGATGCCCGGCTGGGTGTAGCGGCCGCGATCGATGGCGAACAGCACGCCACTGGTGCCGGCGCGCACGGTGGTCACGCGGTCATTCAACGGATCGACCACTTCGAACAGCGCTTCACCGCGCTCGACCCACTCGCCGGCATCGCGCAGGAAACTCACCACGCCATGGTGCGGGGCGAACAGGTATTCGGTGCCTTCGAACGGCATGCCTTCGCAGCATGCTTCCGGCGCTTTCGGCCATTCACCGCTGATGAAACCCTGTTCGGCGAGAAAACCCAGGATCGCCTCGCAGTTGGCCTGAGCCTGATCGACGCGGGTGTCGCCCATGCTGCCCAGCTCCAGGGTGGTGGCGAGGTTGGCCGGCGGAATCGCCGCGTTCGGGAAGGCCCGGGCCAGGCGCAACCACGGCGAGGAGCAGGATTCATCGAACGAACTGCCGCCGGAGTCTTCACACAACAGCGCCACGCCAGCCTTCAGGCGTGCAGCGAGGGACTGCCACTGTGGCCAGTGCTGCGGCAGTGCGTAAATATGAATTGCGGCGTCGAAGTCGCAATGCAGATCGAGGGTGATGTCGGCCTCACAGGCGTGGCGCAGCAACAGGCGGTGCAGCGCTTCCAGTTGCGAGGCCGGGGCTGGCAGTTCATCGAGTACCTGGCCCATGGCCTGGCGGATCAGCGCGATGTTGGCTTGGGCATCACCGCCCAACTGACTCCCGATGCGCTCGGCCACCGGCGCACTGAGTTCGACGAAGGAGCGGTTGAAGTTCTTGCCGCTGCCCAGTTCGAAACGGCCCATGTGACTGCCTTGCAGATGCTGATCGAGGCCGATCGGGTTGGCCACCGGCACCAGTTCGATCACGCCTTGCAACTGACCGTTGCTTTCCAGCTCGGCCAGGCGTTTTTTCAGTTCCCACGCGGTGCGCATGCCCGGCAGTTCATCGGCGTGCAGGCTGGCCTGGATGTAGACCTTGCGCGGGCCGGCGCCGTAACGGAACACGCTCAGGGAACGTTCGCTGCCCAGGTGGTTCCAGGGCAGAAGATGATCGATGCGTTGCATGGGGAACTCCGGGAATTCTGTGGTCGCTGCCGGGGCAATGACCGCATTGAAAATGTGCTGACAGGATAAATCACGGGCGAAAAAAAAGTGGCCACCGCATCAACGGGGCCACTTTTTTCTACGGCGTATTAATGGCCGTATACGTCAAAGTCGAAGTACTTGTCCTGCACTTGCTTGTACTTGCCGTTGGCGCGGATTTCGTTGATGGCGGTGTTGAATTTTTCCGCCAGCTCGGTATCGCCTTTACGCACGGCGATACCGGCGCCGCCGCCGAAGTACTTGGCGTCTTCGTAGGTCGGGCCGACGAATTCGAAGCCTTTGCCGGCGTCGGTTTTCAGGAAGCCGTCGCTCAGGTTGACCGAGTCGGCCAGCATTGCGTCGATACGACCGGACACCATGTCCAGGTTGGCCTCCTGCTGCGAGCCGTAACGCACCAGCTCGATGCCGGCCGGCACCAGTACTTCGGTGGCATAGCGGTCGTGGGTACTGGCGCGCAGCACGCCGACTTTCTTGCCTTTGAGCTCGACCAGCGGGTCTTTCACGCCGGAGCCTGCCTTCATCACGAAGCGCGCCGGGGTGTGGTAGTACTTGATGGTGAAATCGACGTTTTTCTTGCGGTCGTCAGTGATGGTCATCGAGGACAGGATCGCGTCGATCTTCTTCACTTTCAGCGCCGGGATCAGGCCGTCGAACTCTTGCTCGACCCAGGTGCATTTGACTTTCATCTGCTCACACAGCGCATCGCCGATGTCCACGTCGAAACCGGCCAGTTTGCCGTCAGGGGTTTTCATCGAGAATGGCGGGTAACCGGCTTCGATACCGATACGGATCGGCTTGGCGTCTTCGGCCACGGCGGTCAGGGACAACATCGACAGTGCCAGGGCACCGAACATAACCAGCTTTTTCATTTATTACTCCCGTGTGCGGAGGCTTTTATTGGCAGCTTTCGATTATCAGGTTCGGCCTAGGGCTGTACAGCGCAAAGAAACCGAAGTGGCCGGCAGTCTATGGCGGCGCGCACGGGGCAAATTGTTTTTAAGCGACAAATACTTACAGAAAATCGGCGAGTGCCATCACCTGGGAAAAGTGTGCGTCAGAGCGGTGGGCGGGTTGTAGGACAAAGCCGACAAAAGTGCCGCCGAAGCGGCAACTTTCCGGCTATCAACAATCGCAAGCGATCGGGGCAGTGGCGACGCGCGGTGCCGTTACGCTCAACTGAAAGCCTTCATCCAGCCAACCGGTCACCCCGCCGATCATCTCTTTGACCGGATAACCCAGCGCCGCCAGCTTCACCGCGGCCTTGTTGGCGCCATTGCAGTGGGGACCGGCGCAATAAACCACGAACAGTGTGTTTTTCGGGTAGTTCGCCAGCCCTTCCGCCGTCAGCAAACGCCCCGGAATATTGATCGCTCCCGGCACATGACCACGTTCGTAGGCCAACGGCCCGCGCACGTCCACCAGCACAAAGTCGACATCACCGGCTTCCTGGCTGCTGAAGACGTCGGAACAATCGGTTTCGAAGGTCAGACGGTTGCTGAAATGCATCAAGGCAATGGCCGAAGGGGCGGCAGGAATTTCACGAACCAGGCTGGGCATGTTGAATCACTCCTTTGTCGGTGGGGATGAACAGACTTTATCGGGCCGTCGCTTGCCGCTACAGTGGCGCACAAGACACTCACCGGGAATTTTCCGCCAAATGCCTGATTCACCTGGATTGGTCGCGATTCTGGCCTACGACGGCCTCTGCACATTCGAGTTCGGCATCGCCGTGGAGATCTTCGGCCTGGCCCGGCCGGAGTTCGACTTTCCGTGGTACGAGCACTGCATTGCGGCGGTCGATCAAGGCCCGATGCGCGCCATGGGCGGGATCCAGGTGCTGGCCGATGGCGGTCTTGAGCTGCTGGCGGATGCGCGCACCATCATCATTCCCGGTTGGCGCGACCGCAATGCACCGGTGCCGGAGGTCTTGCTTGAAGCATTGCGTGATGCCCATTCCCGCGGCGCCCGGTTGCTGTCGATCTGTTCGGGCGTGTTTGTTCTGGCGGCCAGCGGATTGCTCAACGGCCGTGGCGCTACTACTCACTGGCGCTACACCTCGGAATTGGCCGAGCGCTTCCCGGCCATTGATGTCGATCCGGACGTGCTGTACGTCGATTCCGGCCAACTGATTACTTCGGCCGGCAGCGCAGCCGGGATCGATGCCTGCCTGCATCTGGTAGCGCGGGACTTCGGCACGCAGATCGCCAACGCGGTGGCGCGACGGTTGGTAATGTCGCCGCAGCGCACCGGCGGTCAGGCGCAGTTCATTCCGACACCGGTCAGCCCGACGCCGCGCAGCGATCTGTCGCGTGTGATGCAGTGGGCCCGCGAGCGCCTGCACGAACCGCTGGAAGTGCGCGATCTGGCCAGCGAAGCGGCGATGAGCGAACGCACCTTTTTGCGCAAATTCAGCGAAGCCAGTGGCCAGTCACCCAAAGCGTGGCTGCAACACGAGCGTCTGGCCCGGGCCCGGGAATTGCTGGAAAGCACGCCGCAGAACACCGAGCAGATCGCCCTGCGCTGTGGCTATCGTTCAGTGGAAAGCTTTCGTGTGGCGTTTCGCAGCGTGGTCGGGGTGCCACCTTCGGTGTATCGCGAGCGCTTTGGTCGTGAGGTCAAGGCTTTCGCAACAGATAAGTGTCCATGATCCAGCCATGCTCGGCCCGCGCGGCTTTGCGTACCCGCTCGACCTCATCGGCAACGTCGCCGAGCTTGCCATGGATGAGGATTTCATCCGGCGTGCCGAGGTAGGCGCCCCAGTAAATCTCTGTCTCCTGATCTGCCACTTGGTGGTAGGAATCTTCCGCGTCGAGCATCACCACCAGGCTGTCCGTGTCACTTACCTGCCCCGCCGCCAGGCGTCGGCCGGTGGTGATTTCAATCGAGCGGCCGATGCTGTTCAGCGGCACCTTGTGCTGCGCCGCCAGCGCCTGAACGCTGGTGATGCCGGGAATGACTTCGAATTCAAACTCGCATCGCCCCGAGGCCAGAATCGCCTGCAGGATACGGATTGTGCTGTCGTACAACGCCGGATCGCCCCACACCAGAAAACCGCCGCACTGCCCGTCAGCCAATTCGTCGTTGATCAGGCGTTCGAAGGTTTGCTGCTTGGCGCGGTTCAGATCATCGATGCTGGCGCTGTAGTCCACCTCGCCGCGCTCGCGTTCCGGGCTGTGGGCCTCGGCGAAGCGGTAGGTACGATCGGTGATGTAGCGCTCGCAGATTTCCCGCCGCAGCTCGATCAGCTTGTCCTTGCTCTGGCCCTTGTCCATCAGGAAAAACACGTCCACCCGGTTCAGCGCCTTCACCGCCTGCATCGTGATGTAATCCGGGTTGCCGGCACCGATGCCGATCACCAGCAATCGCTTCATGGCTCTGCTCCTTCCACACTCATGCCGGACAAGCGTAGCCGCCAGCGTCCGGCAAACCGCAGATCGACCGCCGCCAGCGGCTCGATATCAATGCTGTGAAACGCCTCACCCTGCACGACCTGCATCAAGGCAGCACGAATCACGAACGGATGGGTGACCGCCACCACGTGTCCCGGTGTGGTTTGCAGTGAAACCAGCCACGCCGCCACCCGCTGACGCAGTTGCGCCACCGACTCACCTCCATGAGGGGCGGCATGTGGGTCTTCGAGCCAGGCTTGCAACGCCTCGGGTTCGTTCTGTTGCAGTGCCTTGATCGACTGACCTTGCCAGCCTCCCCAGTCGCAATCACGCAGAGCCTGATCGATGAGCGTTTCATGGCCAAACCACGCCGCCGTCTGGCGGGTACGCAATTCCGGGCCGCAAATCAGACGGAATGCCGTGTCGAAACGCGAAGCCAGCGAGCAGGACGCCAACGCCGTTTCTTCAACAGCTTCGTTCGTAGGAAAACACGCCAATTTTTGTGCGACGGTTCTGGCATGGCAGATCAATGTCAAACGGGTGGTCTGCACGGGAAGTCACTCGGCTGGAAGACAGGATGGTCATCGGCAAATTCGCGGATGTAACGGTGATTGTGCCGTAAACCGGGAGCCCCCGGGCAAGTCGATTGGATGTCTTGAGTGTGTGAAAGCGGCAATGTCTGACACCGCAACGAGCAATGGACTACAAGACTGATCGACATCCGTGTAACCCTTACGTTACGGGCATCCCGCCCCATTTTGGGGCTTGGTTTAAACGCGGAAAAATTCACTAGACATGTAGCGTCAGTTACATAAATACTGTTTTAACGGATTATGAAGCGAATTCAACACCCCATCCAGCAGGAGCCCGGATGCCCCCTCTCAGAGACCTGATCACCGACCCCGGCCTTGACCTGACGCCGTCGGAGCGCAAAGTCGTTCGCGCTTTGCTCGATCAGTATCCACGCAACGGGCTTGGCCCGATGGCGCGCCTGGCCGAACACGCCGGCGTCAGCGATCCGACCATCGTGCGGCTGGTGAAAAAACTCGGCTTCGGTGGTTACGCCGAATTCCAGGACGCCCTGCTCAGCGACATGGACCATCGCCTGCGCTCGCCGCGCACTCTGTTGCAACCGCGCTCACATCAGAACAAGGACGATGCCTGGAGCCATTATCTGGCTCATAGCCATAACCTGCTGGCCGAAACCCAGGCCCTGACCCAACCGGAAGATGTACGAATTCTGGCCGACTGGCTGCTCGACACCCGGCATCAGGTCTACTGCTTCGGCGGGCGCTTCAGCAGCCTGATGGCGACTTACCTGCTCAACCACTTGCGCCTGCTTCGCCCCGGTTGCTTTGCGCTGGAAGACAACGCGCAACTGCCCGATCGCCTGTTCGACCTGCAACGCCAGGACGTGGTGCTGGTGTTCGATTATCGCCGCTATCAGACCCAGGCCCTGCGCGTGGCCAGCGCGGCGAAGAACAGCAACGCGCGTGTCGTGCTGTTCACCGACATCTACGCCTCGCCGCTGCGCGAACTGGCCGACATGATCATCAGCGCACCGGTGGAGTCGGCTTCGCCGTTCGACACCATGGTCCCGGCGCTGGCTCAGGTTGAAGCGCTGATTGCCTGCCTGACCCTGCGCAGCCCGGACCTGGCCGATCGCCTGGAAGGCATCGATGCCCTGCGCAACGACTTCGACACCCATTTGCTGGAGGATAAATAAGGATGTTCAGCCTTCCCCATCGTTCGCCACGGGACCTGCCGTTTGTCACCGACCACACCGCCCTGTTGCTGGTGGACATGCAGCGCGCCTGGCTCGAGCCACAGTTCGACCCGCACCTCGAAGGCCCGGACGCCGCGTACTTCCTCAACCGCACGCGCTCGCAAGTGGTGCCCAATCAAGTCCGACTGCTCAACGCCTTTCGCGACGCACGGCAGAACGTGCTGCACACCCTGATCGAAAGCCTGACCGCCGACGGCCGCGATCGCTCGCTGGATCACAAACTGTCGGACATGCACCTGCCCAAGGGCAGCCCGCAGGCCCAGGTCATCGCCGAATTGACCCCGAAAGAAAACGAAATCGTGCTGCCCAAGACCTCGTCCGGGGTCTTCAACTCGACCAACATCGACTACGTGCTGCGCAATCTGCAAACCCGTCACCTGATCATCGCCGGGATCGTCACCGACCAGTGCGTGGACATGGCCGTGCGCGACGCCGCCGATCGTGGCTACCTCGTCACCCTGGTGACGGACGCCTGCGCGACGTACACCGAAGCACGCCACGACGCCTGTCTGAATGCGATCAAGGGCTACTGCTGGATCACCGACACCGACACCGTGCTCGGCCGGTTGCAGGAGATGCAGCCATGAGCGAACGCCTGTCGCCGTTGCCGATGACCACCATCGTCACCACCGACCTGATCGGCGTCACCCGTGGCCGTTCGTTTCCCACCGATGAGCTGGAGCACTATCAGGCCGCCGGCTGCGGCTGGGTGCCAGCCAACAGCGCGCTGACGCCGCAGGACATCATCGCCTCGACCAGTCCGTGGGGCGCTTATGGCGATCTGCGGCTGATTCCCGATCTGGCCAGCCGCGTCAGGGTCGGCAACGGCCCGGACGCCGCAGCGCCAGCACTGGATTTCATCCATGGCGACATCCGCGAAACCGATGGCCGACCATGGGCGGCCTGCCCGCGCACCCTGCTGCGCAATGAGGTCGAGCGCTATCGCGATGAGCTTGGCCTGCAGATCAACGCCGCGTTCGAACACGAATTCAACCTGCACGCCGGGTTTGCCGAACATCTGGCCTTCTCGCTCGAAGCCCAGCGCCAAGGTGCGGAATTCGGTGGCTGGCTGCTCAGTGCGCTGCGCGCCGGTGGGGTCGAGCCGGAAATGTTCCTGCCCGAATACGGCAAGCATCAATACGAAATCACCTGCCGTCCCGCCCTTGGCGTGGCGGCGGCGGATCGCGCGGTCAACGTGCGCGAGATCACCCGTGAAATCGCCCGGCAGATGGGCCTGGACTTGAGCTTCGCACCGAAGACCGCCGCCGACGCGGTGTGCAACGGCGTGCACTTGCACGTCAGCCTGCTGGACCTGGCCGGTCAGCCGATGCTTTACGACGCCGGCACCAGCAATGGTCTGTCGACCCTGGGTCAGCACTGGGCGGCGGGCGTGCTGCATTACTTGCCGGCGCTGTGCGCGTTCACTGCACCGACGCCGGTGTCGTATGAACGTCTGCAACCGCATCACTGGAGCGCGTCCTACGCCTGTCTGGGCCAGCAAAACCGCGAAGCGGCGCTGCGCATCTGCCCGACCGTGAGCGTGGGCAACAAGCCCGTGGCGAAGCAATACAACCTGGAATTCCGCGCCTTGGATGCCACCGCCTCGCCGCATCTGGCGATGGCCGTGCTGTTGATTGCCGGGCGTCTGGGCATTGAGCAGCGTCTGGCGCTAAACGCCATCACTGATGAAATACCCGATTCACTCAACGACGAACAACGCAAGGCCCGAGGCATCGTCGCCCTGCCCGCCTCCCTGGCCCAGGCACTGGATTGCCTGCGTCGCAGTGAAGCGCTGATCGAAGCGCTGCCAGGCGCGTTGCTCGAAACCTTTTTCGCCCTTAAAACCGAGGAACTGGCGCTGACGGAACAGCTCTCGCCCGCTGACCTGTGTGAGCACTATGCACGCCTGTACTGAATCCGCCGAGCTTGGGTTGTACACCCGACCGGTCTACAACCTGAGCCGTGAAGATTCGACGCACCCGCTGATTCTGGTGTGCGAACACGCCAGTCGCTACATCCCCGAAGCCCTGAACAATCTGGGCCTGGATGACACGGCGGCGCGCGAACACATTGCCTGGGACATCGGCGCCCTGGCGCTGGCCGAGCAATTGTCGGAACAACTGGGCGCCACGCTGTTGAGCGCCAACTATTCGCGCCTGCTGATCGATCTCAACCGCCCTCGGCATGCGCTCGACAGCATTCCGGCGCAGAGCGAAATCTATCAGGTGCCGGGCAACCGTGAGCTTGACGAGGCCACCCGCGAATACCGTCGCCAGAGCCTGTTCAAGCCGTTTCATACGCGGCTGCAGCAATTGATCGATGCACGTCTGGCCGAAGGTCGGCCGGTGCGGGTGGTGGGGATTCACAGCTTCACCCCGGTGTACTACGGCCAGCCGCGGGAGCTGGAAGTCGGCGTGTTGTTCGGTCAGGCCAGGGCCTATGCCCAGCGGATGCTCGACGGTCTGGAGCGACATCCGTTGAAAGTCGCCGGCAACCAGCCCTACAGGATCGACCCGCTGGGCGACATGACCGTGCCGGTGCACGGCGATGCCCGGGGCCTGGAGTCGGTGTTGATCGAGGTGCGCAATGACCTGCTGCGCAGCCCGGAAGCGGTTTCTCGCTGGGCGGATTATCTGGCTCCATTGTTGTAAGGATTGTTGTAACCACCGCTGACGCTGTAAACGACGGACCGATATAACAACTAAAACGACCGATTGGCTGACAAGGAGTTGCGCTTCATGGAAATAGAAGAGTTTGGCTACAAACAGGAGTTGAAACGTAGCCTGACACTGACCGATCTGGTGGTGTACGGGATGATCTTCATGATCCCCATCGCCCCGTTCGGCGTGTATGGCTACGTCAATGCCGAGGCACCGGGGATGGTGCCTTTGGCATACATCATCGGCATGGTGGCGATGGTCTTCACCGCGCTGAGCTACGGCAGCATGGCGCGAGCCTTTCCGATTGCCGGATCGGTCTATTCCTACGCACAGCGGGGCCTGAATCAACATGTCGGTTTCATCGCCGGCTGGCTGATGCTGCTCGATTACCTGCTGATTCCGCCGCTGCTGTACGTGTACGCGGCGATGGCGCTCAACCACTTGTATCCGGACATCCCGAAGGTCGGCTTCATTCTGGCATTCCTGGTCAGCGCGACTTTCGTCAACCTGCGCGGCATCACCTTTACCGCCCGCATGAACATCCTGTTCCTGCTGGCGCAGCTGGTGGTACTGGGGATTTTCCTGTTCTACGCCTGGAATGCCCTGCACAACGGTGGCGGCAACGGCCAGTTGACCCTGGCGCCGCTGTATCACCCGGAAACCTTCAACTTCGCTCTGCTGATGCAAGCGGTTTCGATTGCGGTGCTGTCGTTCCTCGGCTTCGATGCGATCTCCACCCTTGCCGAAGAGATCAAGGGCGATCCGGGCCGCAGTGTCGGCAAAGCGGCGTTGATCACTCTGGTGGTGATGGGTGTGATTTTCGTCGCACAAACCTGGATCGCCACCGATCTGGCAGCCGGCATGGGCTTCAAATCCGCCGATACCGCGTTCTATGAAATCGCCGAAATCGCTGCCGGCAGCTGGCTGGCGACCCTGACCGGTGTCGCGACCGCTTTGGCCTGGGGCGTGGCGGTAGCGATCACCTCGCAAGCGGCAGTCTCGCGTCTGCTGTTCGGCATGGCCCGCGACGGCAAGCTGCCGAAAGTGCTGGCCAAGGTGCATCCGAAACACAACACACCGTACCTGAGCATCTATCTGGTAGCCGTGCTGTCGCTGGTGATCTGCTACCTGTTCATCAATTCGGTGGACACCCTGACCTCGCTGGTCAACTTCGGCGCCCTGAGCGGCTTCATGCTGCTGCACCTGACCGTGATCAATTACTACTGGCGCCGGCAGAAATCCGGCCAGGTGATCCGTCACCTGATCTGCCCGGTGATCGGCTTCATCATCGTCGCGGCCATCATGTACAACATGGGCGTCGATGCACAGAAACTCGGCCTGATCTGGATCGCTCTGGGTCTGGTGTACCTGTTCTTCCTGAACAAGCTCGGCGCCAGTACCGCGCTGCCTGACCCGAGCAATGGCTGACAAGAAAAAGAGCGGCGTCTGACAACAAATCAGGCGACCGCCGCTTTAACGCGTGGAAACCGACAGTGATAGTCAGGTTCGGCGAATGGGCCGAACCTTTTGATACAGGAGTGCATCCATGCTGGTCTTACGTCCAGTCGAGCCAAACGACCTGCCTCAATTGCAACAATTGGCGCGCGACAGCCTGGTGGGCGTCACGTCCCTGCCGGACGACAGCGAACGCCTGGGCGAAAAAATCGCCGCGTCCTGCGCCTCGTTCGACAGCGATGCCGTGGCCCAGGGCCCGGAGAACTACTTCTTCGTGCTGGAAGACATCGACAGCCGCCGACTGGTCGGCTGTTCGGAAATTCTCGCCACCGCAGGTTTCAACGAGCCGTTCTACAGCCTGCGCAACCGCCACTTCACCAGCGCTTCGCGGGAGCTGAACATCGAGCACGGCGTGCCGGCGCTGTCGCTGTGCCACGACCTGAGCGGACACACACTGCTGCGCGGTTTCCACATCGACGCGGCACTGGTGCGCACGCCGTTTTCCGAATTGCTGTCGCGGGCACGGCTGCTGTTCATCGCCGCTCACGCGTCACGTTTTGCCGAAGCAGTGATCACTGAAATCGTCGGCTACAGCGACGAGCAAGGCCATTCACCGTTCTGGGATGCGCTGGGCAAACATTTCTTCGACCTGCCCTACGTCGAGGCCGAGCGACTGTGCGGCTTGCAGAGCCGTACGTTTCTCGCCGAACTGATGCCGCAATATCCGATCTACGTGCCGATGCTGCCGCAGGCGGCGCAGGACTGCATCGGCCGTATCCACCCGGACGGCCAGGAAGCTTTCGACATCCTCGAGCGCGAGGGTTTTGAAACCAACAGCTACATCGATCTGTTCGATGCCGGCCCGACCTTATATGCACGCACCGCCAATATTCGTTCGATCGCCCTTAGCCAGACAGCCAAGGTTCAGGAGGAACCCCTGATCGACGCTCGCGGTCGCTATCTGGTGAGCAACGATGCTCTGCATGGTTTTCGGGCCGTGGTCGCCGAGCTGGATTATCAGCCCGGTCAGCCCCTGGCGCTCAATCCGGCCCTGTGCGCGGCGCTCAACGTCCGCGCTGGCGGCACGATCCGGGTAATCGCCCTGTGAACCGCGCCCCTACCCAACGACAGTGCCCGAACTGGCGCGCAAAAGGAGTTGCAGCATGATTGTCCGTCCGGTCAAAGTCAGCGACCTGCCAGCGTTGATGACGCTGGTGCAACAGGCCGGGCCGGGGTTCACCACCCTGCCCGCCAATGAAGATCGCCTGGCCCACCGGGTACGCTGGGCGCAACGGGCGTTCGCTGAACAGGTCGAGCGGGCCGATGCCGATTATCTGTTCGTGCTTGAAGACGACGAGCAGCGAGTGGTCGGGGTCAGCGCCCTGGCCGGCGCCGTCGGCCTGCGCGAGCCCTGGTACAACTACCGGGTCGGGCTGACCGTCAGTTCGGCACCGGATCTTGGCATCCAGCGGCAGATCCCGACCCTGTTCCTCAACAATGAACTGACCGGCCAATCGGAACTGTGCTCGCTGTTCCTGCGCCACGATCAGCGCCACGGCAGCAATGGACGTCTGCTGTCGCTGGGGCGTTTGCTGTTTGTCGCTGAGTTCCCGCACCTGTTCGGCGAAAAGATGATTGCCGAACTGCGTGGCAGCGCCGACGAACAAGGCTGTTCGCCGTTCTGGGACAGTCTGGGTCGGCACTTCTTCCAGATGGATTTCAGTCACGCCGACCACTTGTCCGGGCTGGGCAACAAGGCGTTCATCGCCGAACTGATGCCGCGCCAGCCGCTGTACACCTGCCTGCTCACCGAACAGGCCCAGGCCGTGATCGGCCAGGCCCACCCTAACACCGAGCCGGCACTGAAGATTCTCCAGGCCGAGGGTTTCGCCCATAAAGGCTACATCGACATTTTTGACGGCGGCCCGGTCATCGAGGCGCCGATCCGCAGCATCCGCACGGTGCGCGACAGCCTGGAACTGACCCTGAGCATTGGCACGCCGGACGATCAGGCGCCGCTGTGGCTGATCCACAACCGACGCCTGGAAAACTGCCGCATAACCGTCGCGGCGGGACGCCGGGTAGGCAGCAGTCTGGTGATCGACCGTCTCACTGCCAAACGCCTGCAATTGCAACCGGGTAATTCGGTGCGGGCGGTGCCGTTACCCAATCAACAGCAGCAGGCGGTGGCGGCCTGAACGGCAACCGTTCCAACCAAGGGCTGCTCCACAATCGCACCAGCAGCCCCGCCCTCCCCCTTCCTCGTTAATCGCAGCGCAAAACCTTGAAGTACTCCCGAAACGGTCAAAGCCAATGGCTTGCACCGGGCGTAAAGCTGTGGGCGAACAGTCAAACAGCCCGAAAACAACCATCCCATTCGTTTCATCATCGACCATTTCAAATAAAAACATAAACAAACATATATAAACACAACTACTCACACCTCAAGGTTTGCGACTTTACATCCAACTGACTAAAGTCACCCCAACTCAACACCAAACTGAAACAGCATGATCACCAAACTATTAACCAACAGTCTCTCGCCATCAGAGCTACTGCAAAAAATCAGAACTTGCAACATGCGAGCGGAAGTCGAGAAACTTGTAAAAACAATCAATAACAAAAACAAAACACCAGAACACATTCTCTACAAGACACGCATTCTCAACATCACCAACTTACACAACAACAACCTGACACTTTATTGCAACGACATTGGCAATATCAGCATCAAAATCCCCGGCAATAACGCAGCTTCGCCTTATATGTACTCGATTCCGGGCAAGACTTTTTTGTTTTCCATTGACGGTCATTCGTTCGACGTTCAGCACTACCAGATCGACGACAACGGCCTCAAGCATATTGGCAGCGTTACCATAAACGAGGGTAGCCCGTTGTACATCGACGGCACCAAAGAACTGTATGAATGCGCCCCAGACATTGCCTTCGGTGCGATGACCCTGGTGGACAGACGTGCAGACATCAGCGTCTACGATCGACAGACGCTGCAAAAAGTTGCCTGGTTGCCGAACGATCAAAGCGCAGCGCGCTTCCTGGTCGCTCTGGAATTGTTGGAAGTTGCCCAAGACCCGCAACGTCGAAAGGTTGCCGAAGAACTCGTCTATCACAGCCATGCGGCTGTGGCCTGGAATGCTTTCAATGTGATCGCGGAGCAAGACAGACAAGCCGCATTGGCTTATGCGCCAGTGATGAGGCTGTTGCGGAATGACAAGTTGAACAGCTTCCTCGATTACCAACAGGAGTGCGCACAATGAATATCGAGACGTTCATTCAGCGCATGAACACGTACGACACAGAGTGTGACCACAACAAAATAATCGAGGACCTGAAAAGTCTAGCTACGCATAGAACCTTATTAAGCGAATATTTATACCAAGGCATCCAGCAGAATGGCTTCAGCGTTAAACACATGCTTTATAACGCTTATGCCTTCGTGCTGCACTCAAACGAAAAATACACTGTTCGCCTGGGATTCTGGTCACCCGTCAACTCGAAAGAAGAAGGCGAAACATTCATCTACGGCCTGAACCATACACACGACTTTGAGATGTATTGCGTCGGTTATGCCGGAGATGGCTACACGACAATCAAACGCGAAATTCTCGATCACACGCCTATCAGTTGCGGAGTACGACCACAACTTGGAGAGGAACACGAACTAAAACTGGCGCCCGGTGAAGTTCTTCATATGAAGCCACTTTATGAGATTCATCGCCAACTGCCGCCGCAACAGATGTCTGCCTCGCTGAGTCTGTTAATTCATGCTCCGCGGGCAGAAGAAAGCGAAGAAGCCTGGTGCTTCGACGAAAACTACGTGCCGATCTACCCCGGCATTGCCATGCAGGAAATCGCTTTTTACGAGAAGACGATGTCCCTGTTCAACCACGGTTAGCCATATGCCGACCACACAAATAAAAAAGGAAAATCACATGAGCATGACTCAGTACAACTTCAACGACGTCCCGCTTCTGCGTGCAGACAGCAGCGTCATCAACACTAACCTGAAAACGGATGAGCCCTCGATTCTTTGCTCCCAATTGGTCATTCCGCGTTTCAACGTCGGTAACATCCACGAAATAAAAAAAATCTGGGGCGAGATCCAGAAGGCTTAATTTTTTTCCTTCGCCCAGGAGCGAATCAGGCCGCAGACGGTAAACGTCTGCGGCCTCTTTTGTTTGTCGCCCTGTAAAAATTCGTCATGATCCTTGACCCATTCGCGTGATAGCCTTTTCACCTTCGGCGTTGACACCTTTGCTCAAGCCTTTCCATTCCTTTGTATTGGTGGAACTCGTATGACCAGGCTTTCTCATCAAGATTTGCGCCGTAACTTCCGTCAGCTGCTGGCTTCCGACACCTGCTATCACACAGCCTCGGTGTTCGATCCGATGTCCGCCCGCATTGCCGCTGACCTGGGTTTTGAAGTTGGGATTCTCGGCGGCTCGGTCGCCTCGTTGCAGGTTCTGGGCGCTCCGGACTTTGCCCTGATCACCCTCAGCGAATTCGCTGAGCAGGCCACCCGCATCGGCCGTGTCGCCCAATTGCCGGTGATCGCCGACGCCGACCACGGCTACGGCAACGCCCTGAACGTAATGCGCACCATCGTCGAACTGGAACGCGCCGGTGTCGCCGCGCTGACCATCGAAGATACCCTGCTGCCGGCCCAGTTCGGCCGTAAATCCACCGACCTGATCACCGTCGCCGAAGGCGTCGGCAAGATCCGCGCAGCACTGGAAGCCCGGGTCGATTCGGAAATGGCGATCATCGCGCGGACCAACGCCGGTATCCTGCCGAACCAGGAAATCATCAGCCGCACCAAGCAATACCAGGCCGCCGGCGCCGACGGTATCTGCATGGTCGGTATTCAGGACTTCGACCAGCTCGAACAGATCGCCGAGCACCTGACCGTCCCGCTGATGCTGGTGACCTACGGCAACCCGGCGCTGCGCGACGACAAACGCCTGGCCGAACTGGGCGTGCGCGTCACCATCGACGGCCACGGTGCTTACTTCGCGGCGATCAAGGCGACTTACGACAGCCTGCGCGAACAGCGCCAGATCTTCACCCAGGCCTCCGACCTGAGCGCCACCGAACTGACCCACACCTACACCCAGCCTGAGGAATACATCCTCTGGGCCAAGGAATACATGAGCGTCAAAGAGTAACCTCGCACCACGCTACAAAGAGGCAGAGCGGCCCGACGCCATCACGAGTTCACTCGCATGGCGCCCGCCGCGAAACCGCTGCCTGCCGTTACCGTTTCGCCAACTCCATAATCATCCGCGACAACAGATAAATCCGCGGCGCCACGCTCTCCACCTCCGCGTATTCCTCCGGCGTATGAATGTTGCCGCCGACAATCCCGAACACGTCCAGCGTCGGCGTCCCTACCCCGGCCGACAGGCTCGCATCCGCCGCCCCACCGCTGCCTTCTTCGGTCAACTTGCGACCAATTTCGCCGTAAATCCCCTGAGCCATCGCCATCAAACGGTCTGACTCCGCCGTCTGTGGCATCGGCGGCAAGCCGCGCTGCAATGAAGTCTTCACTTCGGTGTCAGGAATCAGTTTGTCCTGCGACACCCGCGCCAGATCCTTCTCGATCCGGTCGAACTCCTCCGGCACCGCCGCCCGTACATCAGCCTTGGCTGTAGCCTGATCTGGAATGACGTTGGTGCGGTCGCCAGCCTTGAGCACAGTGAAATTGATCGTGGTTTTCTTCGCTTCGTCGCCGAGCTTGCCCAGTTGCAGGATCTGATGCGCCGCTTCCATCGCCGCGTTGCGCCCCAGTTCCGGCGCGACGCCGGCGTGGGCGGCCTTGCCCTTGACCTCGACCAGCGCGGTGGCGCTGCCCTTGCGCCACACCACCAGACCATCGGCCGGACGACCCGGTTCGAGGTTGAGGGTGACGTCGTGGAGTTTGGCGGTTTTCTTGATCAGGTCGGTGGCGACGTCCGAGCCGGTTTCTTCGCTGGCATCGAGCAGAAAGGTGATTTGCGCGTAGTCCTTGAAGTCGAGGTTTTTGAGGACTTTCAGCGCATAGATGCCAGCGACGATCCCGCCCTTGTCGTCCATCACGCCCGGCCCGTAGGCGCGGCCGTCCTTGATGTGGAACGGTCGCTCGGCGGCGGAGCCTTCCTTGAACACCGTGTCCATGTGCGCCATCAGCAGGATTTTCGCCTTGCCGGTGCCTTTGAGCGTGGCGAGTACATGGTTGGTTTTTTCCGGGGTGTTGGGCACCAGTTCGATGGTGGCGCCGAGCTTTTTCAGCTCATCGATGGCGATGTCGCTGACTTGCTTGAGACCCGGTTCATAGCCGGAACCGGAGTCGATATTGACCAGGCGCTCGAGCAGTTTCAGGGCTTCGGGTTGGTATTGCTCGGCGTCGGCCAGCACCTGTTTGTGCGGTTCGGCAAAGACACCGGAGGCTGCAAAAGTGAGGGACAGGCCGGCCAGCAGAGAACGACGGAATTTGAACGTCATGAATCAATCCTTGTTTCGTGTCGGGTACTGAACCGTACCTGACATCCGCCCAAGGCTCTATCCCCGATGCGACACCCGATCGGTTCAAACCGAATCGAATACCTCACGTCGCGGGTTGTTATCGCTGCAGCAAATCACCCGGTTACGTCCGCCGGCCTTGGCTTCATACAGTGCCTGATCGGCGTCATCGAGCCAGCGCGTCGCGTCGCCGTGAGCCGGGTCGAGCGCCGCCAGACCAATGCTCAGGCTGACTTTCAGCGCCGGGTTCTGTTCGTACACCAGAAAGGAAAAACGCTCACGCAACGCTTCCATCGCCTGCGCCGCATTGAACAGCGGCAAGTCCGGCAGGATCACGCAGAACTCGTCACCGCCGTATCGCCCCGCCACATCGGCCATGCGCAGGTTCTGCTTGAGCATCTTGCTCAACTGACGCAGAACGATATCGCCCGCCACATGGCCGTAGGTGTCGTTGATCGCCTTGAAGTGGTCGATGTCGATCAGCGCAATCGCGGCACCGGTCTGCTGGCGCTTGCAGCGTTCGAACTGGATTTCCAGTTGATCCTTCCAGGCGCCGTGATTGAGCAGACCGGTGAGGCTGTCGGTGCGGCTCAGTGCCAGAAGTTCACGTTTATGCAAGCCGAGGGTATAGGCCTGGCGAAAGCAGATCCAGCCCAGCGCCAGCGGATACAGCGTCAACAACGGCAGACAGGCATAAAGCTGTGCCGGTGTGGTCATCGGGACGAACGCCGGGGCAAATACCACCAGCCCGACACCGACACCAAGCAACTGCGCCGCCGTCCCGGCCAGCAGAAAACGCAAGCCGCCGATGGCAACGTTGTTCATCGCCATCATCGAAATGGTCGTGGCACTGGGCAAGGGATTGAAGTGCATGGCCGCCACCCAGAAGCCACCGAGAAAAGCATCGATCAACAGATTGCGGTGTTCGGCGTGGTAAGGAACCTTCGCCCGACGAGCCCATTGATAAGCTAGGTGCGGCCAGACCAGGCCGTTGAACAGCATCAGCGCCCAGACCCAGGCGGGGGGATCGAGCGGGTACATCGCGACACTCACGCACAAAAGCCCCAGGACCAGCCCGAGGATTCGCGATGCATAGAGCCTCCTGGCCAGTGAAAGTCCCTTTCCTCCCGTTCTTCCCATAAGGGCCTCGACCACTCGACGGCATTGCGCAGACCGCAGACCGGATGTGCTGGGAGTCTATCAGGGCAACGTTAAATAGCCATCACCGGCCAGCGGGCCGAATACCCCGTCATCAGCACCACACGGCAGGCAAATGATTGGCTATACATGAAAGGATGAAAATGGAAAAAAGACTCTAAGAAGGAGGCCCATGCAGACCTACCAAGTGTTGATTATCGGCAGCGGTTTTGGCGGCCAGTGCGCGGCGGTCAATCTGCTCAAGGCGGGTATCGACGACTTTCGCTTGCTGGAACGCCGGGACTTTTTCGGTGGCACCTGGTGCCAGAACACCTACCCCGGCGCAGCGGTGGATGTGCCGTCGCCGCTGTATTCCTTGTCATTTGCGCCTTATCGCTGGACGCAGATGTTCGCCGAACAGGCCGAACTGCACCGCTACACCGACCATGTAATCGAACGCTTCGGCCTGCGCGACCGGGTAGAACTGGAGGCCAACGTCGAGCGCGTCGAATGGGATGACACCGAAAAACGCTGGGCCGTACACACTGGCACCAAAGGCATTTTTTATGCGCAGTTCCTGATCAATGCCACCGGGCCGTTGAGCCAACCGGTTATCCCACACTTCCCCGGTCAGGATCGCTTTCAGGGCAAGACCTTTCATACAAACAATTGGGATCACAGCTACGACTATCACGGTAAACGCGTGGCGATTGTCGGCAGCGGTGCCAGTGCGGCTCAGGTGATTCCGGCGATTGCACCGAAGGTCGCCCATTTGCATGTATTTCAGCGCACCGCGCACTGGGTGCTGCCCCGGGCCGACCGTACATTCGGGCGGTTCCAGCGCTGGTTGCTGGGTCTGAAACCGGCCTACAAACTGCTGCGCTGGATGATCTACTGGCAATTCGAAACCCGGGTCATCGCCTTCAAATACTCGAAACCGGCGATTCACATGGTGCAGCGACACGCCCTGAAGTTTCTCAAACGCCAGGTGACTGACCCCGAGTTGCGGAAAAAACTGACACCGAACTTCACCATCGGCTGCAAACGGGTATTGGTCTCCAGCACCTATTACCCGGCGCTGACCCGGCCCAACGTCACATTGCACAGCCGCGAACAGGGCATCGCCAGCCTCGACGAAACCGGCATCATCACCACGGACGGCCAGCACATCGACGTCGATCTGATCGTCTGGTCGACCGGTTACGACGCCACCGACGGCGTGATTTCCTACCCGGTCAGCGGAAAAAACGCCGTGCAACTGCGCGACGTGTGGGCGCAATACCCGCGCGCCTACCTCGGCACCAGCCTGCCGGACTTTCCCAACCTGTTTATCGTCACGGGGCCGAACACCGGCATAGGGCATACGTCGGCGCTGTTCATCATCGAATCGCAGATGAACTACATCCTCGACTGTATCCGCACGGTGCAGGCCAAAGGTCTGCGCAGCATCGAAGTTCGCCCCGAAGCAGAACGTACCTACACTCAGATGATTCACCGGGAAATGGAGCGCACGGTCTGGAAAACCGGCGGCTGCCACAGTTGGTATCAAAGCAGGAGCGGTCATGTGATCGCGATGTTTCCCGGCTTCAGTTTCAGCTATCACCGGTTGACCCGGGCGCTGAAACCGGCCGACCACATTCTGTCTTGAACAAGGAAGACCCACGATGCTTTTGTTGTTTGTCGCCCTCGCGGTTTTCGTGGCCTGGAGCTGGTTGAGTTACCCGGCGGTCGGCCACTGGCTCTACGATCTGAGCGCGGCCCTGGAGGCCAGGTTGTACCGGTTGCACAAGATTGAAGTGCCGATTGCCGAAATGACCGTATCGACCTGGCAAGGCGGGCCTTATGAAGCGTCGAGCAGCATTCTGATGCTGCACGGCTACAGCGCTGAAAAAAACCTGTGGCTGCGCTTTGCCCGGCATTTTGTCGGGCAGTATCGGGTGATCATCCCGGACCTGGCCGGCCACGGTGAAACCGGCTTCAAGGCCGGCGGTGGCTACGACATCCCGGTGCAGGCCAAGCGCATGATCCAGTTGCTCGACGTCTGCGGCGTCGAGAAAGTCCACGTGATCGGCAACTCCATGGGCGGCTACATCGCCGCGTGGCTGGCGGCGACCTACCCGGATCGCATCGCTTCGGTAGCGCTGATCGACCCGGCGGGCGTCACTGCGCCCGAGCCCAGCGACATGGAGCGCCACCTGGCCCGTGGGCACAATCCGTTCCTGATCAATTCTCGGGAAGAATTCCGACGTTTCTATGCCATGACCATGGCCTCGCCACCGTGGGTGCCCGGCCTGGTGCTGGACGCCATCGCCCAGCGTTACGAACAATGCCGCGACGAACTGGAAGAGATCTTCCGCGATTTTCGCGCCAGCCCGCCGATGGAGCCGAAACTGCCGGACATCAAATGCCCGGCACTGTTGCTCTGGGGCCGCAAGGACCGGTTGATCGACGTCAGCAGCGTGCCGGTGTGGAGCAAAGGCATCAGCAATTTGCGGGTCGATGTCTGGGATGGCGTCGGCCATATGCCGATGGTCGAACAGCCGTCGAACACGGCACGTCTGTATCGGGAGTTTCTGGGGGAGCATTCGCGTCAGGACAGGTAAACGGTCAGTCGTTGGCAGAATGAAGTCCGTAGGATTCTTCGTTTGCCCGCGTCGGCGAAGGCTGCGATCTTTTCCAACACCTTTTACGTGACCGTGCCAGGAATTTTTTTCATGACCGTGCAGCCTTTCGTCAGCCCCGACCTGATCCGCCAACGCTTCTCCAGAGCGATGTCCGACATGTACCGCGAAGAAGTGCCGCTGTACGGCGCGTTGATGGAGTTGGTGGAACAGACCAACCGCGACGTGCTGGAACGCGAGCCGCAAATCGCCAGTCAACTGCACAGCACTGGCGAAATCGAACGGCTGGACATGGAGCGCCACGGCGCCATCCGCGTCGGCACCGCCGCAGAGCTCGCCACCCTCTCCCGCCTGTTTGCGGTGATGGGCATGCAACCGGTGGGCTATTACGACCTGACCCCTGCCGGGGTGCCGGTGCACTCCACGGCGTTCCGGGCGGTGCATGAAGATGCGCTGCAGGTCAGTCCGTTCCGGGTGTTCACTTCGTTGCTGCGACTGGAATTGATTGAAGACCCCGAGCTGCGGGCCTTCGCGCAATCGGTGCTGGATAAGCGTTCGATCTTTACGCCATCGGCGCTAAGGTTGATCGAACAGGCCGAATCGGCTGGCGGGCTGAATGAATCCGAGGCCGGGGAATTTGTCCTGCAAGCGCTGGAGACTTTTCGCTGGCACCACAGCGCCACCGTCACTGCCGCGCAATACCAGACGCTCAGCGCCCAGCATCGCTTGATCGCCGATGTCGTGGCCTTCAAGGGCCCGCACATCAACCACCTGACCCCGCGCACGCTGGACATCGACATCGTCCAGGCACAGATGCCGCTGTACGGCATCACGCCCAAAGCGGTGATCGAAGGCCCGCCGCGCCGGCAGCATCCGATCCTGTTGCGTCAGACCAGTTTCAAGGCGCTGGACGAGCCGATCGCCTTCACCGACCAGACACAAACCCGCGGCAGCCACAGCGCCCGCTTCGGCGAAATCGAACAACGTGGCGCAGCGCTGACCCCCAAGGGCCGTGCGTTGTACGACCGCCTGCTGAACGCGGCGCGCGATGAACTGGGCGATTTCCCCAACGAAGCCAACGCCTCACGTTACAACGCGCTGATGACCCAGCATTTCAGCGAATTCCCTGACAGCCTCGAGGGCATGCGCGAGCAGGAACTGGCGTACTTCCGTTATTTCCTGACAGGCAAAGTAGGTCGTCCCGCAGATGTAACGCTGCAAGGGTTATTACGCGACGGCTATGTGAAAGCCGAACCGCTGGTGTACGAAGATTTCCTGCCGGTCAGTGCGGCGGGGATTTTTCAGTCGAACCTGGGGGACGCGGCGCAGGCGCACTATGGCGAACATTCCAATCGACAGGCGCTCGAGTTGGCCTTGGGGCGTTCGACCATTGATGAGTTGGGCCTGTATGCCGAAACCCAGCAACGTTCGATTGAGGAATGCCTCAGTGCAATTGCCCGCTCCGCGTGAACAGCGGCGATTGGCCATACTGCGCAAGAAGTTGCGCACTTGTTTCGTAAAAATGCTCACCAATTCCGCTGGAGGCCATGTGTTTCAAGGCCTCCAGCCAAGTGCGCNTTCTTGCGCACTTCGAGCTACCTGGCTGATCAAAAAACGCTCAAAGCCTCGATCCAGAGCGGTGGAGTCCCCGGCTCCCGGGGACGTGGCAAAAGCTGGCACGCTCCTTGATAACAGTCAGGCACCCACCGGGCGATTTCGCCTCCCGGGCACCTTAACTTTATCCGCAAGGAGCACCTCCCATGGCAACACCAGCGTACATGTCGGTTACCGGCGAAAAACAAGGCCTGATCACTGCCGGCGCTTTCACCGCCGACTCCGTTGG